>JBCDAA010000229.1:0-14420 GCA_039186435.1 Myxococcota bacterium | reverse complement strand
TGCCGCGCTCGCCGCGTTTATCGCCCTTCCTGCCTTTGCGCAGGCGCCGGATCCCTCCGCGATCTTTCCCCGGCAGGCGCTGGTCGATCCGGAGCCTTCGGGTCTCACCCGTCTGCCGCTTCCGACGGAGATTCTCAGCGCTTGTGAGAGCGACCTTTCGGACCTCCGCCTGCTTCGGCACGGGCGCGAGATCCCCTACTTCGTCGACGCGGAAGCGCGCCCTTGGCAAGGCGATCTCGTTCGCCAGCCGCTGGTGCCCCTTCACGTCGAGCAGCGCCAAGAGCCTCGCGAAGGCGCCCCCACCAGGCACATCGAGGTGTTCCGCGTGTCGATGCCGCCCCATCCGCCGCCCGAAGGCCAGGAGTGGGACCTCGTCTTTGCGTCGCCCCAGGGGCGTTTTCTTCGGCAGGTCAACGTTCGCATCACCGACGCGGAAGGAAACCTCGGCCGCGAGCTCACCACCGACTCGATCTTTCGCCTTGAGAACGCGCGCGCGAGCCGGCTTCGAATTCCGCTCCCGCGAACGGACGCCTCGCACCTTCGCATCGAGCTCGAAGGCGACGACGTCTACCTCGAGCCGGTACTCGCGCTGGAGTCCTTGACCCGCCCCACCGAGGGACCGGCACTCACGCTGCCCCTTGAGGAAATCGAGCGCAGGTCCACCGACGAGGGGGTCGTGATTCATCTCCGGCGCCCGCGCGGCTTTGTCCCGGACGCGATTCTGGTCCGGACCGACGAAACAACCTTCTATCGCTACGCCAAGATTCGCGACATCGCCCCGGGCGAACGCGAACTCGTCGGCGAAGGTTCCTTTGTGCGGGTCGCAGATCTTCCGGCCGCAACCCGCAACGCCATCGACGTCGGAACCACCCACGGGGACGTTCTCGAGATCGCGCTTCACGGGGACGACGCGCCGCTTCCCGCCGACCTGCGTTTCGAAGCGCGGGTGCGACAGCCGGCTCTCGTCTTCGACAACCGACCCGGCACGCGCATCGTCTTCGGTGGCGGCAGAGCGCGCGCGCCGACCTATGGAATCGCGCGTGTTTTGGGCGGCCAGCCGCACCTTTCCTTTCCGGCGGTGGGGCTCGGCGAACTCCAGGACAACGACCTCTTCGATACCGCGCCTGCCCTCGCGTTCGCGATGCACCCCGGTCGCGTCGTCGATCCCCGTCGCTTTGCGAGTTCCCAGGAGCTCCTCATTCCCGCAACGCGAGAGGGGCTCGTCCGGGTGATTCCGACCCTCGACACCCTCGCCGCTTCGACGCTAGGTCTCAACGACCTTCGGATCGTCGATGCGGATCGGCAGCAGTGGGCGTTCTTTCGCGGACAGAGCGAACGTGGCGAAGTCCCCCTCGAGGTGGGCAGCCCGGAGGCCGTCGAAGAGTCCGAGTGGGGAATCGCGCTGCCGGCAACGCGCTACCCGATCGCGCTGCCAGCTCCGTTGCTCTTGCCGCGCGAGATTTCGATTCGCGCGGACACGTCCTACATCGATCGCGAAGCCGTCTTTGTCGGGCGCTATCGCGACGGAGAGGAGATGTACGTCGTCGGCACCGGTCGCCTTCAACGTCGTCCTGGCGACGATACGACCAACCCCATTGTCGTCAGCGAAGAGGTTGAGGCCCTGGAGCTCTGGGTAGCCGATGGAAACGACGCGCCCCTTCGCAACGTCGAGGCGATCGCGGCGGTTGAGATTCCAACCCTCTACGTCGCAGCGCCCGAAGGCCGCTACGAAATCCTCGTCGGCGATCCCACCGCCGACCCGCCGACCTACGAACTTCATCGCGCCGAAGATCTAATCCTCAGCGTTGAAGCCGAAGCGACAGGAAACCTCGGCGACCTCGTCGAAAACGCGGCTCACGAACCTCCCAGCGCGTTCACGAAGAGCTGGCAGGACGTCCTGCTTTGGGTCGTACTGATCGCCGGCGTACTTCTCCTCCTGCTCGTGACGATCCGTTCCGCCGGACGGGAGGAAGAAGGACCCGTCGACGAGCCGGCGGAGGAAGCCGCCTAGACGTGCTCTAGCGAAGGACTTTGGCGATCGCCGACGAGAGTTCGGCGGCGTTCCACGGTTTCTCAATGAACCCACGGACTCCGAGATCCAGAATGCTCTGCGCCTCTTCGTTGAGGGCGTAGCCGGTGGTGAGCAACACCCGAACATCGGGGCGGATCTCACGCATCGCGACGTAGGTCGAACGCCCATCGAGGCCCGGCATCGTCATGTCCAAGACCACCACGTCGATCTCATCGGCGCGCTCGCGATAGAGCTCGATCGCATGCGCCCCGTCTTCGGCGCCGATGGTGTCGTACCCGAGAGACGCCAGCACATGACACGCGGCTTCGCGGAGCACCGCCTCGTCGTCCACGACAAGCACGAGCCCCTGGCCGACGACCAGAGCATCCGGCGCGCTGGGGCGGTCGCGCGTCGTTCCCGCAATCGCAGGAAGTCGCAGACGAAAGAGCGCACCACCACCCGGCGCGTCCCGAACTTCGATCGCGCCGCCGTGGCTTTCGACAATGCCGTAGACCGTCGCGAGCCCAAGACCCGACGCGCTCGAACGTTCTCCCTTCGTCGAAAAGAAGGGCTCGAAAATCCGCTGACGAATCTCAACGGGCACGCCAGGGCCCTGATCCAGAACCTCGATGAAGACGTCGGGACCGAGATCCACGGTGCGAATCGTCAGCTTTCCACCGTTCGGCATCGCGTCGCGCGCGTTCAGCACCAGGTTCATCACGACCTGTTCAAGGCGCGCGTGATCGCCGAGAACGTTTCGCGTTGCAGAAAGCTCGAGGACCAGCTTGATTCGCTTGTCGAGGGCGTGCTCGAAGATGCGCTGCACGGAGCGAATGGTGCGATTGGGGGAGATCGGTGCCGCAAGGTTTTTGCCGCGACCCGCAAAGGTAAGGAGCGCGCGCGCCAGGTTCGTGGCGGTCTCGGTGACCGTTTCGATCGTCTCGAGCTGCCCCGCGCGTTCCGCGTTCGCCTCCTGCATCCGAAGGGTGCTCGCGATGAGTTTGATCGCGCCGAGAAGATTGTTGAAGTCGTGGGCGATGCCGCCGGCGAGATTGCCGAGAGACTCCATTCGCTGCGCCTGCGCCATTCGCTTTTCGCTGTCAGCGCGCGCCTGCTCGGCGTGGACCTCTCGGGTGATGTCGAAGAACGCGATCACCACGTACGCGATCGCGTCGTCCTCAAAGACCGGCCGCGCATAGGCGCGCACGTTGACCTCTTCGCCGTCGTTTCGGTGAATCACGAGGTCGTCGACCATCACCGTGTTCTGTTCCACGAGCGCCCGCACGAAAGGCATCTGGTCTTCCGGGTAGAGCTCCCCTTCCCGGTTGTAGATCTTGTAGGGCTCAGCGTACGCGCCCCGAGCGGGATCTTTGAGCCCCGCGATCCCCATGATCTCTTTGAATTTCTCGTTCGAGTAAACGAACTCACCGTTCGGCGCGCGGGCGACCCATACCCCCACCGGGAGCCCATCTCCGATGCCGGCAATGATCTCTGCGTCGGTGGGCATCCCGCGGGAGAGTACCGGATCTCCTCGCTACGGATCGCAAGAAGACGACGCGTTCCGCGCGCGGTAGCAAAGATAATCATCGAACGCAGTCGGATCGGTGGACGCCGGATCGACAACTTGCATGCAACGACGAGGAGACGCGTCGCAGGGCGCATGCGCAAGCCCGTCGCAAAACACGCCGTCAACGCGCGGCCCACAAAGGTGTCCTTGCACGTGTTCCAGAAGTTGAGGGGGATTTGAGCAAACACCGTTCGCACAACGCTGAAGAAGGTCCCCCGCGAGCGGCGCCCCCCATTCGAAATGGCCTGCGACGGCGTGGTGATCGCTGAGGTCGGCCAGGATCCCGTCGCGCTGAATGCCGAGAATCCCCGAGCCGCGGGTCATCGCGTGGGACGCGCGAAAGATGCGCGTTTCGTTGAAGGAAAAGGCCGGTTCTTCGAAGTCCGAGGTTACGAGCACATAGTCGAGATGCTCGGGCGCGTCGCTTTCCGCGTACGCGTTGTGCTCCCCCCAACTCGAGGGACCCAGGCGCGGCACATCACGGGCGCGAAGAATCGAAAGCGCCTCGGGAAGCTCCGGCGGCTGCAGGTTGAGATCGCCGGCGACGACCACCGGCCCGGGACAACTCCCATCGACTTCCGCGTCGATGAACTCGCGAATCATCTGTAGCTGAGTGTTTCGCACCGCCGCCGGATCACCGCGCCCAATCGCCGGCGACTGATTCTGAAGATGCGTCCCAAAGACGTGAACGCAGCGATCGTCGGCGCGCCGCACCCGCGCATAGAGAACGCCCTTGGCCGAGCAGCAGTCCTCCCCCACGCAGGCTTCGTCGAAGAAGCGCTCGGCCGCGTACTCCACCGGATCGCGACTCAAGATCATCACCCCGCCGTTGAGCCCAAGGTCGATGCCCACCTCGATCGGACCGAGCTGGCGGCGACACTCCGGGGGTCGCGAAGCCCCCAGCACCGGGGTCGCCTGATAGCCCGCGTTGACCATCGCACCCGCGATCAACGCCGCAGGATCCGCCTCGAAGGCTTCGCTGAGGACCACGACGTCATAGCCCATCAGAAAGTGAGGAATCTCGGCGGCTCGCTCCATGCGATCGCGAGCGATCGGAGGAAGCATCCACACGTTGTAGGCGAGCACGTCGAGGGTTTCGATCACGATCGGCTCGGGTGCTTCGGCAGCGGGGGGCGACCCGCAGCTCGCGAGGGCCCAAACGATCGCGATCCGGCAAGCGTGCGTGAAGTTCATCCGGCGTCTCCCCGAAGGGAAGGTACCAATGCTCCTCCCGTGAGTGCACGACTCGGCCAACAGGCGCTTGATTCGGCGTAAGGGACCCGACTCCGCAGGAGTCCGCGGCGCATCGCCCCAATTCCGCCCACGAGCACGCGCACGACTACGCCGCCCGACGCATGTCCCGCGCCAAGTTTTCGCCCACGACGCGATCTTCAATCATCGGGCACGGGCACGGGCATGGGCATGGGCATGGGCATGCACGGACATGGGCATGCACGGCCAAGCGCGCGTCCCGCCCCGTCTCTTGTCAGCCCTCTTCTCTTTCTGCCTTTTCGCGGCCCGCGATGTATGACAGATCCCGCCCATGAGTCGCACTCGTGATCGTTCGCGCCGCTTCGACATCGTTCTCTGGGGCGCCACCGGCTTCACCGGAAAACTCGTCGCGGAGTACTTCGTCGAGCACTACCTCAACACCGATCTCAAACTCGCGCTCGCGGGCCGAAGCCTCTCCAAACTCGAAGCCCTTCGAACCGAACTCGCGCGACTCGACCCCGCGGCTCGCGACCTCACCCTCCTGGTCGGCGACAGCTTTGACAAAGACTCCCTCTCGGCGATCGCCAAGGACACCGAGGTGGTCTGCACCACCGTCGGCCCCTACGCGAAATACGGCGCCGAACTCGTCGCGGCGTGCGTCGACCACGGCACGGACTACTGCGATCTGACGGGCGAAACGCTCTTCATTCGCGAGATGATCGATCTTCACCACAAGCGCGCGCAGGAAACGGGCGCCCGCATCGTGCACTGCTGCGGCTTCGACTCGATCCCCTCCGACATCGGCACGTGGATGATGCACCGGGCGATGGAAGAGCAGGGCGCGACGCTGCGCGAGGTTCGCTTCTACGCGGGCGAGAGCAAAGGCGGCCTCAGCGGCGGCACGATCGCCAGCATGCTCAACCTGCTCGAGCAGGCGAAGAAGAACCCGAAGGTCCGAAAGGTGATGGGGCACCCCTACGGCCTCAACCCGGAAGGCGAGCGAAGCGGGCCCGACGGCTCCGACTTCATGGGCGTTCGCTACGACCGCGATCTCGCGATGTGGGTCGGGCCCTTCATCATGGCGGCGATCAACACCCGCATCGTTCGCCGCACCAATGCGATCCTCGGCTTTCCGTACGGGCGCGACTTTCGTTACTCCGAAGTGATGAGTTTCGGGCGCGGTCCGAAGGGCTTTGCGATGGCGTCGTCCTTTGCGGCCGGCATGGCCGGCTTTGTCACCGCGGCGTCGATCGACGTCTCGCGCAAGTTCATGCAGAAGAGATTTCTTCCGAAGCCCGGCGAGGGCCCGAGCCGGGAGGCCCGCGAAAAGGGATACTTCGTGGTGCGGCTCGTCGCGGAGGGTCAGACGCAATCCGGCGAGAGCATCGAGCTCCGCGGACGCGTCGAGGGACGAAAGGATCCGGGCTACGGCGAAACGGCGAAGATGCTCGGGGAATCCGCGCTTTGTCTCGCGCTGGACGGCGCGAAGCTCGAGACGCCCGGCGGGGTTCGAACGCCTGCATCGACCATGGGCGACGTGCTCCTTCAGCGTCTTCGGGACGCGGACATGGTCTTTCAGGTTCGTTAGTTCTTGGGCCGCTTCGAAGACCTCGTGATGGCCTTTCCGGCGGGACAGCGGTGCCGACGGAACAACGAGGTCATCCTTGGAGCGCCCCCGGTCAACAATCGATCTCCGATCGACCACATTCCCGATCCTCTCGAAGGGGTGCACTTCCTCGTTGGCGCGGGCTGCGTTGATCTCGTCAAGGCCTTTGTTGACGACGTAAATACCGACGCCCTCTCGACTCTTTCGGTTGGCAACTCGACTTTCCAATTCGTTCGGTCGGACCTGCACTACGAGCGTCTTGTTACGTGGCTTGAACGCGTATCCTACTCAAACCTCCGCGTGCTCAAGCTTGGGGAGTGGGTGCTCTTTCACAACTCCTACAACCTCTACGGAACGCTCGGGGACGTGACTACGCTGCTCACGCGCACTCCGCGGCTCGAATGTCTTTTTCTCTCGGGAGAGTTCGTCCTAAAGCGCCCGGTTGTGTTGAACCACCTAAAGCACCTCGAGGTCGTCGTCAGCGACTTGGACCTAAGCGGCCCGGCAAAATCCCTGACCCAAGAGACCGTCACAAATCTGCTGAACTCTTCCTTTCCGAAGCTCGAAACCGTCTTTCTGGACCTCAACGCACCTCGCCCGGAAGTCCGCTATCGCCTTCCCGACTGCTTTGTAAATGCCGAGAACGTTCCTCCCCCTCGCGAACTTGAGCTCGCGGGACCTTTTGCCAAAGGCGAGCGCGGGCGAATCCTCGCTGGGGCGGTCGCCAAGGCCGCCGAGCGGCTCTTCCTCGACGAGATGCGCGAGGAGTGACTTCCCCTCACCTCGGATCTTCTGGTAGGCCCGGCGTATGGCCTACGAAGTTCCGAGCCGCGTCCGCGAAGGCGCCGCGACCCCGATCACCGACCTCGATCGCTACCGAGAAATCCACGGCGCGTCCGCGAACGACCCCAACGGGTTTTGGCTTCAGGTCACCAAGGAACGCATCGCCTGGCGAAGCGAACCGACCACAGGTCTCGACGGCAGCTATGCGACGATTCAGGACGGACCGCTCGCGTGGTTTGCCGACGGCAAGCTCAACGTCACCGAGTCTTGCCTCGATCGGCACCTGAAGACCCGCGGTGACAAAGTTGCGATCCTCTGGGAAGGCGACGAAGCCGGCGACACGCGCACGCTGACCTACAAAGAGCTGCACGCGGAAGTCTGCAAAACGGCGAACGCGCTTTCGGAGCTCGGCCTCAAGAAGGGCGAACGCGCGATCATCTACATGGGCATGGTGCCTGAAGCCGCGATCGCCATGCTCGCCTGCGCGCGTCTCGGTGCCATTCACTCGGTTGTCTTCGGCGGCTTTTCGGCGGAAGCGCTGCGCGATCGAATTCGGGACTGCAACGCCGAGGTCGTCATCACCCAGGACTGGGGTCTTCGCGGCAGCCGAAAGATCGCGCTGAAGAACGTCGTCGACGAAGCCTGCGAAGGCGAAAAGGGCGTCAAGAACGTCCTCGTGTACAAGCGAACCGGCGACGACACCGGCTGGACCGAGGGACGCGACGTCTGGTGGCACGACGCGGTGGGAAGCGCGAGCGCGACCCACGAAGCCGAGGCTTTCGACGCCGAGCACCCGCTCTTCATCCTCTACACCTCGGGCTCCACCGGGCGTCCGAAGGGCGTCGTGCACACCTCCGGGGGCTACATCACCTACGCGAGCTACACGCACGCGAACGTCTTCGATCTAAGGGAGGACGACGTCTACGCCTGCGTTGCGGACGTCGGCTGGATCACCGGTCACAGCTACATCGTCTACGGCCCCCTCGCGAACGGCGCGACGACCTTGATGTTCGAATCCGTCCCGACCTATCCCGACGCAGGGCGCTACTGGGACATGGTGCAGCGTCACAAGATCACGATCTTCTACACCGCGCCCACCGCCATTCGCGCGCTCGCCGCCCAGGGCGACGAGTTCGTCACGCGCTACGATCGCTCCAGCCTGCGCGTTCTCGGCACCGTCGGGGAACCCATCAACCCGGAAGCCTGGGTTTGGTACTACGACGTCGTCGGCGAAAAGCGCTGCAACATCGTCGACACCTGGTGGCAGACGGAAACCGGCGGCATCGCGATCAGCCCGGTCGCGCCTGCAACGCCCACCAAACCCGGCTCGGCAACGCTTCCCATGCCCGGCATCCTTCCCTCGCTACGAACGCCCGAAGGGGAAGTCATTCGCGGCCCCGGGCAGGGACTTCTCTGCATCGATCATCCCTGGCCCGGTCAGGCACGCACGGTCTGGGGCGATCATCCGCGTTTCGTCTCGACCTATTTCTCGATGGTCCCCGGCGCGTACTTCACGGGAGACGGCTGCCGCCGTGACGAAGACGGCTACCACTGGATCACCGGGCGCGTGGACGACGTCCTCAACGTCAGCGGTCACCGCATGGGCACCGCGGAGTTCGAGTCCGTGCTGGTCTCCGTCGAGGAAGTCGCCGAAGCGGCCGTCGTGGGCTACCCGCACGAGCTCAAAGGCCAGGGCGTGTACGCCTACGTTGTGCCGCAGCCGGGCGCCGAGATCGACGCCAAGGCCCTCAACGGCGCCTGCCGAACGCAGATCGGCGCGCACGCCAAACTCGACCGCGTGCAGGTCGTTCCAGGCCTTCCCAAAACGCGCTCCGGCAAGGTGATGCGCCGCATCCTTCGAAAGATCGCGGAAGGTCGCGGCGACGAGCTCGGCGACGTGAGCACCCTGGCGGATCCGAGCGTCGTGGCCAAGATTCGCGAAGGCGCGATCACCGAATAGCCAGCTAGCGCTAGAGACTGCGCCGGAGCAGTCGGCGCAGGTTGGCGACGAGTACGCCGACCTCGATGGGCGAACGCAAACAGCCCCGCACGCCCAGAGCGTCGAGTTCCTGCAGGTCGAGGGAGAGCGCGTCGTGGGTCACCACCATCATCGGCGGGGGCTCTGCACGGACGGCGCGAATCCAAGCCGCGAGCTCGACGCAGCGCCAGTCCTGAAGTTCCGAACCGACCACCACGACATCGAAGCGATCGCTTTCCATCGCCTTGATCGCATCCTCGCCGCGAGACACCGCGTGAAGCTCCGTCGACGCAAGCCCCGGCCGATCCATCGCGAGATCGAGAACCTCCCGCGTGGACGCGCGTAGTCCCACCGCCAAAATGCGCGCTGACTCCGACCCGCCGAAGGCGTCCTTCGCGGCTTGGGCAAGCTCCGCCCGAAACCGCGTCGCGCTCGTGATCCGTTCTTTCGGATCCACCGCCAGCGCCGAGAGCACCAGGGCATCAAATCCCGCGGGCGCTCCCCGCTGACTCGGCGGAATCACGTTTCCCGCAAGCTGCGCTTCGGTGAGCTTGGCGGGATCGGACGCCTCAAAGGGCAGCTGGCCCGTGAGCAGCTCATACGCCATCACGCCGAGCGAGTAGAGATCGACCCTCGCCGCGAGATCGCGCTCTTCGGTTCCCGCGAGACGCTCGGGCGCGATGTACCCCGGCGTTCCCCAAAGCTTGCCACTGGACGGAGTCTCGCGTTCCACCAGTCCAAAGTCGGCAAGCGCGACGCGAAACGCAGGGCCCACGAGCACGTTCGAGGGCTTCACATCGCGGTGGGTGATTCCGGCATCGTGGACCGCCGCAAGCCCGGCGGCGGTCTGATCCAAAATGACGACCGCATCCTCGAGGGGCGCGCGTCCTTGCTCCAGGAGATCCGCCACGGAACGCCCCGGGATGTGCTCCATCACGATCATCGGTCGCTCTTCGTGGGCGATCAGCGCATGCACGCTGACGACGTTCGGGTGCCGCACCGCCGCCATCGCCCGCGCTTCATCCACAAAGCGCTCCACGCGCGCGACGTCTCCGCCTTTGAGCACCTTGATCGCCACCAGCCGCTGAAGCTTCTGGTCTTCGGCGAGCACCACCACGCTGGTCCCGCCTCGGCCGATCTCCCCGAGGACCCGGTACTTCCCCTCCAGCACAAGACCCACCGGAAGCTCGGACGCTGGACCGCCCTGACTCGCGGGCGCGGTCGTGCTCGAGCGAACCAGTCCGCGGCGGAGCTGCGCGGTCGTCGAAGGACGATTCTCGAGGCGCTTGGCCATCGCCCCTTGAAGCGCGTCCGCCACCGCCGGAGGTCCTTCCACGCGAGGCGGTGGTTGATTGTTGATCAAGCCGAGCGCCACTCCGATCGACGCCCCGGCCGTGTCGAAGGGATCCTTCCCGGTCATGGCGAAGTAGCCCACGGCCGCGATGCCGTAGACATCCGAGCGCGGATCCGCGGGCGCTCCGAGAACCACTTCCGGCGCGACGTAAGGCGATACGCGCACCATCTCGCTCACGTCGCTGTAGGTACCGGGGCTGCCTTGTCCGAGCGCGCGCCCAAACCCGACGAGCGACACCTCGGAGCCATCGATGAACACGAACTCCGGGCGCACGTCCCGGTGAACGACGCCGACGCGATGCGCCGCCCCGAGCACTTCGCAAAGCTGGCTGATGAGCGTCTTGGCGGCGGTGAGCGACAAAGGGCCGTGTTCGTCCACGTGCGCGCGAAGACTGACCCCCGAAAGCGCGGCGAGCACCATGTAGGGCTTGTCACCTTCGTCGCGCACGTCGAAGAGTTCCGGAAGACCTTGCTGTCGCACCGTTGCGAGCACGCGGGCTTCGCGCACGAAGCGACGCCAGCGCGGTGATTTGTGCGGATCGCCCGCGAAGCGTTTGATGCAGACCTCACGGCCGAGCTTTGCGTCCCAACCACGATGCAGGGAGCCGCTCGCATCCTGGACCCGTTCCTCGAGTACGTCGTACCGGTCGTCCAGGCGCACGCTCGGACTATATCCCGAGAGCGCGCAAAGCGATCAAAGGTGCCGCGGACGAGCGAAGCGCAGCGCTTGCCGAAGAAGCCCCACATTGGGGAAGCGATCCACCGGATTTTTCCGCAGCGCCCGCATTACGACGCGCTCGAGCGACTGCGGAACTTTGCGATGTGTTGAAAGTGGCACTGGGGGTCGATGGAGCACCGCCTCGATCGCCTCGTGTTCGGTGTCGGCCGGAAAGGGATGCGTCCCCGCGATCAGTTCGTACGCCAACACCCCCCACGCGTAGATATCCGTCCGCGGGTCGTGAGAGGTTCCGTAGAGCTGTTCGGGCGCCATGTAGCCGGGCGTTCCGACGCAGTAGCCGTCGTCGGTGATGGTTGTGCTGTCGGCCGCCTTGCCAAGTCCAAAGTCGATGAGCTTGGTCCAGAGTTCCCCGCCCCGAACCGTGACCATCACATTGCTCGGTTTGAGGTCGCGATGGATGACGCCCGCGCGGTGGACCGCTTCAAGCGCAGACGCGACCTGATCGAGAAGCACCAAGGCGGGCCGCAGGTGAAGGCTTCCCAGGATGTCGAGGTACTCGCGAAGCGTGCGTCCTTCCAAGCGCTCGAGAATCAGCACCGGCGCGCCATCCACGCAGGAATCAAGCACCTGAACGACGTGCGGATGAACGATCTCCTGACTCAGCGAACACTCGCGAACGAACCGTCGGCGATCGAGATCCGGGCTTCGAAGGAGCTTCACGACAACCGTGCGCCCAGTCTGATCGTCCTTGGCTTCGTAGACGTGGCTCCAGCCGCCTTCCCCGATCAGGCTGAGCAGACGGTAGCGACCTGCCACCACACGACCGACCGCGGGGATTGCGGACGGCGCGGACGAGAGCTGCTGAGAGATCGGCGAGGAGGAAGAGACGCTGGCCATGCCTTGGGAAACAGCAAAGGCCGTTCCATGCGCTTTCTCCTGAATTGTCGCGTTTCACCCTTTCAGATCTGCGACGGGAGCTCACCATTATCGTCGGTTCTGCCCCTCGGATCTGCACTCTTGCTGTAACTAGACGTTGAGATCAGGGCTCGGTCGTCGGGTCCCATGCGGTGTGGAGGCCTTCCTCGAGCCCATCGAGCTCCTCCATTTGGGGGACGTCGAGCGCGAAGTCGAACACCGCGGCGTTCTCTGCAATCCGGCCTGGGTCCGCGGATTTCGGAAGAACGATCAGGTCGTGCTGCAGGGCCCACCGAATCAGCACCTGCGCAGGAGTTCGTCCCACGGCGTTCGCAACGCGGCCAAGCGCCGGATCGTCGAGACGCTTCGCCTTCGTCAGCGGACTGTAGGCTTGCACCGCGATGCCCTTTTCCTTGCACCACGCCGTGACCTTCGCCTGCTGGCCGAAGGGATGGATTTCGATCTGATTGATCGCGGGAACGACCTCCGAGTTCGCACGAAGCTCCTCGAGGTGGTGCACCATGAAGTTACTGACGCCGATGGCGCGGACGCGTCCTTCCTTCAGAACTCGCTCCATCGCGCGCCAGCTCTCGAGCCGCTTCTCCGGCACCGGCCAGTGAATCAACCAGAGATCGATCGTCTCCACACCGAGGGCCGCAACGCTCGCGTCAAAGGCCCGCAGCGCCGCGTCGTAGCCGTGGTCGTCGTTCCAGAGTTTCGTGGTGACGAAGACGTCCTCGCGCGCAACCTCGCTCTCGCGGAGCGCTTGGCCAACGCCCTCCTCGTTTCGGTAGATGTGCGCGGTGTCGACATGGCGATACCCGACTTCCAGGGCGCGGAGGACCGCATCCTTTGTGCTCGCCCCGGAGCGGAACACCCCAAGGCCGAGTCGCGGGATCGTGACGCCGTTGTTGAGCGTAAGGGTGGAGGTGATGTCCATGGCGCCACCCTAGAGCATTCGCGACCCCTGCCAACCGCCGGATTCGGAATGGATCCGCTACGCGAGGTTGTGAAAAACCTGCTGCACGTCGTCGTCCTGCTCGAGGAGATCGACGAGCTTAAGCGCCTCGGTGGCCTTGTCTTCCGGAAGCTCCACGGTGGTCTGCGGGATGAACTCCGACGCCGTTGAGACCACGTCGATCGAGCGATCTTCAAGAGCGGTCTGCATCCGTCCGAAATCCGGCAGCGCGGTCCGAATGACGATCTGCGGCTCGCCTTTTTCGCCGCTGCCTTCGCCCATTTCCTCGAGACCGTGATCGATCAAGTCGAGCTCGAGCTCCTCAAGGTCGAGGCCCTTCTTGGTCAGCGCTTCGGTCGCGAGACGAAAGACGCCCATGCGGGTAAAGCTGAACGCGACGCTGCCACTGGTACCGATGCTCCCACCGGCTTTGTTGAAGCAGACGCGCACGTTCGCGATCGTTCGGGTGGGATTATCGGTCGCGGCCACCGCCATCACCGCCACACCGTGCGGCGCGTACCCTTCGTAGATCAGCTCCTGGTAGTCCGCCGCGTCTTTGCCGAGGGCGCGTTTGATCGCGCTCTCAATTTTGTCCTTCGGCATGTTGACGGCGCGCGCGTTCTGAATCGCGCGGCGCAGCGCGGGGTTGCTGGCCGGGTCTGGACCTCCCTGACGAACCGCAACGGCGATCTCCCGGCCGCAGCGGGTAAACGCCTTCGCCATGCGGTCCCAGCGGGCAAACATTGTGGCTTTTCGAGTCTCGAAAATGCGTCCCATACCGTGTCTCAACCGTCCCGTTCAGGGGTGACTGTAGAACATATCACCCCGTGCCCCTACCTCCAGCCTCATGGCGAAGTCGATAGCCTTTGCGGGCATCAAAGCAGACGTACGAGCGATCGTTGCGTCGATTCCGAAAGGACGGGTCACCACCTACGGCGCCATCGGCGACCACATGACCGTGATGCCGCGCCACGTCGCCTACATTCTGGCGACCCTCGACGACAGCGATGCGAACGCGCTTCCCTGGTATCGCGTCGTGGGCACCGAAGGGCGCCTCGGTAAGAAACGAACGGGACCCAGTGGCGCGTCGCAGCAGTCGCTCCTCGAAGACGAAGGCGTCACCATCGACAAAAAGGTGGTCGTCGAGTTCGACCGCGTCTTCGTCGAGCCCGCCAAACTCAAGAGCGGCGTTCGCGGCGGCAAGACCTACGGCTAGCTCAGGGTCGCTGCGCCACCGTCAGCAGACTACCTACGTCACGCTTCCAGCCCTCGGCCGCCGGATCGCAAAGCTGGGTTTGCTCGATCACTTCGAGGCCTACTTCGCTCATCGCATCCCGCCACTGCACCTTCGAGAGTCG
>JBCDAA010000228.1:0-14448 GCA_039186435.1 Myxococcota bacterium | reverse complement strand
CTTCGGATCTTCTCGGGCCCCGCGGACCGCTCGCGCGCGCGATCGAAGGCTACGAGCATCGACCCAGCCAGATGGCGATGGCCGACGCCGTGGATGACGCCCTGGCGCACGACGGAGTCCTCCTGGTCGAAGCCGGAACGGGAACCGGAAAGACCTGGGCCTATCTCGTTCCGGCCCTCGCGAGCGGCCGAAAGGTCGTCGTGTCGACCGGCACGCGCGCGCTCCAGGATCAGATCATGGAGCACGACCTGCCGCTCCTGGAGTCACACCTCGGAATCAACGTCGACGCCGCCTGCATGAAAGGCCTCGGCAACTACCTCTGCTTACGCCGCTACGCTGAGTTTCGAACGAGCGCCGCCGCCACCAACCCCGACTTCGCACATCAGCTTCGCGTCGTCGAAGACTGGCGCGCCGAAACCCGCGACGGAGATCGCGCATCGCTTCCCCTTCGCGAGGACGCGAGCGTCTGGAGCTACGTGCAAAGCGGCTCCGACACCCGCATCGGCGCGCGCTGCTCCTACCACGACGCGTGTTTTGTCACGCGCATGCGTCAGCGCGCCCAGGACGCGCAGCTCGTCGTCGTCAACCACCACCTCTTCTTCGCTGACCTCGCCATGCGCGGCCCCCACGGCGCGGGCGTACTCCCCGACTACGACGCGGTGATCTTCGACGAAGCGCATCAGGTCGAAGACGTCGCGACCCTCTTCTTCGGCACGTCGATCTCCACCGGCGCTGTCGAACGCCTCGCCCGCGACGCAGCGCGCACCCTCCAATCGCTCCGCGATCCCAGCAAGCTCCCCGAAGTTCTTCGCGTTGCCATGGAGGCGTTCTTCCGGGTGCTCCCGCGCCCCCGCGAACGCGACGGTGGTCGCACGCCGCTTCCGCAAAGCACCTTTACCGGCGACCTCGAACAGCGCTTCTTTGCCCTCGATGACGCCCTCGAGGCCCTGGGCGCTCACTGCCGCCTCAAACGAAGCGAAAACGAAACCCTCGGACAGCTCGCACGCCGCGCAGGACAGCTACGTGACGCCCTCGCGCGCGTGGCCGAAGGCGCGAGCGGCCAGGCGATCACCTGGATGGCTCGTCGCGGCCAAGGCATCGCGATCGGCGTCAGTCCCGTCGACGTTTCCTCGGTCCTCGAAAAGGAACTCTTCGGCAACTCGGACGCGGTGATCCTCACCAGCGCGACCCTCACCACCAGCGGCACCTTTTCCTTCATCAAGCAGCGCCTCGGCATGCAGTTCGAAGTCGACGAACTCGTGCTGCCGAGCCCCTTCGACTATGGCGCACAGGCGGCGCTCTACGTTCCGGAACACCTTCCCGATCCGCGCGCGGCGAAGTTCCTGGACGCCGCCGCCGCCGAGATCCTCGGTCTCATCGCGGTCACCGAAGGAGGCGCGTTCGTCCTCTGCACGAGCTACCGCATGATGAACGCGCTAGCGCAGGCCTGCCGCCCCACCCTCGTCGATCGCAACCACCCGATCTTGGTCCAAGGCATGGCGCCGAAGTCGACGCTCCTCGAACGCTTTCGCGCTGCGGGCGACGCCGTCCTCTTTGCCACCGCGAGCTTTTGGGAAGGCATCGACGTCCCAGGCGACGCGCTACGCCTGGTGATCATCGACAAGCTGCCCTTCGACGTTCCGAGCGATCCTCTCGTGAAAGCCCGCTGCGAGCGCCTCGAAGAAGAGGGCGGCAACGCGTTCATGGAGCTCCTTGTTCCCGCGGCTGCCCTCTCCCTTAAGCAGGGTTTCGGCCGCCTGGTTCGCTCCCGACGCGATCGTGGCCTCGTCGCCATCCTCGACTCCCGCATGGTGAAAAAGGGCTACGGACGTGTGTTCGTCGACACGCTTCCTCCCGCCAGCCGGTGCTATTCCCTGGCGGAAGCCAAAGCCTTCTGGGAACTCGGCACCAACTGAAGTGGCACTCGGTGCCTAAACGTGAGAAAGGATCCGCCATGGCCTTTGTCGTTGTGAACCCCGCCACCGGCGAGACGCTTAAGACCTACGAGCACCACTCGCCAGAGGCGGTCGCCCAAACCCTGGAAGCCGCGTCGGCGGCGCAGCGCGCGTGGCGTCGCACGACGTTTGAGGAACGTGCCAAACACATGCGAGCGGCCGCCGCGATCCTCCGCGAGCGCGTTGAGCCTTACGCGAAGCTCATGACGATGGAGATGGGCAAACCGATCCGTGAAGCGCGCGGCGAAGTTCAAAAGTGCGCGCTCGTCTGTGACTTCTACGCGGACCAGGCGGAGTCCATGCTCGCGCGGCGCGTTATCGAAACGGACGCGCGCGAAAGCTACATCGCACACCGCCCCCTCGGCGTCGTGCTCGCCATCATGCCGTGGAACTATCCTCTTTGGCAGGTCTTCCGATTTCTCGCGCCCGCCCTCATGGCGGGCAACGGCGGCATTCTCAAACACGCGAGCAACGTCCCGGGCTGCGCGGAAGCGGTCGAAGCCGTCGTTCGCGACGCGGGCTTTCCGAACGACCTCTTTGTGTCCCTTCGCGTCGACACCGCCGCCGTCGCCAGCATCATTGAGCACCCCGCGATCGCCGCGGTCACGCTTACCGGAAGCACGCCCGCCGGTCGCGCCGTCGCCGCCAAAGCAGGCTCCATGCTCAAAAAGGTCGTCCTCGAGCTCGGCGGAAGCGACCCCTACGTCGTGCTCGAAGACGCCGACATCGCCCTCGCCGCCAAGGTCTGCGCCACCAGTCGTTTGCTCAACAGCGGCCAGAGCTGCATCGCCGCGAAACGCTACGTCGTCGTCGACGCGGTCCATGACACCTTCGTCGAAGCCGTCCAAGCGGAGTTCGAAGCGCGCGTGATGGGCGATCCCCTCGACGAAGCGACCGACATCGGACCGCAGGCTCGTTTCGACCTTCGCGACGCCCTTCACAACCAGGTCGAACGATCCATCGCTGCAGGAGCGCGCCTCCTTGTGGGAGGGACCCTTCCCGATAGCCCTGGGGCATTCTACCCGGCGACTCTTCTCGCCCATGTCGGACCGGGCATTCCCGCGTACGAGGAAGAGCTCTTTGGCCCGGTGGGCTCCATCATCCGCGCCAAGGACGAAGCCGACGCCATTCGCATCGCCAACGACACGCCCTTTGGACTCGGCGCTTGCGTCATGACCGCCGACCTCGAGCGCGGACGCCGTATCGCCGAAGAGGAGCTCGAAGCGGGCTGCTGCTTCGTCAACGCCTTCGTGCGAAGCGATCCGCGCCTTCCCTTCGGCGGGATTCGCGACAGCGGCTACGGGCGAGAGCTCTCGGACCTCGGAATCCTCGAGTTTGTGAACCAGAAGACCGTCTACATCGCGTAGAGGCCGCAACCCGCACTGAGCGCGCACGAGAAGCCGGCAACCAACCCGGAGAACTCTCGTGCCCGATCCCGTTCGAATTCAGTCGCCGCAGCCGACCCTTGTCTCGACCCCGACGGCAGCGCCCGTCGCGCCCACCGAAACGCAGCCAAGCCCCGACGAGGTCCGTGATCGCGCGGTTCAGTCGAGCGACGTCCAGCTGACCCGCGCGCGTCCGAGCGGACGAGGCGTTCGCCGTGCCGCTCAGCGTCTCGCCCGCAGCTTTCGAAACCTCGACTCGGTCAGCATGGCGACCACGCAGATCGCCCAGGACCGTTCGAGCATGCGTGCCTTGGCGGGCATTAGCGAGCGCCAGATGATCGGACAGCTCCATGCCGAAGGCGTCAGCCTCGACGACGCCGAAGAGCTCGCCCACGCGATCGCCGAGCGCGTCGAGACCCGCGTCGAAACGCGAATGCGCGCGGTGATCACCTCACGACTCGACCGCCAGATCGAAAAGCTCACGCATCTTCGCGACCAGCTCACCTTCGCGCTCGAGGCGCCGGAGGGAAGTCCCCTCGCGATCGCGATGGACGAGTTCGCCAGCGCGCGAGGCACTACTCGTCAGGAGCTCGCCGCAGAGGTCCGTGAAGGTCTGAACGACCAGATCGAAGCGTGGCAATCGCACCGCGAACAGATGAACACGCAGAGCTGGGAGCCCGGCGACTTCCCCTCCGTTGCGGAGAGCGCGATTCGGCGTGAGTTCGGAGCCCTCGGCGAAGACTCCATGGCACGGCGCACGCTCGAAAAGCACAGCACCCACAACCGCATCGTCCACAACCCGGACATCCTGACGACGGCCGAGGCGGTCCACACCGGCGCGGAGATCGCCCACGCCATCGCCCACAGCGGCGCCGCGGAAGTTGTCGCGGCCGGAATCAGCGCCGTCGGTCTTCTCGCAGGCTTCGCGGCGCACATCTACGCCGAACACAACCACGACAGCTTCGTGGAGGACGTACAGCGCTTGGTTGAGTAGGAGGCAACCAGACTCGGAGGCATCGAGACGAGCAGCGAGGAGCGAAGAGTGGTAAGCCGCGAGGGTGCGGCTGCTGCTCTCGCTCCTCGCTCTTTTTGGTTGTGGCTCGAAAGCTGCTGTCGATCGAAGTCCCGGGGAACCGCCGCCCGGTGTTCTGGCGACGGTTGAGCTTCACGGCGGAGCGGATCTCTTTCGGGATCTCAACGCGGAGCTCGAAGGCTCGTTTTGGGAAGGTCTCTACGAAACGCCGAGCGCACTGTTCTCCGATATTCTTTCGATCCCCGCGGATGTGCACCCCCGGCCAACGTCGACGATCACGCTAGCCATCTTCGACAACAACCGCGTCGCTGCGGTTTTCAAGACGGCTCCGGTCGAAGGGCGAGCTGGCGAAGGACCTCGTGGCAGCACGCTGCACGCCCAAAGCAGCACTGTCGCCTTGGACGGAACGACCGCCGTGGCAGCGTCGACGCCAGAGCTCCTGGCGGAGGTCTTTCCCTGGCTCGCCTACGGGCTGCCGTCAGAAGAAAAGCCGCGCGGAATCTACGCGGAGGTCTCGGGCGACCTGCTCGCTCGCGGGGGCCGGCGCGTTGCATCCTTCGTGGAGGATCTATCGCGGGACGCCCTGATCAACATTCGCCGGGAGCGGGCGCGTCATGACGAAGCCCCGACGCTGGGGGAACCCGAAGCCGTGGTGCGATGGGGGACCGCGCGCGCCGAGTGGCTCACCGAAATGACCCTGGACGCCGAACACGCGGACGTCCAGATTCGCCCAGACCCGCGAGGGCTACGCGCGGAGGCGACGCTCTACTTCGCGGCGGACTCCGCGTTCGCGACGTGGAGCACAACACAAGCCGCAGTGCCTGTTCCACCGGACCTTCCAGAGCGAACCGCGGTCGTGGCGTGGCAGGCCGCATCGACCACCCCGTGGTTGACCGAACTCGTGCTCGGCGCAGGCGCGGGCCGGATTGAAGACGACATCGCTGAAAGCCTGCGCGACGCGCGGGAAACCCGTCCGCTTTTGGCCCTGGGCACCCAAGACCAGGCGTGGTGGGCGCTCTTCGGTGGAATCAACGCGAACCACCAGGAGTTCGGTCAGCAACTCCTTGCGACCTCGTACGCGCAGACCCTCGTTGCTCACGTGCTCGATTGCTCCGCCGTTGATCTTCCCGAATCGCTTTGCGGCGAGGCACGCCTGTGGTCGTACGACGATGAAGGAGAGTACGCGTACGTGATCTCGTCCGACGCGACCGAGGTTCGGCGGGCGGGACTGCGGGGCGTACCGCAGGCTGCACGTGTGCTGCCGGAGGAAGCCGCGGGGTTGCTCTTTCTCGACCCCCCGATGATCGCTGCCCTGCCGTGGGTTCGGGACACAGGTGCCACGAATGAACGAGCTCCACTCTGCCTGTCCTGGAGCGCGGACACACAGCACAGCGTGACCTTTCGACTGGCGGCCAACCGGCATGGACTGGCGCACCTCACCCAGCTGGTCCCGGCAGGACGTTGATCCCGGTTCGCGATCGGCGTGAGCTACGCCTTCGGCCGTGGGCGACCTGGGGAATTCTTGCACTGCTCGTCGTCGTTTTCGGCGTGCAGCTGATGTGGCCGGCAGCCACGGAACTCCTCGGACTCACGCCGGCGCGCCTTCAAGGGACGGGCGTGCTCGGCCTCATCACACATCCCCTCGTTCACGCGAGCGTTCTTCACCTGCTCGGCAACCTCCTCTTCCTCAACGTCTTTGGGCCCGGCGTCGAGGACGTGCTTGGGCACGGTCGTTTTCTCGCGCTCTTTGTGCTCGCTGCGCTTGGTGGAGGTGTCGCCAAGGTTCTCGTCGACACGCAAAGCAACCTGCCGATGGTAGGCGCGAGCAGCGCGATTTCAGGGGTTCTCGCGGCCGCGGTGGTTCTTGGGCCATCGCGAAAGATCGTGACGTGGACGCCCTACCTCGTGGTGGTGCAGCTCGTCGAAGTGCCGACCTTCGCCTTCGTGCTGGTCTGGCTTCTGTTGCAGCTCGGGCTGGCGTATCTGTCTCTCAGCGCAGTCGTCGCTGTCGCGCCCTTCGCGCACCTCGGAGGGTTCCTCGCGGGGATCGGTCTCGCGTACGCGCTTCTGCCGCGGAAGAGCACGGCTTGATTGCTCGCTGAGTCCAGCGTGCGAGGTTGAGGCACGAATGCGGCTGCTGTTGTTCGACGGAGTGGTCATCTCGCGCAGAGAAAACGCGATGGGAGACGTTTGGCTGCAAGTGCCCGCGCGGATGCAGGCGCTCGGAACATTTGTCGGCGCGATGAAGGATACGAACGCGCGGGAGGAGTTTCTTCGGAGCGAAACGCACCTGTGGATCGATTCGGCGCCCTCCGAAAGCCACGCCCGCATGCGCTGGGCGCAGGTGACCGGCGAACGAGCCGACGGACCTTTTGTGTGCATTGGCATTCCGGACATGGGGTGGGCCACCTGGATTCCCAAACAGACGCTCCGCAAGATCGTCCTCGCGCTCGATCAGATCGAGCGAGAGTCGCGAGCGCGACCGGCCCCGCCGTGGCTATTTTGTGAAGCACCCTTGGGCGTCATTGCGCACGTATCCGAGGAAGCGGCACTGCGCTCGTTCGAAGACGAACTTGAGGAGGTCGAAGTCGGACCGAAGGGAGAACTCTTTGGCCCGAATGGAGAGTGGTTTGATGACAAGCACCCGGTGACACGCCGCGCCACCGCCCTGGGCCTCTACGACCCGGCCCACGTCACTCACAAGCTCCGCTACCTCGAAGAGCAGCAGCTCACGACGCTTCAGCAAATCGTGCGCGGATCGCTATGCCAAGTCGACGCGTGGGGTCACCACGGCACCCTCGGGTGGCTTCCGGTCTCGTCCGACCACAGCAGCGAACTACGCCCGCAGCAGGGGCGCGTGTACTTCCGAGGTCGCGTCGTTGGCGCAGACCTTCGCGTGTCCAGGGACGCGCGCTACCTCGGATCGCTCGCGGGCGGTCTCAGCGTAACGGTGCATGCGGATGCACTCACCGAAGAGCTTTGGGCGCGACTGCAACGCCACAACGTGATTGGGCTGACGGTGCCCAATGGAGGCGACGAGATCGCGAGACGGGCGGACTGGGTGCAGCAGCTCGCCGCGTTTCAACTCTCCGACGATGGGGTGCGCGCGCTCTCGGCGAACTACCAACTGCGGGTGCTCTCGGTTGGAAACGTGAGCGATGCAGCGTTTCATCACCTCCGGCGAGGGCTTGAGGTGCTTCAAGTGGGCTCGTCTCGCTTCACGGGAGAGGCGCTGCAGAGTTTTCCTCGTCTACGCGAAGCTTCGTTTCACGGCACCGACGCGGGATTGGCCGCGGTTCGGAACGTACCTTTGCTTCGCTCGCTTACCCTTCGTGGATGGGGCGTGACCGATGAAGGCCTCGCGCAGCTCGAGGCTCCAGGGCTGGAGCGTCTCGACATCGCGCGAACTGCCGCCACCGGCGAGACGCTCTCGCGTTTTCCAGGGCTCCGCCGACTTCGCATCAGGCGTCTCCCAGCCGCCGTCGCAGATCTTCGTCACCTGGAAGATCTCGATCTGACCGACGCAGCGGTGAGCGACCTGCAAGCCCTGGTGAACCTGCCGCTGCGCTCCCTCAACCTCATGGGCACCGCGGTGAAGGATCTCGCCCCGCTCGCGACGCTTGCGGGTCTTGAGCGACTCGTTCTAACCGACACGCCAACTCGTGATCGCGACCTCGCTGCCGTGATGAACTTGCCGCTCACGGAGCTGTACCTCGCCGCGACCGGCGTCACGAGTTCAGGACTCGCGTCTCTCACTGAATGCACCAGCCTCGAGGCTCTCTCGTTGGCGATGACCGCTGTCGAGTCCCTTCGCGAGCTCGTGCTCCCAAGACTTCGGCGGATCGATTTGGAGGACTCCGCGGTGACGTCGCTCGCCGGCGCGACCTTTCCCGCACTTCAAACACTCAACCTTTGCGGAACACCCATCGATGATGCGGGTCTTGCATCCATCCGGAGGTTTCGAGCGCTCCGCGGCATCGACCTGCGGCGAACCCGAATCACCGACGCGATCGTCCCGGAGCTCGAGTGGTTACCGGAGCTACGCTGGGTCAACCTCGCCGAAACGAATGTGTCCCCCGAAGCGAAAGCGCGCCTCGAATCAACGATCGCGAGCCGCTATAACCGTCTCTCGCCCCGCTTCTAAGCCGGGTTCGCCTAGAACGGGTTCTCAGGCGGAGCGGCTTCCATGGTCGCTTCCATGGTTGCTTCCATCGTCGGCGCGGGGTCCATCGTCGGCTCTGGATCCATCGTCGCCTCCATCGTCGGCTCCGGATCCATCGTCGCGGCTTCCATGGTTTCGTCCATCGTCGATGCGGTCATGGCGGTCATCTCCGTCATCTCCGTCATCGTCGGACGCATCGTGACGCGCTCTTCGAGAGTGAGGCTGATCGCCAAACGAAGGGTTCCTTCACTCTCTTCGAACTCGTCCTGAGTCAGAGTGCGGCGAGTCGGCAGGTATCCTCGACGAGCCGCGGCGACTTCCATTTCGCCGGGCCATTCGTCAAAGCGAAGTTCGCCTGGCGTCGAGAAGGAGCGGTTGCCGACTGTCACGCGAACGCGCGCGGGCTCGGACTCCACGACCAAGACGTAGGGCATGGCTTCGAGCGCAAAGGCGATCGGCTCGGTGCCTTCTTCCGCGGCGGTGATGAGCTGCTCGACACGGGCGTGTCCGGCCAGCACGGCTTCCACGGTGACCTCTTCGCCGATGGGGAGATCAAGATCGAGGGGCGCCTGTCCCTTCACCTCACCGTTGACGCGGATCTCAGCGCCTTCCGGTTCGGACGTTACCGACACACTGACCGTCGGAGTTTCCGGCTCGGGAACCGGCTCGGGATCGGGGGTCGGTTCGGGATCGGGCGCGACCGGCGTCTCGACGACGGGCGGATCCTCCTGCTGACTCTGCGACCAGAAGTACCAACCCCCGGCACCGAGGGCACCGAGAAGGAGGACACCGATCAAAATCGGGGCGCTGTTGGGCTCCTTCGGCGGCGGAGGGCGCTCCGACGTGACGCGGGGCGGACGCGCTTCGGGGGGAGGCTCGAGCGCTGGCGCCGGTTTCGGCGCGGGGCTTTTCGCGGTGCTGTCCTTCGCCGCCGCGGGTTCTGGCGCGGGATCGGCAAGGAGCGTGTCCGCGGCTTCTTCCGGCGTGGGAGGTCGCGGCGCGGGATCTTCCAGCTCCGCTGCGATATCAGCGGCGATGTCGTCCTCGACGGCCTTGGACGCGGCTGCTTTAACTTCGGCGTCGCGCTTCGCTTTTTCGGCGGCGCGACGGGCGGCTTCTTCCGCTTCGGCTTTGCGCGCTTCCTCGGCGGCTTCGCGCTGACGCTGAATCTCTTCCGTACGCTTGCGCGCGGCTTCGGCGGCTGCTTCCGCCTCCGCAGCTGCGCTTTCATCGGCACCAGCAAGGGCCTCCGCGAGAAACTCACTCGCGTGACGCACCGAGGTCCGGTCTTCCGGATCGGGAAGCTTGGCGGGACCACCTTCGGGAAAGAACGATCCCGATGAACCCTGCTCACCTGCATCGAAGGTGCCAGGACCGTCTCCGCGCTGCTCCACGATCTCGTGAACCAGCTGACGGCTGTCGGTGTCCATCTTGATGAACTTGATGCCCATCCCCGGCGGGTTGCCGTCCGATGCGCTTTCAAGCTCGCGACGCCACACCACGCGACCCACACCGTGAATCAAGCGAGACTGGTCTTTGAGTTGAAACTCAAACTTGAGCAGCGTGCCCACCTTCATGGGCTTCTTTGATTTGATGAAAATCCCGCCGCGCGAGATATCACCGCTGTACTGCTCCACGAACTCGTCGAGGGTTGCGCTCTTGAAGCGCACCTTGAGGGAAACGGGTGCGCGCTTGTCCTTGCGCGTATCGGCCATCCAGGGAGCCTCCGAAGTGCGAGCGTAACCTTAACGCTCTGAAAACTCACGATTCTCGGCAAGATCGGCGAGCCCCCGGGGAGCGTCCTCGGAAAGCGACCGGCCGTCGCCTGGGGATCCGACGAGAACCAGTCGAATTCGCGCGGGCGACAATGCGAGAACGGCGACCGCCGTGACCCGGAGCTGCAGCGCCCGCACGGAGGCAGCGAGTCCGTCGATGGACGCGTCCAAAACGCGAACGACAGTAGGCACAATTGGCTCCCAGAGGGCCCGTTCGAGGAGACCGGCAGCGCGGTCCTCGATCCGATGAGGGCCTGAAAAACGAGGGGGTTCGCGGAGGAAAGGCCGAAGCCTCGGCGCGAGTTTCGGGGCGACGTCGAGGAGGGGAGCGAGGGCGAAAGGCCGCGTGCGCAGGCTGCGGTGAGGCACCTCAAGTCGAGGATGGGTGTAGGGGGGGCCCCACAGAATATCGAGGTCCAAGGTCCGAGCGGCCCAAGGGCGATGGCGGATGCGCCCAAAGCGCGCCTCGACGCGATGGAGAATGGCGAGCAGCGCCCACGGGTCGCGCGGGCCGAGGACGCGCCAGGCTTCGTTGAGGAATTCGGGGCCCGGTGGATCGCCGGGCAACACCCACGCCTCGCTTCGGTAGGTCGGCGATGCGGCGAGAACGCGAATCCCTTCGGTGATGAGCGCCCCGCGAGCAGCGCGGAGGATGCTCTGGCGGCCGCCAAGGTTCGACCCGGCCCCGATGATCGAAAGGGTGTTCAAGGAAGAGGGACGGTATCAGAGGCGTGCGGCGGAAGGTCTGCTATCGTTTCGGCGAGCCCGGTCGACGAACCTAGGTGCTCCGGCGTAGCGAACCGAACCCTCGCGAACATTGACGAAGAAAAGCGCGTGGACGAACCACGCAGGCCGCTGGACGACGCGACGAGAAGTTTGCGACCAGCTGATCGAGGTTCTTGAGCACCTGAACAAGGCGCGCGATGGTGGTTTGGCCCACGACGAGCAGCGATACGGCCAACTCGCGTTCATGGGGCTCGTCGCATCCTACGCGACTCGCGCACACGTCCCCGTGTTGGTGCGGCTCGCGCGGAATCTGAGCATTGGATTTGCGGAACGTCGGCTTGCGTTCGCGTCTCTGATCCGCGCTCGCCACGGAGGATGGACGCCGCCGGGAGAACTCATCGCAGCGTTCGTCGAGGACGCCGATGTGCTCGCACGCGTCTGCGAGTGTGAGGACTGCTGCCCGCCGCAACTTCGTCGTGCGCTTCCGCTCTCACAGGTCGCAGCGCTCGTTCCCGGGCCAGCGTTTACTCCGCTCCTACGTCGCTTGGAGCAGGCGCCGAATGATGAACTTCATCTCTTTCTGCGACATCTTCGGCCCTCGGAGCGACCGGTACCTTCGATCGTCTATTGGACTGCAGAGCGCCTTGCCGGGTCCGCCGTCGATCCGGTCGATGTCGCCATGCGGATGCGGCGCCTAGGGGTGCGTCATCGAGCGCTCGATGCGGCGTTGGATGACGTGCCTGAGGTAATGAAGGCGGAACCGTGGGCCCACGCGACGCGAATCGCACTCCGTCTCGATGATCGGGACGCTCCCTATCTTGATCTCGGACGGGTGGAAGCCGCGCTCGGTTCGAGACTCGTGGCGACGATTCGCCATCGCGTACTGCAGCGAAGCCTGAGCGAGTCGCCGCGCGGGTTCACCGCGATGCTCGACTTCCTCCGGGCGTGGGAGCACGGCTTTCGGCTGACCGCGGACATGCTCGACTCGATGACCCTTTCTCCGTGGGTGATCGCTTCCCTCGGGCGCGTGCTCCTCGACAGTGATCGCGACGCTGCGCTTCGCTGGATCGCGCGACGGGCAGCGCAGCCGGTCTTGCAGCCAGCGCTTCGTGCGATCGCAGCGTTGCTGGCGCGCGCGCCGGAGGCGAGCGATCGGGAGTTTCTTGAGGCGGGACTCGGTTCGGTCAGGGACGAAAAAACGCGGGAGTCGTTTCGTCGAGCTCGGGAGAAGCTTGACGCGACCGTCGATCTCTCGTGGATGCTGCAACGGGCGCTGGCGGACAACGGTGACACTCTCGCGATCGAGGCGCTGCTTCGTCATGCGCCACCGCTTCCGACGAGAGAGCAAGCGATTCCCTGGAAACGCGAATCCGCAAGTACGGTTCTTGCTCGTAGGCTCAGGTAGGAAGGTGAATGGCATGCTTTGGCGCATCTTGATCGCGAGCCTCTTGGTGAGTCTTGGTTGCTCTTCGAGCAGCGAACGCTGCAGCGACGAAGCCTTCACGTGCTTCGATTCCTGCTGCACGCCTTTTGAGCCAACCGGCCTGGACGATAGCTGCGAACCGATCTGTCCGACCGGAACTTCGGTGGTGGATCGCTGCGCGCCGGCACCCTCGTGCAGCGGCTGCGACGCGGGCATTCCCTTCCTCGAGTGCTTTCGCGGCGACTGCTGCGACCCCGTGGAACTGACGGATCTGATCATCGATGGATGCAACGCACGATGTCCGTCTGGGAGCTCCACGAGCTGCACGCCGGCGCCGAGCTGCGATGCACCGGAGTGGGACGAGTGCACGACCAACAGCGACTGCGAACTCGCGGCTGCAGGTTGCTGCCTTCCCTGCGGTGAGGTCGGACTTAGCGACGTCAGGGGAATCAATGAGAGTCAGCGGGACGAGTACTTCAGCGACGTATGTCCGGAAGGCGCGGCGTGTCCTCCGTGTGCGCCGCCTCCGTTTCCGTGGCTTCAGGCAACCTGCAACGCGGGGCGCTGCGAGGCCGTCGATGTGCGGGAGCTCCCGATCACGGAGTGCACGCGGGACGAGGAGTGCCGCCTACGGGTGACGCAGTGCTGCGAATGTGGTGGGGACGTTCGACCGGAGGCGTTGATCGCCATCGCTGGCACACGAGAGGGATTCGAAGGATACGAAGCGCTGGTGTGCGATCTCGGAATGAGTTGTGGCGGCTGTTTGACTCCACCCCCCGACTCGCACGAGGCCTACTGCAACTCCGGGGTCTGCGACGTTCGCGCGGTTCCGTAGCGAACGTCGACGGCGACGGCCGCGATCTTTTCTTGCCGGAGGATGTCGATTACGCCCACAACGCGTGCATGGGCGACGTCGCCGTCCGCACGGACAACAGCGCGTGTAGTCGGGTCCGCAGCGATGGCGGCGTGAACATACGTGCGCAGATCGACGGGAGACTGCCCATCCACGCTGAGCGATTCGACATGGACGACAATCGAGAGGGTAGGTGGCGACATGCCGCTCGAAGCTGCCGTGGGAACTTGAATCGGGATCTCGCGTAGGGTCGCCGTCGCAGCGGTCATCAACACGACGAGGAGAACAAGAACGACGTCCACGAGGGGGGTGATGTTGATCTGCCGAATCAGGTCTTCGTCGTCGATCGTGCGCACGAGATCACGTGACCACGAGGACCGCAGCGCGCCAACCCGGGAGAACCCTCGTTTTGGCGAGGCCGTTTCTTAGAACGCCCGCCCGGCGACGGTGACGGCGCGAAAGGGACCGCCGTCGAGGGTCACGACAAGAACTTGAACGACGTCCCCAGGATCGCCGGGAGTCCAGGTGACCAGAAGACGACGGGTGTCGCCGGGATCGAGGACGTCGTCCTCGCCGAAGACGAGATCGAAGTTGGTGGTGAGGTCGGAGAACTCGAGGTCGGTGACGGTCACTGGATCGTCGCACTCGTTGGTTGCCATGAGCTCGACGACGCCGACGTCCCCGTCCGGAACATCGAAGAAGAGTTCCTGGGGCGGCGTGATGCGAAAGCACGGGAGCATCGGCGGCTCGCGCATGAGCGCCCCGTCCTCGAATCGCGCGTCAAAGGCCTGCGTGAGCACCGCTCCGTCAAAGAGGTGAAGACGAACGAGGTCACCGTCGACCCCGACGAAGGGAACGGAAAAGCTTCCATCGTCGGCCAGGGTTGCCGTCTCTGGAGGACCGAGGGTGTCGAGGTTGAAGAGGTAGACCCGGAAATCGCTCGCGCGGTCTTCCTCCACGTCAAAGACGCCCTCCACGAGCCCTTCGTCCGCAATGCCGACGACGGTGTTTTCATCGAGCGCCGGGGGTGTGGGCTGAGGGCTCACCGAGCAGGCGACGGCGAATGCCAGGGCCAAAGAGCGGAGCCAACCTTGCACAGCACCCGACTGTCGCACGATCCCTGCCACCAACCTACT
>JBCDAA010000227.1:0-14490 GCA_039186435.1 Myxococcota bacterium | reverse complement strand
CTCCGGCGACACAAGGTCGCCGTAGCCGGGACATGGTGGAGGCGCTGGGAATCGAACCCAGGTCCGAAGTCGATCCAGAGCGGCATCTACGTGCGTATTCCACGTTTTGAGATTTCGCAGCGGGTTGCGCCCGTGGACAGGCTCGCTTCGCCGCTAGCCATCCTTTGTCTCATCACCACGGCGGATGGCGCACGTGGTGACCAGTCAGTTCAAATGACGCCTCGGCGGGAAGAACTGACAGCCTTCCCGCTTCGACGGCTCTCAACTAAGCAGCGAGAGCAAGTGCGTTGTCGTTGGCACTTAGGGGTTCCCAGAATTTTTGCGCTGTTCTGAGCCAGCGGACACGCAACCGATCCTTCTTCGACCCCGTCGAAACCGATCGCCCCCAAATTTTCAAGGAACGTCCCTACCATGTGCATCCTCCCCCGCGGGCGCAAGCCGACCGGTCGCGGTATCCTTCGACCGGTGGCTTGTCTTTCGGGGTGTGGGATGAAACGAAGTTGGATCGTTGTGCTGGCGCTCAGTGCGGCGTGCTCGTCGGATGTAAGCCTCTGCGGCGGTGAACAAGTTTGTGGGGTCGATGGGCGTACCTACGACGACTTCTGCGCCGCAGGATTTGCCGGTGTGGACGTCGCAGGGATTGGACCCTGCAGCGTGAACTGTCCGCCACCGTGTGAGATCGGTTGCCCCTTTGGGCTGGTCCGCGGGGAAGACGGGTGCTTTCTGTGTGAGTGCGCGCCAGGGCCCGACGCGGGCGTCGCGGATGCGAGCGTGGACGCGGTCGTCATGGTCCGTGATGCGACGATGGTCGATGCGGCGCGCCCGGACGCCGGATGTCCTTTGGGGTGGGAGCGCTGTGAAGACGGACGCTGCGTACCCCTCGACACCGTCGACAACTGCGGAGGTTGTGGACGCCTTTGCGACATGGCGATCGACAGCAGCGAAGTCAACATCTGCGTCGCCGGGGAATGCGCCGTCGAGTGCGCGCCAGGCAAGGAGGACTGCGACGACCGTCCTGGTTGCGAAACGTCGATCGACACGAACCTTTCCTGCGGCGCCTGCGACGCGGCGTGTCCACGTCTTGCGGTTTGCCGCAACGTCGCCGCGGACTTCGACTGCGAGTGCCCGGCGGATGCTCCCGACGCGTGCGGCGACCGCTGCACCGACTTCGCGGAGGACCCCGCGAACTGCGGCCGGTGTGACCGTCGCTGTGGTCCGACCGAGACCTGTGATGACGGCGAATGTACGCCCTGGCCCGACGGTGAACCCGACTGCCGCAACCCGGCAAGCTGGACCTGTGCGGACGGGCCCGGCGGCTGCAGCGTTCGCTGTGGCGATGCAGAGTTTTTTGTCGAAGGTCTGACCGCGGAGTGCTTCGGGGGCGCGGGCATCGCCGGCGCGACGTGCACGCTCCCCGTCGGTCCGCGGAACTGCGACACCTGCCGCAACGAAGCTGCGTTTTGCTGCGTGCCTTGAGACTGCCTCAGCGGCGCCAAATCCCGGTGCACTCCGGTACCCGCGCGCTCCCGCGCTGACGAATCTCGTCGGCCATTTCGGCACCGAAGAATCCGCCGAGGACACGCGCGGCAGCTTCGACGGTGGGGAAGAGGTAGTCGGTGCGAACCCACTCGCGCGCGAACCCCTGCCCCTCGAGATGCGCGAAGTACTCGTCGAGAGCGGCGTGGGTGCGCGGCTCTTCGTATCCCGTGCCGAGGGTCTCGATGATCGTCAGGGACCCGCCCGGTCGAACGACGCGATGTATTTCTTCGAGGGCCGCATCAACTTCGTCCTGCCACCCGGCCGGCATCCAATACCGAAAGTGTCCGAACACCCACCCGGCAACCGCGGCATCGACGCTTTGGTTGGCGAGCGGGAGTTCTCGCGCGTCCGCGCAGTGGGCTTCAAACGCGAGGTCGAGCGCACGAAGACGCGTCTCTGCGATCGCGAGCATCGGCGCCGCGCGCTCGACGAGAACGAACCGTTCCGCGTGCCCGGCGAGCAAACGCGCGATGCGCCCGGTTCCAGCGCCGATGTCTGCGATCGTCCCCGGAGGGAGCGTCGCGCGCAGCGAGCGACGCAGGTTGTCGTCCGCGTCCTCGGCGGAGACCAACTCGTCGTACTCGTCGGCGCGTTCGAAATAGAGCTGCGCCTGATCGTCTGAAATGCTTGCGCGGGTCATCGACGTACTCCTTCAAGGTAGAGCATGGTGGTCGTGGTTCGAATCGGATCGGTGAGAGCTTCTTCTGCGGCTCGAAAGATCTCGGTCGCCGCGTCCGCGAGCGCGCTTCGCCAGCCCTCCAAGAAGCAGGCGACAAGAACGTGCCGGAAGAGTGCGCGGCCGTTCGCAAAGGTCATGGCGAACTCTTCGGTGGCCCGCCGCTGAATCGCGAATCCTGCGTGCGTAAGAAGTCTCTCGCACTCATCGATACTTCCCCTGTGTTGTTCTTGAACGCGGAGGGCGTCGGCGGACCCCGGAGCGATTTGCGCGGCGACCTCGCGGAGCCGATCGTAGACCTCGGGCATCGTCCCGATCGGATTCGTGGTCACGGCGAGGCGCCCGCCTGGTTTGCAGACGCGAAAGGCCTCGCGCGCAGCCGCCGCGGGGTCGTGAAAGTTGTTGACGCCAAGATTGGAGACGACGAGGTCGAAGGATCGATCGGGGAGCGGAAGGGAACAGGCGTCCGCTAGGTTGACGGACACGTTCGTAACGCGATGAAGCCGAACTTTCTCGCGCACCACATCGAGCGCGCGGGGCCACGTGTCGACCCCGACGAAGGTGCTCTCGGGGCCATGGAGTGCGGCAAGTTCGAGGAGCGGAAATCCGGTGCCACACCCAAGGTCGAGACCACGGACCGAGGGCCGGATTTCGACCTCGCGAAGAAGCAGGATCCCGAAGCGAGCAGCCCAGAGGGTGGCTTCGTCAAAGACCGGCGCGAGCGCGTCGAGCTCGGTGGAGATCCGCCTCTCTAGCGCGTCGTCTTCGTTTCGCATTCATCTGTATATTCTACTATGCGAATGAATGCAAGTATTGCTTGTAAGTTATGAATTTGTTGATCAATTATGAGTGGGTCGATCCCGCGGATCGCAAGCGCAGGGTCACGGGTCGGACGAAGGGTTCGGTGGGGTGGGCTCGATCTCTTCGCCCTCGCCCTCTTCGCCTTCGGCCTCTCCGGAGGGAAGCCGCACGACCAGCCTCACACCGATCACGGGGCCGTTGGCGACGCGGTTTTCCCCGTCCGGGAGAGTACGTCCGGAGGCGGTTCGCTGCTCGAAGCGACGAAAGAGCGTGACGCCACCGTGCAGGTGAAGCCAGATCGTTACGCCGAGGTTGACGCCGACATCCAACTGCGCGGTTGCGAGCGAGTACGCGATGTTGTCGAGGCACGCATCTGAGCCGTCGTCAAAAGAGGGACACGGTGCCGACCGCGCTTCGCGAATCGCATAGTTTTGACCCGCCACCTGCACGACGAGAGAGGTTTCAACACGCTCGTGGGCGAGCACCGTCATCCGAACGTACGCCGGGAGAAACGCCTCGAGCCAGAAGCGCCGCGTTGGAGACCAGCGAAGAAAAATCGCAGGCAATGGAAGGAAGACCCCAAAGCCATAGGTCGCGAGAAAGCCACCGCCGAGCGTCACGCGTTCGTTGAACTTGTGGTTCGCGAGCACCAAAGCGTTGCCTCGAAGGAGGCCGCTGTCGACGCTCTGAAAGTCTCCGGCCAAACCGAGGGCAGCACTGAGCGTGAGGGTCCATCGTCGCGGCAAGAGCTGCACAAGTCGCAGCGACGCTTCGATCGAGTGAAGGCGCGGTGGTTTGGAGAGAAGCGGCGCGTTGCGAAACGAAACGGAGTCGAGGTGGTAGCTCACGCCCGGCAACAAGAAGCTTCGCTCCCCGAGGGGGACCGGGACACCCACGTTGATGTCGAGGCCGATTAGGCGCGCCTCGGCAGACTCTTCGTTGGGAAGCGGGATCCCCGGCGCAAACTGCAGGTCGATATCTGCGAACGAAGGCTGCGCCTGCGCGTGCTGTGCAACTGAGAAAACCAGCGCGAACGAGACCACTCGAAGGAACGAACGCAAAGCCATCGTAGTGTCCCGAATCGTGGGTCGGGTGGCAAAGCGCAACGCCCACTTTGACACACGAACACGACAGAAGTGTCGCGACGAAACCTCCGAGCTGCTCGCGGCAGTGCGGCATGCGGTTTGCTCAGCCTCGTCGCATGAAGCCTCTTTGTGTACTTGCGATCCTCTCGATCGCCTCCGTCGGCCATGCGCAGGATTGGGCGACGACCCCTCGCGCGGCGACAACCGTGCAAACCCGATCTGCGCTTCTGACTCCCGCCGAAGCTGCACGCCGCGCGGACGCTCTTCGGCTTCGCCTTCCTTCCATCGGCGGATCGCTCGCGATGACGGCGACCGGCCTGGGTTTCGGGACCGCGATGGCGGCGATGGCTGGCCTCTACGGCTCGCTCGACCAGCTCGGGTGCGAAGGCTGCGACCGAAGCCGCCCCACACGCGCGGCGATCGCGACGTCTGTGCTCGCATTCGTCGCTGGAATCAGCGGTCTCTTGATGTTGGTCTATCGAGTCAGCAAACGACGCCGTCTCCGTCGCCGAATCCAGCGTCTGCTCGAATTCGCGACGCCGCGCCTACAAGTGGGGAGCTCGTAGCAAATACGACGGGTGCTCGCGCTGCGTCGGGGCGTAGAAGAACGTCTTCCAGAAGCGAAACCCAAGTTGCTCGAGGAGACGCTGCGAGCCTTGGTTTTCCGGATGGTGTCCCGCGAAGAGGCGTGCCGCGTTCCGATCCTCAAATGCGTGTCGAATCACGCGACGAGCAGCCTCGCGTGCGTAGCCGCGACCCCAGTGCTCGGGGCGTAAATGAAAGCCGAGTTCCTGCGTTGTGTCGTTCCAGGGCCGAAGGCCACAGGCGCCGACGTGCGTTCCGTCGGCGAGGGCAAAGATGGGCCAGTACTGGAGGTGAGAGCGTTCCTCTTCCGCGATTTCCGCCCGCAGCCGTTCGGTGGTTTCGGTTCGGGTGAGGACGCTCGCGTGCGTGTAGCGAGTGACTTCGGCGTTGCCCCAGAGTTCGTGCGCGAGGTTGTCGTCGGATGGCCGCCAGCAACGAAAGCCGAGACGTTCGGTCATCATGAAAAACTCGTCCATTGGTGAGTGGAGGGTTGCACGTCGGACGTTCGCGCGTCTTCCCCGTTGCTCCGGTGGCGACGCGTGCTTACTCGGTGGGAACCGATGAGACCGACACGTCCGTGCGACCTCGATTGGGTCATGGGCTTTCCCGCGTCAGCGCCGCCGGAAGATGCGCGGTGGTGCGCGGTGTCCCTCGGGCGTGCGGTCGCAACGAAGCCTCTGACCCGTACGGACCTGGTACGCGCGACGCGCGCGCTTGGGCGGAAAGACGTCGCTCTTCGGGGGCTTTTCGAGGTCCTCCAGCGCTGGGTCCACCGGGAAGCCGCGCTCCCGAGCGATCCGCTCGCGCACCATCCGGCCGCGTCGCCGGCGCTTCGAACGCACTACGCGCGTGAACGCCGGACGCCCCTCGCGACGGTCGCGCTGCGGATGGCGTGGACGCACTGGACCGATGTCGCCGCGCTGCGTCGCGGGCTGAACTGGCTCGATGCGCATCAGGGTTCGCTGCTCGAGATCGCGCGTCGTACGACAGAGGACCATGTGCTGGGTCTCTGGCTCCTGCGAGAACAGCACGGACCGGTCGCGGACGCGCCGGTTCGCTTTCTTGGGCAGCCGGACGTGTGGGAGATCCCGCTGAACGCGGAGGACTCGCTTCCTTCGCAGCTGCAGGGTCGTCTCGTCTCAGAGTTTCGGAAACCGTATCGCGCGCGTCGGTCGATCGAGATTTCGCCCGCGCCCACGCTCGGCGGGAAGTTCGCACGATGGCTTCAAGGACTGCGGGAAGAGCGAGCGGACATTCGGCGGCGATCCCTCGAGGCGTTTGCGCTCCTCGTTCACCCGGACATCGCGGCATGGCGCTGTTGGTGGTCAGACGTCGAGGGCGCGGTGCGCACGTGCTGGAAGCGGCTCGAGGCGAGCTTTGACGCTGGTGCCGAGTTCAAGGTTCTCAGGCTCAACCTCGCCCGGTTGATCCACGCGCAGCCGGGAGCGTTCGGGGCGCGGTCGGCGAAGCTTGTGCAGAGCCTTCCGCTGCGCCCCGTGCTTTTTGATGCGCTTCGACCCAGGCTTGAGGCGCTTCCCGAAGGGCGCACTCGCGTTCAGGTTGCAGCTGCCCTTGCCAAGTCACGGTGGAGGCAGGACGCGGCCCGACTTGCGGAAGCGTGCGCCCGATGGTGTCGCTCCGAGAGCTCGGTGCTCGCGCGCCTCGGGAAGGCAACCGAGGACCGCGACTACGCGAGCTTTCTCGACGATCTTGCGGAGTATCTGGCGAAGGGTCGCTCGCTGCGCGTCTACGAAGACGTGGTCGACGAGGTATTTGGTGCGCACGGGTCCGGGTCTCGCGAACGTGAGCTTCCTGTTCAAACCTTGGACCACGCGCGGCTGCTGCTCGTTCTCTGTGGCGCCTTTGACCGGGAACACGTGCGCGCCGTCTTTGAGCACGTGCTCGCTGCGTTGGCCGAGCTGGACATGGTGTACGCGTCCGATGAGACACTCGCGATGCTTCGTCTTGTCGCCCGAGAGGACACGACGCGGGTCGTTCCCATTCTTCAAGCCGTCATCGATCACGAGTACGTGTTTGGGAGGGTCGCCGATGTCTTTGTGCGTGCTGGCGCGGTCGCTTCGCTCGTTCGTGCGCTTTCGTCCGGCGGCCTTGCCTCTCTGCTACGCGCGGCGAGCAAGCTTCCATGGATAGGTCACGAGATTTGTCCCCGCCCCGTGAGGGACGGGGCGCCCCCACCTTGGGCCGCGCGCTACCCAGCTCTGCTTCACCCGGCGCTCGGCCGGCTGGCTTCCGTCGATCTGGACGCCGAAGAAACCGCGCGCGTCCTCCTCCGAAAGGAGTTTCCATCGCCCGAGCGCCTCGCGCGCGAGCTTGCGGCTCTCGACGCGATTGTCGTTCCGAACGACGCGCAGCTCCGTCGAATCGCAATGCTGCGGCAGCGACTTCAAGCCCCTCCCTCGTTCACGCCGACTCGTCTTGCCCGGCTCAGCGAGAAACTCGACACGCGCGCCCACCAGGTTGCTATCGAACTCTGGGTCGCCGCGGTCGATTCTTCGTGTGAGCGTGCCCTCGAAGTTCAACTCGGCGCGTCCCTGCTGCTTCGCGAGCGGAAGGCGATCGACGTTCTCGCGCCGATGCGGTCGGTTCCTGCGGGTCTTCGTCGCCACGCGGGTGAGCTCATTCGAAGGCGTGAAGGACCGCCTCCGTGGGACCTCCGAGACCATGGCCCGAATGCAGCGTTCCTGGACCGGATGCGCGGCATGGGACTCGACGTGGACGTTTGGCTTGGACGCTTTCCTCGACGCGCTGCGACGACGGATGGTCGCGAGCTGCACCTTGCCCTTGAGGAGGATCCCGTCGAGGTCCTTCGCATGGGCGGCCACTTTCAAACCTGTCTGGCGGCTGGGAACTTCAACTATTGGGCTGCCGTTATCAACGCGATCGACATCAACAAACGGGTGTTCTATGCCCGCGACGCGGAGGGGCGCGTCTTTGGTCGCGCTCTCGTCACGCTGACGGACCGCGGAAGGCTGCTCGGGTACCACGCCTACGCACACTCACAGACGGTTGGGTTCTTCAACGTGGTGCGGAGCTACCTGAGGGAGCTCGCTGCGGCGCTTGGGACGACGCTGGTCAACCGGGGCCGAGTTTCGCCGCTTCTTTGGTCGCGCTGGTATGCCGATCCTCCCGTCGCCTTTGCGGAGAGAGAGACCTTTGGCACGCGTCTTCTGGAACGCCGCATGCGCGTCATCCCCCCCGCGCAGTTTCTCGCCGAAGCGGGCAAAGCACTCGCGCCCACCCCTCTCGAGGGCGGCGCGTGGGCGCTTTTGGATGTGGCTGCAATTCGAGGGCGACCCGAGCTCACCGTGCAGCTTCTTCCCTATCTCGAGCCGTCGGATGCGGAGCCCTTTCGTCTCCCTCCCATCCTGAAGCAGATCGTCGACGCTGGGATTCGAACGCCGATGCTCGCGCAGCGACTCACCGAGGTCGCCCTGCAGGATCGTTGGATGATGGAGAGCGTTCGAACGCTTAGCCGAGTCGATCCGACCAGTGCACTCAACGTGCTCCATCGAACGCGATCCCGGAGCGCTCGTCGTCTCGTTCGCGAAACCGATCCCGAACGACTCGAGATCGCGGCAATGGCGTACCGAGAGCTTGGCAAGCGGAGTCGCGCGCGCGTGTTCTTTCGTCGCGCGGCTGCGCTCCATCGAGGGGTCGAGGAACGAGCGCGTTGTGAGGCGGCGCTTCACGCGATCGGGCTTTCCGGTTGATCGGATCCCCAAGCTGGTTCGTACTTAGCGCGTGAAACCAGCTCTTGTGGCGCTTTGCCTCCTGGTGGCCTGCGGAGACGACGATTCCGGGGTCGATGCAGGGACCGATTCCGGCGCGGGAATTGATGCGGCGACGGACGCGGGGGTCGATGTCGTCGAGCCGAGTGGTCCCGAGTGCAACGGAGACGACCTTTTCATCGTGGAAATCGATCCTGGCGAGAGCATCACGCTCCTCAATCCGACGAGCGAGCCCATCGACGTTGCGGCATCGACCTATCAATTCTGCCAAGCGCCGCAGTACGCGGCACTTCGCGAGGAGATCGTGATCGCGCCGGGCGCGCGTCAGGTTTTTGCGTGGCCCGAGGCGTTTCGGGATGGAGACGAGCGGGGGGAGGTCGCGCTCTACGTGCGCCCTGGATTCGAAACGCCCGACAACATGCTCGACATCGTTTGCTGGGGTCTTCCGAAGTCGTTCAACCGCCTGACCGAGGCGGGCATCGCAGGACTCTGGGAGGGAGACTGTGCGGACCCGGTTACCGGCGAAGTGCTGAAGCGTGTTCCTGCGTCGACGGGAACGAGCGGCGCATCCTACGATCCGACCGGCGTCGTGGACGACATCGTCTGCCCCGCGGAATAGCTATTCCCCACAGGATTCGCCGATCGCCGGCACGGTGGGCGGCTCTCCGCGCGCGAGTGTGCGCAGAAAACAGCGGTACTGCGCTTTCGGTTCGGTTCGCTGAAAGACGACTTCGTGACCGTCCTCGACGCCGTCTTCCGGGTGCTGAGTCACGACCGCGGTCACGCCCTCCTGATTGCCGCTCGCGGGAAGCGAAATCGCCGCGCCGTTCGAGAACTGCAGCTCCTCGCGCAGCGGCACGAAACGCGCGACCTCTTCCGTTTCTTCGTCGTAGGCGGTCCCCGCGAGATCGAGATCGAAGGCGAGACTCGTCGCGTTCGCGATCGGCGGAAGAATGTAGCGATCGACGAGACCCTGCATCATCAGGATGTGCCGCGGCTCGCCGCGAACCCGATCGCGATAGACAGGCGGATCGGCCGCTTCGCCCGTCCATTGAAGGAGCATCAGTGCGGGGTCGTGCTCGTGAAGCTCGTAGCGCCCGGCCACCCGCAGGGTGACCTCCGCGATCGGCCGGACGCGCACCGGAAGTTCCTTGTGCACCACGTTTTCGATCCAGCTGCCCCCCGCGCCGCTGAGGAGAAGCGCGCGAAAACGAGGTTCCACGGCGAAGGTGAGGGGGCTGATCGTCGCGCCCATCGAGTGGCCCATCAGCGTAAGCTCGGAGAGATCGAAGAACGCCTCCGCCGTGCCGCTACCGGCGCACTCGGTCGCGTCGATGCGAAGTGTTTCGGCGATGTGTGCGCTGAGGGCGAGTTCAAGGGCGGACTGGCGAATGTTGTCCTTGAGCGCGCGGGGGTTGCCGATGTTGAAGATGAGGAGCTGCTCGTCCGCGCCGCTGACGTTGCGAATGCCGCCGTGTGGACCGTCGATCTGAATTGCGGCCCATCCGGCTTGGGCGAAGTCGCGCGCGGGGCCACTCCCCGTTTCGATGGCTTCACCGCTCGCGTCGCGAACCCCTCGGTCGATGAGCGGTCGATCTCCACCTCCGCCGGTGCGGGAAAAGACCACCAGCGGGTACCCCTCTTCTGGCATGGGAACGCGGGGGATCGTCGCGAAGAGACGCGCCCGTTCGGACCCCACGCGCTCTGGTGCCCCGTCGACAAATCGAATTTCGCCGCCCTCGGACGAAAACGGCGGCTCGCCTCGCTGATAGGTGGGCATTTCTACCGCGGTCTCAAACACGCAGAACTCGCTGTGCGTTTCGAGGAGGGTCCAAGGCGTGAGCGGTGCCGGAAGAGGCTCGCCGAGCACCGCCTCGTGCAGTCGCTCCATTTCCCCGGCCGGGTTGCCAGTTCGAAAGACGGTGAGGGCGGCGACATCGTCGATACCTTCGGCTTCGAGCGCGGTGAGCGCTCGTTGGTAGTCCTGCGAAACGGCCTCGCTCATGCCTTCCGGCAATCGTCCCCGTTGAAGCTCGCGCACGGCGTTCGCGACGGCGATGGGTTCTCCTGCTGCGTCGAGGACGGGTTCACGAATGGCCGCGGCGTAGAGGCAGTCGGCTCGGAGCGGGCGACCCTGAAGCGGCAGGATCGAGAGAAGGTTGGCTGCGCCGTAGGGCCCGCCGTCCTCGCGAAAGCGAACTTCGATCGGATGCGGCGAGCGTTCGCCTTCGAGGGGGACGAGTAGAACTGGAGCGGTCCATTCGACGGTCTGCGCAGGGGTGAGCGCGAGCGGCGCGAGCGGGGCCGTCGCCGTGAAAAAGATCGTCGAGGTCAGTCCAAATCCGTCCGCCTCGGAGGCGAGCTCGGTGAGCGTGTCGACGATGGGCGCCCTGGGGGTGTTGGGAAACTCGTTTGGGTCGCGGCCCTCACCCGGAAAGGGCGCGGCCCAGAACTCCGCCGACGAGAAATCCATTCGCAAGGAGGTCTCCGACCCGCTCCCCCCACATGCGATGGCGAGCAAGACAGCGAATTTCCGCATGGTTGATCCTATCGCTTCTCGCCAGAACTGGAAAAGTGGACAAAACGTAGTGTTATCAGGATGATCTCCGCTGGACGGGGGAAGTCCAGGGAATCGCTTTCGTCGGGAAAAAAGCGATCCGTTCCGTGCGGGGCCTCGTAGCTCTGAGCGCGGGGCCTGCCCCTGCATGGAGGAGATATGAAATTGAAACTTAGAACCTTGTGGGGAGTCGGCGCGATTGCCGCCGCGGCCATGGTGGTCCCCCAATTCGCGTTCGGCGCGGATCACATCGACAGTGCGCGACCCATGGGCGAGCCCTTGGCGGACATCAACGATGTCTACGCGTGGATGAGTGCCGATGCGGCCAACCTCAACCTCGCGTTGACGGTGGGTGGCCTCAGTGCGCCGACGCAGTACGACAGCTCGGTCGTCTACGTCTTTCACCTCAGTCGGGGTGAGGCGTACGGGAACACGCCGACCGACAGCGAGATCCAGTGTCAGTTCGCTGACGAGGATACCTTTGAGTGCTGGCACGTCGCGGACGATGGAACGGTCGCCGCGTACGTTACCGGTGACACGGACGTCGAGGCAGGCGTGGTCGGCGACGAGATGCGCGTCTTCGCGGGTCTTCGCAACGATGCCTTCGTCTTCGAGTTCGAGGGCTTCACCAACGCCGTCAACGTGACGCGCGAAGCGGCGCCCAGCCTTCCGCCGGCGGCGTTCGACGAGAACGGCTGTGTCCTCCTTGAGGGCAGCGCGTTCGACAACAACGTCGGCACCACCTCCGCGGAGAACGACGTCGTTCAGCTTCTCACCTCGAGCCCGCCTGATGGGGCGACGGGTGGGGACGCCATGGACCCGGACAACCGCATCGCGGCCGACGACACCTTCGCCGGACTCAACTCGCAGACCATCGTGGTTCAGCTCCCCATCGACAACGTCCCCGGCACCGGTGACATCGTCGCCGTGTGGGCTGCCACCAACCGAGCGGAATGAGGAGTCGAATCATGAATACGACGAAACTCTTCGTAATGGTTGCCCTCTCCGGTCTACTGGCTGTGGGCTGTGGCGACGACGATGGCGGCGGCGGTGTGGATTCGGGTCCCGGTGTGGACTCGGGCCCCGGCACGGACGCCGGTGATGACATGGATGCCGGCGACGACATGGATGCGGGCGACGACATGGACGCGGGCACGATGCTCCGCGGCCGTGACATGCCGCCCTCGGTCGGCACGCAGCTCGACCGTGCGGGTCGCGCCGCGGTCAGCACCGGCACGATCGGTACCTTCATGCCCATGGCGATGATGGCCGAGCGTGACGCCCTCAAGGACGCCTACAACGCCAACGACGATCCCTCGACGTGGGTGGCGGAGTACGCGGACGACATCACCGGAGCCATCGCGATCCTCGACGGCCTCGACGAGACCTGTGGAAACCAGTTCGGCTTTGGGGCCGCGGGCGACGGCACCGCGTACCAGTTCCTTGCTGGCGTGCTTGCGGACGACCGCCTCTACGTGAACTCGAGCTCGGGCACTTGCGAGACCTACCTCGGTGTGGAGGCCGATGCCGCTGGCGCGATTCCGAACAGTGACTGTGGCGGACGCACGCCGCTCTACGACGTCATGGACGTGACCTACTCGGTCCTCGTGACGCCGGGCGTGAGCGGGGTGAGCGACGGCCTTACGGCTGACGACGCGACCCATACCACCACGGACTTCCCCTTCTTCGCGGCTCCCTAAGGGATTCATGAATCGCCTTGCGTACTACTGCGCCCTCCCGCTGCTGGTTCTTGCCTGCAGCGGGCAGGGCGTGGAGCCCACCCCAGCGCCGACACCGGCGACGGTCCCCCTCGGTTTCGATGGGACAACGACGAACGGCGAGACCGCCCTCCGCAACCTTGATGACGCCATCGCGTCTCTTGCGCGTGCGTACGAGGCATCCCCTTCTGAAACGTTTCTTGCGCAGCGAATCGCGGCGCTCCTCAACCGAGCCAGCTACGCAGGCAACTACGACGATTTTGCGGTCGCACTCGATGAGTCGGCTGACTACTTGGAGCGCTATCCGGGTTCGCCCGAGGCGCACGTAACCCGGTCTCGGGTGCTTTCTGCTGTGCATCTCTTTCGCGAGGCTCTTGCAGAGCTCGACGAAGCAGAGCGCCTCGGCTGGCCGGCGTCCGTACTCGAGCGCTCGCGCATCACACTGGAGCTCGCGGTCGGTACCGACGCGGCGCTTCTCGAACCGCGGGCTCGCGCGCTTGTGGCCGACCAGCCCGAGTTCGCGAACTACAACACGCTCGCGACCGTGCTGGCGAACCTCGGACGCTTCGAGGAAGCCGACGCGATGTACCGCGAAGCGTTCACGGACTTTCGGGATGTGTCTCCGTTTCCGGTCGCGTTCTCGTTCTTCGCGCGAGGGGTGATGTGGGGGGAGATGGCCAACCGGCCGGATCTCGCGAAGCCCCTCTACGAGGAAGCGGTGCGTCGCCTGCCGTCCTATTCGGTCGGCAACGTGCACCTCGCGGAGCTCGAGTCCGAGGTAGACGAGGGGGATGAAGCGGTCGCTCGTTTGGCGCGTCTCGCGGAAGCGGTCGGCGATCCTGAACCGGCCGGACTCCTCTCGGAACTCACCACGGATCCGGCGCGGGCCGCGGAACTCTCCGGCATCGCGGCGGCGCGTTACGACGTACTTCTCTCGCGACATCCCGAGGCGTTCTACGACCACGGGTCGGAGTTCTTTGCCGGCGCCGGCAACGATCCCGATCGTGCGCTCCAGCTCGCCCTCGACAACGTTGCGCTCAGGCCGATTCCTCGTGCGTTCATCGTGGCCATCGAAGCTGCGACGGCCGCTGGCGATGAAGAGCAGGTGTGCACCCTCGCGACGGACGCGGAGCGTTTTGTGTCCGTGCATCCCGTTCTCGCGGAGCTCGTCGAGTCCCTCGATCGACGCTGCCGTTAGCGGGCATCCCTACGCAAAAAACCCCGGGCGGTTTCGTCCGGGGTTTTTTCGTCGTGTGTGCGCGTGGAGCTCAGCTGTCGCCGATTTCCTGAGACGTTCCGAGATGGGCGCTCATCAAGATCTGGTGCACCGCGTCGGTCCATACGCTGGCGTCGCGGATGGCTGCCTCCAAATCGTGGACGGGCGGTACAGGGAGCGCGAGCAGCGCGCGGACGCGGTCTGTGGCGCGCCGCATTTCTTGAACGGCCACGGCGGCCGTGTCCAAAGTCGCCAACTTGCTCATGGGTCAAAGATGCTTGGTGGCATCTCGGACGTAAATGGCCAGAAGTGGCCACATGGCCGGAACTATTGGGGATCTCGCAGAAATTTGAAATCCTGACGCGGGAAAAATCGCCTGCTTGCGGGTCATGTGGCGTTGGGTTGGGACGTGCGCTACGCCTGGTCGGTGGGGCAGGGGACTCTCCCAGCGAAGGAGGACGTGGCGCGAGGCTTGTTGCTTCGGGGCAGCGTTTTCCTCCATCTCGATCCGCGACGGGAAGGGGTTTGCGTTCCCGCGTATCTGGCGAAGCAACCTCAGATGGT
>JBCDAA010000226.1:0-14509 GCA_039186435.1 Myxococcota bacterium | reverse complement strand
GCACTACGAACGATGAGTTCTGACAGCGCTTCCAGCGAGCAGGGCCCTGCGGCTCGAGAGCACTACGACAAGGCCATCATCAAAGGTGGCCCCGGCGCATCACGAGGGCGCGTACGGGTTCACGCGAGTCCTCGGGACCTTTCCGCTTCCGGCGTTTCTTCTTCTCGCGGGCGCTGCGGTCACGTGGCGCGTGCACGCGGCCCGCGAGCGAAAGGAAGATGCGCGCGACGTCCGCCGAGCCCTCTTCAAGCGCGGCCTGCAGGTCTGCCTCTACGGTTACCTGATGAGCGCGAGCTACGCCCTCCTCGACGGTTGGCAAGGGCTGGAGACCTTTCTACGCGCCGATGTGCTCCACGTGATCGGACTGAGCATCGCCGCTGGCGCACTAATGGTGGGGGCGACGCTGAGCCCCCGCTCCCTGGCGCTCCGCGCACTCGGATTCGGCGCGCTTCTCACCGCGATTTGTCCGTTCGTTTCCGATCTCGCGATCCCGGGCGCGCTCCGTCCTCTCGCGGGGCTCTTCGTCGATGCGCCGCCCTACACGCGAATGCCGCTGGTGCCGCTCTTTGCGTGGTTTGCGGTGGGTTCGGGCGCAGCCGCGTTCATGCTCGCGAGGCGCGGCGATGATCCCGCCTCCGCGCGGGCTGGAACCCCGCGGAGCGCGATCGCGATCTTGGCGCTTGTCGGTGTTGTCTGCTGGGCCGGCGGGTTCGCGCTCACGGGCACGATGCACGAAGCGCTCGGTGGCCCGCTCACCCGCAGCCATCCGGCGGTGTGGGCGAACGTTCTCGATCTCGCTGGAAGGGGCCTGGTGGTGCTTGCGGTCGGCGCAGCGCTCTCGCTCGTTCTTCCCGCTCGCCCTCGACGCGCGCTCGTCCGCCTCGGGCGAGGTAGCCTGGTCGCCTACGTCGTTCACGTTCCGTTTTGCTACGGGCGCCTCGGCGGCGACCTCGTCGGGTCCTCCAGCATGGCGACCGCGAGCGCCGCACTCGTGCTGCTCGTCGCCCTCAGCTGGGGCTCGGTCTACGCCTGGGACGCCTTCAAGGCGCGAATACGTCCGCGAAAGTGGTCCGCGGCGTGACCCGATTTCCCTGACCGACGAAGCGAAGCGCACGCAGAAGAAGCTCCGGCTCTTCGGGATCGAGCGACGGGTTCGGACTAAAGAGCACAATCGCGCCCCGCCGGTACTGCGAGGCGACGATCGCGGGCGTGTTGATCATTTCGCCGGGCCGCGTGTCGTGGCGTTCGCGCCAGATCTCATCGCGAAACCACGCCAGCGGTACAAACGCAGGCAGTCCTTCGACGCGTTCAGCCCCAATAATCGGGCCGTTCGCGTAGTGAAGGTCGCGGTGTCCGCCGCGATCGTCCTCGACGTCGATGCTCGCAACGCCCCGGCGCCAGCGATCCCCGGTCGCATGCCGTCCGGCGACGATCGCCACCTTGTGGAACTCCGCCTCGCCCTGCAGCGCCATGTAGGCCCCCGCGCAGATCCCGACGTAGCCGCCGCCTTCCCCGACAAAACGCCGGACTTCCGCGCGCCCCTCGTCCTGCAGGAGTCGCCCTTGAACGGATCCTCGTCCCCCGGTGAAGAGCACCGCATCCTGAGCGCGCAGCGCTCCCCGGCGAACCTCGTCCGGCCCCACCACCGTCAGGGAAAAACCCGGCGCGCTTCCGAGCAGTGCCTCCGCGGCGTCGAGGGCATCGCGAGCAACTCCGGGCGCACGAAAAAGCGCAACCTTCACCGGCGGCGGCGTGGCGAAGGCCAGAGACGCCAGGAGGATGCTCAGCGTGACGAAAACGACTCGCACCTCTCGATCATGCCACCTCCCGCTTTGCTTCGCACAGCTCCGGCAGTATGACGGTGCCTCGTGCCGCGCCGTAGTTCGACAAGGATGCGCCTCGCTCTCGAAACGAAGCAGAGCTCGGCGCGGCTTTTTCGCGCGCTGAGCCTGACGCTCGCGCTTGCGTGCGGAGACGACGCCGAAACCCCGACCCCGGCACGCGATCCGTCCCCAGCGGTCGTCGACGAAGCCCCGGTCGCTGCGGTGCAGTTTCCGGCCTATCCGCTCCTCGACGACGCGGACCTGCTCCGGGCTCCAGAGCGCTTTGATCACCTCGTCCCACGTCTCGCCCCTGCGACCGGCCGCCGCTACCGAAACCTGGTCTACGAGGCGAATAACGTTGCGATTCGGGGGTCCCGCGGGGACGACGGCTTTTACGAATCGACGGGCCGCGCGATCGCCGAACGCTGGCGAAATGGAGCGGCCGGTGTTCGCCGGGTGTTTGCGCTTCGCGACGCACTCTTTAGTCAGCAGGACCACCCGATCGACCACGATCCGGTGAGCGTAATGATGCCGCCCAACTGGGTAAGCGTCGCGATCGCAAAGGTCATGGCGGACGAGCCCCTTCGCCCGGTGCAGGCCCCGGCGATCGACGACGACGACGCGTGGCGGGCACTTGCGACCCCGGCGGCCCTCTTCGGTTCGTTTCCTCCGTCGGAGCGACTCCATGAAACCGCCACGCGGCCACGGACCGTGCTCGCCCCCGAGCGACTTCGCGTGACGAACGCGCGCCGAACCGTGCAGATGCTTGCCGCCGACGCGCGGGCGATGGTCGATGCCGCCGCCGAGGGCGCGCAGGCGGTTGCCGACGCGGGCGCCGAACGAATCTCCCTAAGCGACCGTCGCTACTTCGGCGAACGCCTCCGACGGGAGCACGTGATCCTCATCGCGGTCGAAAACCCGAACCTTCACGAGCAGCGCGACGAAGCGAAGGGCCTCGGGGTCTACGGTCAGGACATCGCCAACGAGGCCATCGCGATGGCGAGGCAAGCGATTTTTCGGCGGCGACTGCTCGACGGGGACCTCGCGATCGAGCGCTATCACCTGGGCCGCAGCGAGGAGCGACGCCGCGCGATCGACGTTCTCGAGGAGCTGCTACCGGAAGGATCGCGCGGTCACGAGGTCTGGCTTTGGGTGCACGGCGGCCTCGACGCCCGCGGCATTCGCGGCACCGACGCAACCGCGCACATCCAACAGTTTCGCGCCGAAGTTGGCAACGCCGCGATCGAAAGCGAACGCCTGCGCTACCTCAGTAAGCCTCACGTGCCGATCGGCGGGCGAAATCTCGCGTCGAAACTCGACCTGGCGTCGCGTCGCTTCCGGCAGCTCGACCTTCCGCTGAGTCTGAACATTCGAACTGGCCTGCTCGAGCGTCTGATCGAAGAGCTCGAGTCGCGCTAGCGCGTCGATGTGATCGGTACGCCGATCGCGCGTTGCACGTCGTGGAGAGTGAGCGGCTGCCCCGCGAGAAAGCGCCGCCGAAGATACCGAAGACCCCCGAGGCCTTGACGACCGCAGCGCGTCTGCGCATCCGCGACGAGCTCGCGTTCGGTGCGCGTCACGCGCCCGTCAATGATGGCGGAGACGGCGAGAACCTCGAGGGCACGAAGTCGTTCCTTCGGGTCGAGGGAGTCGAGCTGCTCGAGAAAGCGCTTGGTGTCGTCGAGAACGTAGCCGGCGGAGTCGCCGAGGTGACCTTCGACCGCACGGAGGAGCGCGAGCAGATTCGGGTGCATGTCGTGCGTGCTGACGATCGAACCGCCCACCGCCTGAAGCGCGGCAACCCGCGCTCCTTCCGACAGCGGCGGTCGGTCTTCGAAGAGTGCGCTTGCGAGCTCGTGCGCGGCGCTCGGCCCCATCGCCCTCAGGCGGGCTTCTCGAACGATGCGCCACGCGGTGATCGCGTCCCAAAGCGCCGTGACGGGTACAGCAACCCACACCAGCCAGGCACGCACCGCGGCGCGTCCGGCAGCCCGGCGAACGAGCGCTTTGAGGAGAAAGCTCGTGAGCCCCACCTTGAGTTTGTAGAGGAGTCCCACCGTGACGAGCCAGACCTTGGAAACCTCCCGGTGCGCGTCGATTCCCTCCGCCGTCTGCGGATTCGGAAGCTCGAGCGCTGCACGCGCAAGGGCGAGCGCCGTCGTTCGCGTTTGCGGGCCCTGGCCGAAGAGCCGAAGCCCCGCCGCGTCGGAGAGTGAGTAGACGCTTCGGAGCGAATCCCAGTAGAGGAGCGCGATCTCGATCACGGCCGCAACCCCGATCAGGGGACCGACTACGGCCCAGAACTTCGCCTGCATCTCCCAGGTCGCCGCCTCGGGATCGGGGCCGAGAAGCCAGGGGGTACAGAGCACCTCGACACCCGCAGCGAAGGCGGCCGTCACTGCGCCGATCAGCGCCGCCCGCAGAACCACGCCTTGTTCGATTCGGCGAAGACGCTGACGCTCCGACTCATTCAAGACGTGAACGTCGTCATCGCCTGCCGCAGTCGGACTTTTGCGAAATCGTTTCTCGAGATAGCGGAGCGCCCAGCGTTCGAGAATGCCTAGCTGCGGTGCGCCCATCGCTCACAGGATTGGACGAAGCGGGCACGGGTTCAATCGCCTCATGAATCCCGGATTGCCCGACCGTAGAGGTCCTGGTACGCGAAGCGAGCGATGGACACAATCCCGGTCGTTGACCTCGACGAAATCAGGCAAGGCAACCTCTCGTCCGCAGCGGATGCGTTGCGGGTGGGTCTCGGCGAATACGGGCTGATCTACATTCAAAACCACGGCGTCGACACCGAGCGGCTCGAGCGCTTCTACGACACCTGGGTCGAGCTCACGAAGAAGCCCGAGGACGAAAAGCGCAAGTGGGCGGGCACGGACATCTGGTACCAGCGCGGATGGACGCCCCCGAATACGGAGCAGGCGGTCGTCGCTGGGGGTCAGCCTGATTTTAAGGAGTGCTATTTCGTCGCGCCGATCGCCGTCGATCCGCGCGCTCGAATGATGTTTCCGGAGATCTGCGCAGACAACCGCTGGCCCCAGGGCGCGGACAGTTTTCGAGAGGACTACCTCGCGCTCGGCACGAAGGTGCACGAGGTGGGCCTCGCCCTGCTGGAAGCGTGCGCGGTCGCGCTCGATCTTCCCGCCGACGCGTTTACCCGGCGCACCCGCGGCGCCGCGCACGTGACGCGCGCGCTTCGGTACCTCGCGCTCACAGACTCACAGGTCGGTACGAGCGTCGTGTGGGGCGAAGAGCATACGGACTTCAACCTGCTCACGCTTCTTCCCGGAGGGCGCTTTTACGACCCGTCAGACGTGCGCTGCGGAAAGCCCGATGCGAAGAGCGGCCTCTACCTGCGTACGCGGCCAAGTGCGGAACATCCTAAGGGGCGCATGGTGCACGGCGCGCCTCCCAAAGGCTGCATCGTCGCGCAGGTCGGTCAACAGCTCGAGATCTTCTCCGGCGGCACCTACCTCGCGACGCCCCATGTGATCACGCCGCCGGCCGCGGCGGGCTACACGCGCACCGCCCTCGCGCATTTCGTGCACGTGCATCCAGAGGAAAAGCTCTTTCCCCTCGAGCCCTTTCTCACCGACGACACCATTCACGCCTACGGACCGCCGGTTCTCGCGGGAACCTACGGGCTCAAGACGCTCGTCGACATCGGGTTGGCGCCCAAGAGCGCGCTGGAGAAGCTCGGCTATCGTCACTACGAGCGCCTGGAAGAAGCGCGGGCGTAGTTCCTACTTCTCCGTCCGCAGACGCGTCGACCAATCGAAGCGAACGTCGACCAGTCGTTCTCCGGCGAAAACGTACTCCGCTTCGTGCGTGACCACTGAGTCGCCCTCTTGTTGTCGTTCCCACTCCTCGCGCTTACGAAGCGCCCAGTCGAGGCGCTCTCGCGTAATCGCCTCCGTCCGCACCATCGTGCGCGCGAGTCCATCGCGGCTCTCCGCAAGACGACGATACGACTCGTCGTGGTAGGTGCGTGCAATGGAGATGTCCATCATCACCAGAAACCACCCGACATTCGAAAGAACGAGGGCGCCGGCGAGGATCTGAGAGAGCGGCGTCATCCATTCAGCAACCCGCGAACGCGCATGACGCATTCCGCAGCCCTCACAACGCCGCAACCCAGCGCCGAAGATCGACCGGTCGAAAGGGCGAGGCTACGCGGGCGCCGCCAAGCACTTCGCGTGATGCCGGAGGTGGTCCTCCAGAAAACTCGCGATGAAGTAGTAGCTGTGGTCGTACCCCTCTTGCATCCGGAGCGTCACCGCTTGGCTGGACGCCTCGCATGCCGCTGAGAAAACCTCGGGACGAAGCTGCTCCTCGAGAAAGCCATCGGCCGTGCCTTGATCGATGAGAATCGGCTGCGGATGTTGCGCCTTCTTCACGAGCTCGGTCGCGTCGTAGGCGCTCCAGGCGGCGCGGTCATCGCCGAGGTATCCACCAAAGGCCTTGTGGCCCCAGGGCACCTGCGTCGGGGCAACGATCGGCGCAAACGCGGAGATCGACGCCCAGGTCGACGGATCGCGGAGCCCGATCACGAGTGCGCCGTGACCGCCCATCGAGTGACCGGTGATCGCGCGGCGACCATTGACGGGAAACGACGCGTCGATGAGCGCCGGAAGCTCCTTGGTGATGTAGCTGTACATCCGGTAGCGCTCCGACCACGGCGCCTCGGTCGCATCCACATAAAAGCCCGCGCCGCTTCCGAAATCCCAGTGGTCGTCCTCCCCCGGGCAGCCCGCGCCGCGAGGGCTCGTGTCTGGCGCAACCACGATCAACCCGAGCTCCGCCGCAATCCGCTGCGCGCCGGCCTTGGTCGTGAAGTTCTCCCAGGTGCAGGTCAGCCCGGAGAGAAAGTACACGACCGGAAAGGGTCCTTCGCCCGGCGGCACAAACACGCTGAACTCCATCGCCCCGCAGGCGGAGTCGTGGCGATACACGCCCTGTACGCCACCGAAGGCGTTCTTCGTCCAAAGGGTTTCCATGCTCTTCCTTGTAAGAACTAGTCGTAGGTGATGACCGCGCGAATCGACTCGCCATGGTGCATCAGATCAAACGCGTCGTTGATCTTTTCGAGGGGCATCGTGTGCGTCACGAAGGAGTCGACCTCGATCTTTTGGTCCATGTACCAGTCGACGAGCTTCGGAACGTCCGTGCGTCCCTTGCATCCACCAAAGGCGCTGCCCTTCCACACGCGACCGGTCACGAGCTGAAAGGGCCGCGTAGAAATCTCCTGCCCCGACCCCGCCACGCCGATGATGATCGATTCGCCCCATCCCTTGTGACAGCACTCGATCGCCTGCCGCATCAGCGTCACATCACCGACGCACTCAAAAGAGTAGTCCGCGCCGCCGCCCGTGAGCTCCACGAGGTGCCCCACCAGGTCCCCCTTGATCTCTTTCGGGTTCACGAAGTGGGTCATGCCCATGCGCTCGCCCCAGGCCTTCTTGGCGGGGTTTGTGTCCACGCCCACGATCATCGCGGCGCCCGACATCTTGCAGCCCTGAATGACGCTGAGGCCGACGCCGCCAAGCCCGAAGACGACACAGTTGGTCCCAACCTCCACCTTCGCCGTCTTGATCGCCGCCCCGATGCCCGTCGTGACACCGCAACCAAGCAGGCAAACCTTGTCGAGGGGCGCGTCCTTTCGGATCTTTGCGACCGAAATCTCCGGGAGCACCGTGTGGGTCGCAAACGTGCTCGTCCCCATAAAGTGATGAATCGTCTTGCCGGCCGCCGAGAAACGACTCGTCCCGTCGGGCATCAGCCCCTTGCCCTGCGTCGCGCGAATCGCCTGACAAAGGTTCGTCTTGCCGCTCAAACAGAACTTACATTTGCGGCACTCCGGCGTGTAGAGCGGGATCACGTGATCGCCCTCTTCCACCGACGTAACGCCAGGACCGACCTCCACCACGACGCCCGCGCCCTCGTGCCCGAGGATCGACGGGAAGAGGCCTTCCGGATCCGCGCCGGACAACGTGTACGCATCGGTATGGCAAACCCCCGTCGCGGTAAGCTTGACGAGGACCTCGCCTGCTTTCGGACCTTCGAGTTCGACCTCCTCAATGACGAGGGGCTTCTTCGCTTCGTACGCGACTGCGGCTTTGACTTTCATGCCGCGACGATACCCAACGAGACGTTGATTTCAACGCTTCGTCATCTGTGTAATCGCCAGCGCCGCTACGCGGCCGCGATCTGCTCTGCGATCGAACGAGGCCAGACCGCCGTTGGCCCCGGACCGAAAGGATTGAGAAAAATCGCGTCGACGCCCTGCCGACTCACTTCCTCCGTGAGCTCGGCGCCCGTCAGCACTGTGCACGCGAGCTCGCTTTTCAGGCTCGGGTCGAGGGCGTCCGCGAACACTTCGTAGCTATCGGGGCTCGTGCAGACAACACCCGGCTGCTCGAACCCCCCCTCCCCGGGCTTCGCGAGCATGCGGCCGTCCGGAAGGAGGGGAACGTAGTAGGTCGGGTGCTGATGCATCCGTGCGAGCAGCGACGCGTCCGACGCGGGATTTCCGGCGCGCAGAAGATCTTGCTCGAGCGCGACCGTCTCCGCCCAGGTCTGGAGACGCTCGAACTCAGCGGCGTCCAGCTCCAGGAGGTCCTCCGGGTATCCAGACGGATTGATCTTTACTACGCGGGTATCGGGAGGAAGCTTCGAAAAGAGCCGCGTGCCCTGAACCCCAAGAAGGAAGCACCCAAGTACCGCGCCCTGGGTTGTCGCGTGGTGCGCGGTGCCCTGCTCCGAAAAGAGCCAGAGCTCGCCAGGGGGCGAGTGCTGTCGCGGCCCAAACGAAACCTTCTGCGCGTCCCGGCGCTCGGCACTTGAAAAGCAGGGCAGCGGAACGAGCCACTCCCGGTGCGCCATCAGCCCCCGAAAGAGGTCGTCGGTGGTGACCTCACCGCGACGGTGCGCAAGGACGAGAGCCCGGGGCAACGACATCGGAGGCGGGGGGATCATCGACAGCGGATTTTTATCACTGTGCGCAGAATGAGGACAGAACTACTCGCCAAGAATTCGATCGAGCAGAGCGCGGTCACCCTGAACCGCCGTCCGCTGGAGATAGAAATCCAGCCCTCGCAGTCCCCCGAGTTCCTCACCACCGCCGGCACGACCCGGGCCACCGTGAACGCAGCTGGGCAGGACCATTCCGGGGGAGATCGCCTGATCGGCGACCTTCTTGCTACCGACGAGCACCCGTCCGCTCCACGGTGCAAGCCCGAGGATCAACTCGGAGAGCGCGCCGCGATCGTTTCCGTACACAGAGGCGACGAGCCCGCCCTGACCGCGGGCGACCAGCTCGACGGCCTCGCTCGTGGAGTCGTAGGGCAGCACCGTCGACACCGGCCCAAAGACCTCGCGATCGTGCACGATGTCCGCGGCCTTCGGGTCGTCGTGAACCAGGAGGGTCGCCGGCACGAAGAAGCCCTTCCCCTCGGGTGCTTCACCCTTCCACGCAACCTTGGCGCCGGCCTCAACCAGCGCGCCGATCCCCGACCGCACGTCGTCGAACTGCTGCTTGCTCGCGAGGGGACCCACGCGCACGCCGTCCTCCGCCGGATCGCCAAAGCGAACTTGCGCAAGCTCTTCGGAGAGCGCCTCGACCACCGCGTCGACACGCGTGCGCGGAACGAAGATACGCCTCGTCGCCGTGCACTTCTGACCGGTCTTCTGCGTGATCTCGCGCGCCGCATCGCGCACGAACATCTGCCAGGTCTCGCTCCCCGGCTCGACATCCTCCGCCAGGACGACCGCGTTAAGACTGTCCGCTTCGACGTTCACCCGAACGGACTTCGCGATCACGTTTTCGAGTCCGCGCATGTAGGCGCCGGTGTCTCCGCTGCCCGTAAAGGCGAGCGCGTCCTGCGGCCCGAGGTGGCTCAGCAGATCCCCCGCGCTCCCGCACAGGAGCTGCATCACGCCGCCTTCGAGAAGGCCTTCCTTCGCGAGCACCTCAAAGCAGCGATAGGTCGTGAGCGCCGTTGAGGTCGCGGGCTTCGTGATCACGGGAACGCCCGCGAGGATCGCCACCGCGGCCTTTTCGGCGAAGCCCCACGCCGGGAAGTTGAAGGCGTTGACGTGCACCGCCACTCCGCGGAGCGGCACCTTGACGTGGTGTCCCCAAAAGCGTGCGGAGCGGGTGATCTGTTCGCCCTCGCCCTCGACGAGAAAGCGCCGGTCGCCGAGGGATTTTCCGATGCCCGCGTAGTACGCGAGGGTACCGGTCGCGCCGTCGACATCGAACTTGCCGTCGGTGCGCGTCGTCCCGGCGTTGATCCGGCTCGCGTCGAGAAGCTCATCCCGCGCGCCGTGGAGCGCTTTGCTCATCGCCTTCAGAAGCGCGCCGCGCTCCGCAAAGGTCATCCCGCGGAGCTTCGGCCCACCAACGTTCCGGGCGTGTGCGAACGCGGCCGCGAGGTCGAGCCCTTTCGTGCTCACCGTCGCCACGGGCTGCGCCGTCGTCGGGTTCACTAGGGTCGAGCCCTCCCCTTCGCCGTCTTGAAACTGATCTTGGAGGAAGCTCTTCAGCCGAATCATGGCGAGAACGTCGGTGACTGGAGCGGGACCGGCCATGAGAGGCCTCACGTCCGGCGTAGTCCGCTCGAAATCTAGGGTCTCTTAGCCCTCGACGAGCCGCTGCCCGAGGGCACCCCAGCGCCGCGCGAGCTCGGCCTCGCGACTCGCGCGATCGGCCAAAAAGCGATGCTGCGGGAGCGCGGCGTCCCGGCTGTCGGGATCGGGAAGCTCGAGCCAAATCCGCTGCGCGCGGCGGCGGTAGTGATTCGCCATGGCGCGGCTGACCAGCGTGCAGGCCGCCGTATCGACCGGCGCGTCGAAATCGATGGGCAAGTCGACGTAGCGCTCGATCACGCGCATGTCCGCGCCGACAAGGAACGCGTACCGCCGCAGATCGCCCATGCGGTGAAAGGGCAGCACCTCTCCGCGGTCGAGATCGACGTTCCAGCGCCGCGCGTCAAGAACCACCTCGCGGCGCAACACCGCGTCGTCGAGGTCAACCACGACCTCGCGGACCGGTTCCTCGATGCGCATCCGATCGCGACCTCGCAACTTACCCGCCCGCGACGAAAGTCCGGAGACGGCTTTCCGCCAACGAAACTTGTCTGGTTCGCGCTGGCGAACGATTCGAACCGCCCCTCGGTTTTCACCGCGCTGGGCATAGAACTTCACGGCATCCGTGATGCGAGCTCCGATCATGCGTACCTCCTGAGTTGGTTCGCATGCGCCGGAGCGTTCGGTCAAAAAAGCGGAGGCTCAAACCGCGGCGGCGACATCCGCAGCGCGCTTGAAGTGTTGCTCGAGCACGAAAAGGCTTCGCGCGAGCTCCAGATCATCCGGGGACCGGTTCCAGTGCGATTCGATCAACGAGTAGAGAAATCGGTACTGTTTCTGCTGAAGCAGATAGAGCACGAACGAACGCGAGATCGGGGCGTCTTCGCCCACGCACACGACCGGGCTGGTGTGCACCGCGGAGACCCGCTTGCAAACTCCCGATACCGGCTTCGAATCCCGACTCACAGCGCCCATAAAAGCATGGGGAACGCCGGCGTGCGAGCCGACGCTCCTTAAGACGTATGCGCGAGTCCCCCGTTGGGCACAGCTTTTCTGGGCCTCGATTCCGCCCGCAGAAACCAGGGAAAACGCGGTATACCCGCGCGGTGAGCATCCCCGACAACCTCCGCGCGCAGGCCGAGAAGTGGGCCAGCGAAGATCCTGACCCCATAACCAAAGCGGAAATTCAGAAACTTCTCGAAACGGGCGACCGCGAAGCGCTGGAGGATCGCTTTCAGGGAATGCTCCAGTTTGGGACGGCGGGGCTTCGCGGCCTCCTCGGCGCCGGGCCCCATCGCATGAACCGTTCGGTGGTTCTCCGCGCCACCGCCGGCCTCGCCGCGTACGTGCTTCGAGAGGTCGAGGGCGCGAAGGAGCGAGGCATCGCGATCGGATTCGACGGTCGGCGAATGAGCCGTGAGTTCGCCAAGGATGCGGCCGAGGTGATCGCCGGCTTCGGCATCCAACCTCTCATCTTCGAAGACGTCGTGCCGACGCCGCTCCTCGGCTACGCGGTCGTGCAAAGCAACGCCGCCGCCGGGATCATGGTCACCGCGAGCCACAACCCACCCAACTACAACGGCTACAAGGTGTATTGGGAAAACGGCGCGCAGATCATTCCGCCCCACGACGCGGGCATCGCGGCGGAGATCGCGGCCATCGAAGCGATCGCGGACATCCCGCGCGCGGAGGGCAAAGCGGTGCCCTTTCCGGCGTCGTATCGCGTCAACTACCTCGCGGCCGTGAAGAAGCTCGCCCTTCATCCCGACACGCCGCGCGACCTTCGCGTCGTTTACAGCGCCATGCATGGGGTAGGCGGCGCACTGGTCATGGACGCGTTGGCGGATGCGGGCTTCGCCGAGGTGCACCCCGTCGTCGAACAACACGAACCGGATGGCGAGTTCCCCACGGTCGAGTTTCCAAACCCGGAAGAGGACGGCGCGATGGACCTCGCGCTCGCGCTCGCCAAAGAGAAGGACGCAGAACTCATCATCGCGAACGACCCGGACGCGGATCGCCTCGCCTGCATCGTGCGCCACAACGGTACCTATCGACCGCTCAGCGGAAACGAAATCGGCAGCCTCTTCGCGCACTATCTCCTCGACCAGGGAGAAGGCGAAAAGCGGCTCGTTCTCGCGAGCGTGGTGAGCTCCCCCATGCTTCTCTCAATCGGTGAAGCGCACCAGGCACGTGCCGAACTCACGCTTACCGGTCACAAGTGGATTCACAACCGCGCGATGGAACTCGAGCCGGATGGCTTTCGCTTCGTGTTCGGCTTTGAGGAGGCGCTCGGCTACGCGATCTCGCCTCTCGTCCGCGACAAAGACGGCGTCAGTGCCGCAGCCGTAATGTGCGACATGGCGGCGTGGTGCAAAACCCAGGGGCGCACCCTCGTCGACGAGCTCGAGCTCGCATGGCGACGCTACGGGATGTTCTTGAGCGAACAGATTTCCGTCGTCCTTCCGGGTGCCGAGGGAGCCGCGCAAATTCAAGGCATCATGAAGCGCGCACGCACCGACGCGCCGACGTCCCTCGGCGGACTCACGGTGACCGCCATCCAGGACTTCGAAACCGGCCTCCGGCGCGACACCGAGGGCGCCGAGGAAGCGCTCACCTTTCCCCAGTCCAACGTCGTCCTCTTCGAACTCGAGGGCGGCCACCGGGCGATGCTGCGACCGAGCGGTACCGAACCGAAGATCAAGTTCTACTTCGACGTTCGCGTCGACATCGCGGAAGGCGAGTCCATCGAGGACGCACAGAGCCGCGGCCGGACACTGCTCGAAAACGTCACCGGCGACTTCCGCGCACGTTTCGATCCGCGCTAGAGGCGACCCGCGTAGCGGAATCTTAATCACTGGTTTAACCGAACGAGGTCCGCGCGGGCGCTAGGTTGGCCCGCATGTTCCATCGTGCGTTTTTGGTATTCGCGTTGGCGTGTGGCGGCACAACGACAAGCTCTGACCAGCCGAACGAGCCGGGCCCGCGGCTGAGTTCCGAGCGCCCGCCTCTCTCTCTGCAGGCCTGGGCCGACGCAAATCTTCGCGACGTCCTCGGCGCCGATACGGCCGAGCTCGCGGAGCTCGCGTCGGACGAGGGGATTTGGTTCGACTTCACCGTCAACGACCCGCACGGGCTACGCGCTGCGTGTAGTCGCGCGGACATCGACGCCATCTACCGAAGACTCCAGGCGCCGGTCGGTCTTGTTTCCGATGGGAGCAGCCTTCGCTGCGAAGGATCGCGGTGCCTCTTTTGCGACGGACCTTCCTGGGACGATTGCCGAAACGGCACCTACGTTGAGTTCGCTTCGACCAACCCGCCTCGCATTCGGGCCGTCGCGCGTTCGTTTCTCGCATCCGAGCTCGTTCGAGGCACCTCTCCTTCCTCGCTCGATGAACTCCCACGCATTGCGCACGACGTCGAAAGCCCCTGCATCTACGCGCAGGCGCTCGATCGCACGACGCCAGCTCGGCTGGTCTACTCGAACAACCTCAGCGTTGGCGATGTATGCGGCACCAAGGCCGCTGAGATGGCGTCTCAGATCAAGTTGCGTCTGGGTGATGCGGTCTGTCGCGAAGGACGATGTCAGTACGACGACGGAGAGGACGGAGTCGTCGCGGACTTTCGGCGGGACGGGTCGGACCTTCGGCTCGTCGGTGTGATCCGAGGCCCCCTCGAGTGCGACGGGTGCGGAATGCCCTCAGCGGCAGCGCACTATGCGGAAATCCTCGAGCGCCCTTCGACCTGCGAGGGAGACTGCAGCAACCTCTGCCGGTGGGCTCCCAACGATCCAGTGATGCCCAACTGCCCACCGGAGGGACCGTGCGTCTCCCCCGCGGACGCAACGTACACGTGCCAGGTGGGTCGAGCGCTCCCCTTCGAGTGTGACCCCTCGTGCTGCGGCGCCCGGCCGCGCTGAGCCCGACCAACAATTAGAGGCGTCGGGTGCCTAGCCTTCCGCAGCCAGGAGCGCTTCGAGCTCCTCCTGCACCTCGGACCAGGTGTCCATCGCGACTTCGAGTTCCACCTGCGCGCGTGAAAACGCGTTCGTAACTTCAGTGCGCTTCGCATCGTCGGCAACGATCGCCGCGTCCGAG
>JBCDAA010000225.1:0-14529 GCA_039186435.1 Myxococcota bacterium | reverse complement strand
GCTTCCGTCGACTCCTTCCAAGTTCCCTTTCGCTCCTTCGGTCGCGCCTTTTGCCGCCCTACTGCCTGCCGCTCGCTTTGCTCGCTCGCTTCCGTCTCATCACGAGTTCACGAGTCTTCCGACGAGTGAGGCGACCTGATGATCGACCGGCTGGTCCAGCTTTCGCTCCAGTACCGGCCGCTGGTGCTCGCGGCGGCCGTTGCCCTCACCGTACTCGGGAGCTTTCGCGCGCAGTCGATGCCGATCGACGTCTTTCCCGACGTGAGCTCCCCGCGCGTGACGATCCTGACCGAAGCACCCGGGCTCGCCCCGGTCGAGGTCGAGCGACTTGTCACCTACCCCATCGAGAGCATCGTCAACGGCACGAGCGGCGTGCGACGTATGCGATCCGCGTCTTCCTCGGGCCTCTCGATCATCTGGCTCGACTTCGACTGGGACACCGCCGGACCGCTGGCAAGGCAACGGATCACCGAACGGCTTCGCTCAGTACAGCTCCCCCCCGAAGCCCGCGCGCCCTACCTCACCCCGGCGTCCTCCGTCATGGCCGAGATCGCGTTCGTCGCCCTCCGCGCCGACCCTGATCGTGCGGTCGATCCCCTCACGTTGCGCCACGTCGCCGAAGTCGAAGTTCGCCGAAGCGTTCTCGCCGCGCCCGGCATCGCCGAAGTCACGTTGATCGGCGGCTTCGAGCGCGAGTATCAGGTCCTCCTCGACGACGAACGACTCAGCGCCTTCGCGCTCTCCGCGGCGGACGTCGCAGAAGCGGTCGAGCGCGGCTCCCTCAACGCCCCTGGCGGGTACCTCACCGAGCGAGGAAACGAAGCGGTCGTTCGTGTCCTCGGGCGCGCCACCAACGCCGAGGAAATCGGCGCCATCGCCATCGCACGGCGCGACGACATCGCGGTTCGCGTCCGCGACGTGGCCGACGTGCGTGTCGGTCCGGCGGTTCGGCGCGGCGCAGGAGGCTACAACGCCCAGGACGCCGTCGTACTCGGCGTGCTCAAGCAACCCAACGCGGACACCCTCGATGCGACCGAGGCCCTCGACCGCACCCTGGACGACCTCGAAGCGAGTCTCCTGGAGCGGGGCATTCGCATCGAGCGCGAGAGCTTTCGCCAGGCCGCCTTCATCGAGCGCGCGACCTCGAACCTCTTCGACGCGCTGCTGCACGGCGCACTGCTGGTGGGGCTCGTCCTCGTCCTCTTCTTGTGGAGCGCCGGGCCAACCGTCGTCAGCGTGACCGCCCTTCCCCTTTCGCTGATCACCGCCACCCTTCTCCTCGACGCCTTCGGTCTGACCCTCAACACGATGACGCTCGGAGGGCTCGCGATCGCGATGGGCGAGCTCGTCGACGACGCGATCGTGGACGTGGAGAACGTGACCCGGCGCCTGCGCGAACGACAGCAGCTTCCAGAGAGCTCCCGCCCGAGCGTGCTGAGCGTCGTGCTCAAGGCGTCCCTCGAGGTCCGCCCCGCCATCGTCAGCGCCACACTCGTGATCGGCCTCGTGTTCGCACCGCTGATCTTTCTCGGCGGCTTCGAAGGTCGACTGCTTCGGCCGCTTGCGCTGGCCTACCTCGTGGCCATCGGCGCGTCGCTCCTGGTCGCGCTCACCGTCACCCCCGCCCTCGCGTCGCTCCTCTGTCGAAACCCGGCGCAGTCGGACCCTCCGCTACAGCGCTGGATCGAGCGCCGCTACGCCCCGGTTCTGTCCTGGGCCCTTCGGCGCCCGAGCGTCTGCGTCGCGATCACTCTCGTTTGCGTCGTCCTCGGCGCGTTTGCGCTCACGCGAGCCGGGCGAGGATTTCTCCCCGAGATGAACGAAGGGAGCGCGACCATCACCATCGTCGGCAGGACGGGCACCTCCCTCGAGGACGCGAACGAACTCGGCCGCCTCGCCGAAGAAGCCATCCTCGAAAGCGACGACGTCCGCTCCGTGACGCGGCGCACCGGACGCGCCACCCACGACGAACACGTTCTTGGACCCGAAACGACCGAGCTCGAGGTTCTCTTTCGTGACGAACCAGGCGAAGCGGCACAGGCGCTTCGCGAGCGGCTGGCCGACCTCCCCGGTGCCTTGAGTTTTGGGCAGCCCATTGGACACCGGATCGACCATATGCTCCACGGTCAGAAAGCCGCCCTCACCGTTCGAGTGGTAGGCGAGGAACTCGACGATCTTCGGCGGGTCGCACGACGCGTCGGGGAGGCGATGCAGACCGTCCGCGGCGTTGTCGACGCGCAGGTCGAACCGATCATCAACGTCCCCCAGCTGCGCATCGACATCGATGAAAGCAGCGCCGCTCGCTACGGACTTTCCCGCGGGGAGGCCGCGCGCGAGATCGGAAGCGCGCTTTGGGGCCGAGAGGTCGGCCACGTCTTCGAACACGGCGCGGCCACTCCGATCGTCGTGCGCTACCCGGACGGCTTACGAGAGGACCGCCAGCAGCTTTCCGCCGCCCGAATCGCAACTCCCTCGGGCGCACTCGTCCCGGTGGGAACTCTGGCCACCTTGCGCGACGACCGAACGCCGAACTACGTCATGCGCGAAAACGCTCACCGGCGCATCGCCGTCACCGCAAATATCGTCGGGTCTGACCTCGCGAGCGTCGCCGAAGCGGTCCGCGAGAAAGTGGACCGGGACGTCGAGCGCCCCGCCGGCGTCCGCCTCGAACACGCCGGCCGCTTCGTCGAGCAAGCGCGCGCAAGCAGCCGCCTCCTCGCCCTCGGTGCCCTCGCGATCCTCGGCATCGTTCTCGTGGTTTGGGTCACGCTCCGCAGCGCACGGCGCACCCTTATCGTGCTTGCCAACCTTCCGCTGGCTTTGGTGGGCGGCGTGGCCGGCGTCTTTCTCGCGGGGAGCATGTCCCTCGCGACAACGATCGGCTTCATCACCCTCTTTGGCATCGCCACCCGGAACGGACTTCTTCTCGCGACCCGGGTCGGCGAGCTCGAAAGCTCCCTTCCGTGGCGCGAAGCGGTGACCCAAGGCGCGCGTCAGCGACTCGCGCCCATCTTAATGACCGCCATCACCGCCGCGCTCGGTCTTTTGCCCCTCGGTCTTTCCCTCGGTGATCCCGGCGCAGAGATTCAAGCGCCGATGGCCCTCGTCGTCCTCACCGGCCTTGCAACCTCCACCGTTCTCAACATGCTCGTGGTGCCCAGCCTGCTTTTGCGGTGGGGCTCGACCCGTCCCGCGAGCTAGTCCTCGCAGCCGAGCGAGCCACAGCCACGGTAGCCCTCGGCGATGCAGTCGACGCGACGCTCACGCCCACCGACGCAAAGGATCGCCTCGTCGCCGTCACAGTCGACGCTGCTTGTCGCGTACTCGCTGCAGGTTGGATCAGGTTTACCGCACACGAAGCCGGGGAACTCGCTCGCGTACAAGATCTCGCGGCATGTCGTTCCGGCGAGGTAACCAGGGCACGAGATGCGCACGGTCTCACCGCCCACCGTCACGATGAGCTCGTCGCCATCGCAGTAGGTTTGCGTGACGACGTTTTCGTCCCCGTTCCCTGGCGTGTCGCAGGTCGCGATGACCCGATCGCCGCTGGTCTCTTCGAGTTCGCAGGTCCCGCCGAGCACCGCACAATCGTTTTCGCGAACCAGGGTATTCGTTTCGCGATCGCAGCTGTGCACGACGCTTCCAATGCAGTGATCAAGGCGGCTCGGCGTGCACTCATCACCGCGGCGTCGGTCCAAGCACGCCTGAAACGCGTCGCAGCTCTCCGCTTCGAGCCCGCACCGAACCTCTTCGCAGGTCACGGTGGCTCCAGGGTTTGGGCTTCGAAAGGGAAGCGCGAGCGAGAGCTCGTAGTACCCACCGATCACGTCGTTCGGTGAAAAGCCGCAGTTCCCCATGCGGAGCGCCGCGGTCACGAGGTCGTCTTCGCTGAGCTCACAGGTGAGGCTGGCGCGCACGTCGGCGGGACCGATGCAGGCGAGGTACGCGTCGCGGCAGCTTTCGAGGTCTCCGAAGACCTCGTCGCACTCGGTTCCGTCGCACTCAGGGGCTCCCGCGCACGAACGGAAGACATCGCAGTCGCTTCCGTTCCACACGTAGTAGAAGTCTTCGGGTCCTGGATCGAGGCAGCCGGTTACACGCGCGTCGGTGGCGTCGCAGGGCGCAATGCAGGTCGCTCGGGCGCTCTCACAGGCGTCCTGCGAGCCGTAGGTCGCGCCGCAGTCGCTCCCGGTGCAATCGCAGTCCACGATCCGCTGGCAGGCGTAGCCATTCCAAAACCACGAGAAGGCCAGCCCGTCGCAATCGCCGGGAAGCTCGGCAACGTCCATCGCCTCACAGGGCATCGGTACACACCCCGCGTGATCGGCGCGGCAGGAATCGATGTTGTCGTAGAGCGCATCGCACTCACTGCCTTCGCAGAAGCTGTAGCCGCACCCTTCCCCGAGTGAGCGGCACGCTCGCCCGTCCCAGTAGTAACGAAACGCGGTGATCCCCCCGCAGAGGGGTTCGGCCTGCAGGATCGTGCGGGCTTCCATCGGCGCGCAGTCCGTGCCGGGACAAAGGGGAACGAGCGCGTCGCAGTCCCCCGACCGGATGGTGTTCGGCGGACAGACCCACGACCCATCGTCGCAGACGTAGTTGACGACGTCCTCTTGGCAGATGAGCGCACCGGTCGCACAGGCCGTGGCGCACCCGTCAGGCGGAGGCGCGCCCACACAACCTCCCGCATCCGCCGCCGCGTCTGCCGTCGCGCCATCCACCGCACCATCGACCGTCCCCCCATCGGGGGTCCAAAGCAGCTCGTTGGAGGACGGGCAGCCCAAACAGAACGCAAGAATCAAAAGAAAAGCTGACTTCATGACCGGTTAGCGCCGCGAGACGCACGAAAGAGCTCAAGAAAACGTAGCGACATCTTTTTTGAGCCGTTTGGGCGCCGTGGCGGCTCTCCCGGAAACGAGGTAGCACGTGCGCGCGCTGCAGATGAGTTCCGCCCTGGCCCAAGGTCGCTCCAAACGCACTCCCCCGTGGGAGAGCCACGACGACGCCACGCTCGTCGAGCGCGCCTTGGACGGGGATCGGTGGGCGGAGGAGGCCCTCTATCGTCGACACGTTCGGAGAGTCGCAGGGACGGCGACCCGGCTTCTCGGCGATCGAAACGAAGCGGAAGACGTCACTCAGGAAGCATTCGTGCGGGCGTTCGAAGAGCTTCCCAAACTGCGCGAGGCCGGGTCGTTCGGCGCGTGGCTGATGCAGATCGCGATCCGCCAAGTCCACCGCCGCTTTCGGCGAAGGCGGCTCCTTCAAACCCTCGGGTTCACCCACGAAGGCGACGTGCCTCTCGACTCGCTCTTGAGTTCGAGCGCCTCGCCCGAGGAGGCCACCGAACTCCGACTGCTCAACGACGCCCTTGGCCGCTTGAACAGCGCGCAGCGAATCGCGTGGATGTTGCGCCACATCGAAGGCCAAAAACTCTCGGAAGTCGCGGACGCGTGCGGCTGCTCCCTCGCCACGGTGAAGCGCCGCATCGACGCCGCCCAAACCCACCTCGATCGTTTTGCGAGGACCTCATGAGCTGGCGCGAACGACTCGAGGACCCTGTTGACGAAGAGAGCATTCATCGCATCTGGCGCGGGATTGAAACGCGTCGCGCGCTTCGGCCGAGCCTTCGTTGGCAGTGGCCGGCGCTCGGGCTTGCGGCGGCGATCGGTGTGCTCACACTCGTGCTTTGGCCCGGGGAGCAGCCGGGACCGCTCACACCAAATCCAGAGCCGGCCACGGCGCACATCACCGGCGCACTCACCTTTGACGATGGCTCGCGCATCACCCCGGTCGAAGGCGCCTCGGTCCAGGTCCTTGAAAACAGCGGCGAGGCGTGGCGCGGCATCGTGAGCGAAGGGCTAACGCAGTTCGAGATCACGCCGAACGGTCCTCGTCGCTGGACCGTCGAAGCCGGAATTGCGCGCGTCGAGGTGGTGGGAACCGCCTTTGCGGTCGAACGCCGCCCGAACTCGGTCCGCATCTCGGTGGATCGAGGTCGGGTCCGCGTCGTTTCGCGCTTTCTTTCGGAAGGCTCGACCTACCTGGACGCCGGGCAGTCCGTGGAGGTGATCGAACCAGCCGAAGCGCCATCCCAGCCCGCGGACGACGTCGCGCCACCCTCAGAGGAAACGCCGCGTGTTCGGCCGCGCTCTGCGCCCAGCTTTTCAGACCGCCTCGAGGACGCGGACGACGCCCGCGCAGACGGCGACAACGGGAGGGCCGAGCGCATTCTTCTGGAAGCACTCGCAGCCGCCCCGGAACATCCGCAGCGAGGGCTGGCGTGGTTCACGGTGGGGCGCGTTCGGCTTGCGACGCACAACTTTCGCGGCGCGTCGTCGGCCTTCGATCGGGCACTTCGTGAGAACGTCCCGGCGGCGCTGCGAGAGGAGGCGACAATTCGAAAGACCGAGGCGCTCTATCGCGCTGGCGACATCGACGCAGCAACGAGAAGCGTCGCGGATCATGCCGCGCGCTTTCCGGATTCACCGCGCGGCGCCGAGATCGAGGCGTTCGCCGCCGACGAATAGGCATGCGCGAACTCTGCACGGGCGGATGCCTTGCGCTGGCTCTCTCCGCTACGGTCTTCGCGCAGCCTCGCGAACTTCCTGCGGTAGTCGACCTTCGCCTCGACCCTTGCCCGGAAACCGAAGGGCTTCAGGGGCTTCTTGCAACCGAGCTTCGTGCCGATGGAGTGGACCGAATCGCCCGAAGCGGCGAGGAAGCGATCGCGCGCATCGAGGTCATCGCCGCATGTGAAACGGAGGCGCTGATCCGCATCGTGGACACCGCGACCGCGAAGACGCTCGAGCGGCGCATTCCGGTCGCGGACGTGAGCGGACGGGCGCGCGCGCGAGTCCTCGCGTTCGCTGCGGCATCGCTTCTGCGCGCGAGCTGGGCGGAGCTTGTCCTCGCGGGCGAGGACTCCGAGGCGCCCGTTCCTGAGGCGATTCGAGAAGGAGCCACGAGGCGACTCGTGCGAGCGCTGGGCGAACGAGGCGCGTTGCTCGACCCGCCGAGCGACGCGCAAAACAACGCGGCGGACTCGACGGCAACCGACACCGACACCGACGCCGACGCCGACGCCGACGCCGACACCGACACCGACACCGACACCGACACCGACACCGACGCCGACGCCGACACCGGCTCCGACTCCGACTCCGACTCCGACACCGACTCCGACACCGACACCGGCTCCGAGGTTCAAGACCAACCCACACCGCAACTCGCGGTCGGCGCACACGCCTTTGGCCGCGTCTTCTTTGCGCCGACCACCCCGACCGGCGGCCTTCGCGTGTTCCTCGCCTACCGCTGGCTCCAGTTTGGGGTCTCCGCGGAGGGTGGACGCGCGCGCGACCGGATCGGCAGGATTCGCTACGGAATGCTCCTCGCCGACCTCGACGCGGAAGCCCTCTCCCGGGCACTGGGTCGCTTCACCGTCGCAATGCACGCTCGGGCCTTCCTCGGCTGGACGCGACTCGGAGGGGATCCCGACGACGGAATCGAATCGACCAGCGTCGCCTCGTTCATTGCGGGTGGAGAGCTCGTCCTCGCAGGAAGCGTTTCTCGCCCTCGCGTCGACCTGGAGCTCGAAGTCGGTGTCGGCGGCATGACCGGACCGACCGCTACCGCGGACGGGCGCGACGTCGCCGCACTCCGCGGAGGCTACCTCCGCGTGGGCCTTGGACTGCGCCGCATTCGGGAATGACATCGCCGCGGGTTCCTGTTGAAGTCACGACATGCCTCCCTTTCGCCTTGGCTGCGCGCTTCTTCTCGCCTGCGGGTCCAACGTCCCGAGGACCGAATGCCCGGCGGAATCGAGCGAACTGCCCGAGGCGGCGGAATCCAGCGACGTGGAACCCGCACCGTCCAACGAGGTCGCCGCGGAACCGGATCCGGTTTTCCGAGTCGAGGCTGGCCGATGCAATCTTGCCGGCGTCCCCGAAGCGATGCGCGTGGCCCTCAGCGAGGAAGACGCACGAGAGGTTCGCGAGCTCGTCAGCCAATGGATGCAAGGCCGCGCCGGTTTCGCCATCGTTCCGCGCGCAGGCATCCAGTTCGCAAAGTCCGAGGACGACTCCGGCGCCGACCCACCCTACCCGACCTTCGTCGCCGCGCAGGGTCATCAGGTTTGCGGCGTGCAAACGCATTGGCTGGCGACTGCGCTCCGCGAGACCTTTCGCGGGCACAGTCCCCCTGAGCACGTCCCCGTTCGCTGCAGCGACAACGTCTGTTGCTACACGGCGCTCATGGAGTTCGACTCTGCCGGCGGAATTGTCCTCGAACAGCTGGAGTACGGATGGCGGCTCCAGGCCGCCTACGAAGTCGCCGACAACGGCACGATCACGCAGGAGACGATCGACGCAAACTATCGCGTCGTCCACGACCACCTCCGCGACCTCGCAAGCGAGGAGTGCGCGCAGGAACCGGCCCACCCCGGCGGCTGACGGGGCATCCTTTCAGCCGACCGGTCGTTCTAGCTTCGTTGATCCGTCGGACGGATCAGCATGTCGTGAACCTGCATATGCGGTGGCGCGTCGAGCACGTAGGTCACCGCGCTCGCCACATCTTTTGCGTCGAGCACTCGGAACTGCGAGTACGTTTCCTTCGCGCGGTCTTCATCGCCCCAATACACTTCCGCGAACTCCGTCTCGACGAACCCTGGGGAGATCGCGGTGATACGAATCGACGAGCCGAGCGCACGAAGCTCCTGCCGAAGCCCTTCGGTGAGCGAGCGGACCGCGTATTTCGTGGCGGAATAGACCCCGCTATTCGGCGGCACGCGATGGCTCGCCATCGACGCGATGTGAACGACGTGACCATCGTCGCCTCGGGCGCGCATGTCCTTCACGGCTTCGCGAGTGCAAACGCAAAGTCCGAGCACGTTGACCTCGAGCATCTCGCGCCAGGCCTCCGTGCTCCCGCTCGTCAGCGGTGCGTTGCGCCCGAGCCCCGCGTTGTTGATGAGCACGTCGACGCCGCCCCACGTGGCGCGGACCGTTTCGAAGAGCGCGTCGATGCTCCCCTCGTCCCGAAGGTCGACACGAACGGGGAGCACTTCCGTTTTGGATGCGAGCTCAGCGCGAAGCGCCTTGAGGCGATCCTCCCGGCGCGCCGCGAGCACGAGTTTCATGCCGAGCTCGGCGAGGTCCTCCGCAATGGCGCGGCCGATGCCGCTCGAGGCGCCTGTCACCAGCGCTACGCGATTCTTCCAGCGAGTCATGCGTCCTCCAAAATTTGCATCGCCGCGTTGTGACCCGCGGCCCCGATCACGGAGCCGCCCGGGTGCGTTCCGGCACTGCACGAGTACACCCCGGGAACCCCCGTTTGGTAGGGCATCCGGTCCGAAAACCCGAAGCTGTTGTCGACGTGGTGGATGTGTCCGCGGGTCAGCCCGAAATGAGTTTCAAGCTTGGGCGGCGTGAGCGGAAAGGTGTCGACCACAAGGTCGCTCGTTCCCGGCGCGAAACGATCGCAGAGGCTCAGCAGATGCTCCACGTACCGCCCTTCCTCCGCCTCCCAGGTGCTCTCGGCGAGGGTATGGGGCACCCACTGCACAAAGAGCGCAGCGCTGTGATGGGTCCCGTCGCCGATACTCTCGTCGACCGTCGTGTGGATGTACCACTCCATCGTCGGAAACTCGGGAAGGCGCCCGGCCTGGACGTCCGAAAACGAGCGCACGAGGGACGCCAGCACCTGGCCTTCCTCCGGCAGAATGTGAATCGTCCCATGATGCTGGCCCTGCGGCTCCGGCAGACACGAAAAGCGCGGCAGGTCCCGTAGGGCCATGTTGATCTTCAGCGTGGTGCCGTCGCGACGATAGCCGTCGATGCGCGTCGTGAGATCGCGCGGCGCCGCGTCCCCGAGCATGCCGAGAAGACGAAAGGGGTCAGCGCCCACGACCACGCAAGACGCCCTTAGCGAGCGACCGTTTGCAAGCGTCACGCCACGGGCGACGCCTTCTTCGACATCGACGCGCGTCACTTCGGCGTTCGTTTCAAAGGTCGCTCCCGCACGCTCCGCCGCCTCTTGGAGGGTGCGCGCGACCGTTCCCATCCCCCCGCGAATTACCATCCAGGTCCCGTCGCTTCCCGGAAGGCGACACATGTTGTGAATCAGAAAGTTCATCCCGGTCCCGGGCGTGTTCCAGGTTCCAAAGAGTCCGGTAAACCCATCGGTGACCGCGTACATCGCCTTCAGGAGATCGGAGCGAAACCCAAAGCGGTCGAGGTAGTCGCCGATCGAGCCGCGGCAGAGATTCACGAAGCTCGCGCGAAGCTCGGCGCGGACAAAACGCGCCGCCGTCTCCTCCACGGTAAGGGGCGCCGAGAGCCACGTCGGTCCCACATCTTCGCGAAACGCATCGAGCTCAGCCTGCAGGCGCTGGTCCGCCTCCCAGTCCTCCGCGCTGAAGAACCGAAGCATCTGAGCCTTGGTCGCAGCCCGATCCGACCCAAAGAGCAGGTAGCGCGCGCCCGTCGTTGGAAGGAAATAGTGCGGATCGCGACGCACGAGCGGCAGCGAGATCTCGAGTTTCGAAAGAAGCTCGGGCGGAACGAGGCCCACCAGGTATGCGCCCGTCGACGACTTGAGCGCGGGCGCTTTTGCAAACGGCGTTTCCGTCCGCGTCGCGCCACCGAGAACATCGCGCGCTTCGAGGACGTGCACCTTTCGGCCCGCCCGCGCGAGGAGCGTGGCGCAGACGAGGGCGTTGTGACCGGAGCCGACGAGAAGGACGTCGTAGGACATGGCGCGAAGTCTATCGAAGGCTCCCAAAGACTTCCGCAAAGAGATTCCCCCCGGTCATCGACGGTGGGACCCTCGAACGCCCTCGGCAACCCCGCACCGGGCAGGCCCTATGGAACAACTCAAGCGCGAGCTTCTGCGCATCGTCCGCGACATCAGCCCGCCCTAGTGCTGAGTCCCAGAACGCGCTTCCTTTGAACTGACCGCGCGTTCTAGAGCCGCGGATGGCGAAGAACCACGCCGCCGACGCCTGCGATGTAGATGTCTCGCTCGGTTGCATAGACGGTGCGGAGCTCAAACTCGGTGTCGAGATCGACCGCCTCCCAGGCCCCCTCTTCGTTTCTCTCCACCGCTGCGCCGCCTGCTCCAACCGCGAAGGGTCGACCGCGCGGACCGATGCCGATCGCGTAGAGGGCACCTTCCCCTGGCCTCTCCTCCGGCGTGCAGCGCTCTCCTTCGAGACGCTGAATCGGACCGTCGCCGACGAGCCAGGTGACTCCGTCGGCGTCGCGCCACGACCCGCGATGCGTCGTCTCGCCGCACCCTGCGACGACTCGGGCCGCCGTTTGCGTCGCGCGAAGCACGATTCCCTCATCACCACCGATGACGGCGTCTGCCGGAGTGCCCGACACCGTCCACAGACCGCGGTCCTCGACAGCCCGCGTCGCGACGAGCGCACCCGGCGTTCCCCGAAGAAGCGCTCCGTCGGTGCCTACCGCGAGAATTAGCCCGTCGGCGCTCACGACGTCGCGCCAGCTGTACTCTTCCGGACCCTCCACCGGCTGCACCGCGTCCCAGGTGATCTCGAGAAGCGTTCCGTGGTCCCCAACCCCGAGCAGGCGATCCTCCTCGAGAAGCGTAAGCGCACTGATCGCTGCGTCTGTGGGCGACTCGACGGTCGTGAAGCGACTTCCGTCGTAGCGAAGCACCGTCCCCCAGCGCCCGGCGGCAACGAGCGAACCCCCGAGCGTGTTGACGTCGAAGAGCGTCCCGCTGGGGCCCGCCGTGAGAATGACCAAATGGTTGTCGCGAAGCTGCGCGAGAAGTCCGCCCTCGCCAACCAGCCAGGTCCGCGCCCCGTCCGCGCTCCCAACGCCGCGAAAGCCGCGGTCGACACCTTCGATACGCACGGAGCGCGATCCGCTGAGAAGGAGCACGCTGCCATGATTCCCTGACGCGACAACGCGGCCGGCGTCGCACGCGACATCGGTCCAGTCCTCGCGCGCGGACACCCGAACGTCGACCCAGGTGCCGTTCTGCTCGCGGCGAAGCACTGTGCGGTCGTCGCCCACCGCATAGATCGCGCCGTCACAGCCCCCGATCGATCGCAGCGACGCGGCCGACGGTGCGGACTCTCGCTCGACGTGAACGTTCTCGCCCTCGACCCGAAGCACGATGCCGCGCTGACCGACTACCCACGCCACGCTCTCCTGTGCGTGAACTCCGTAGAAGTTCTCCTCGCGCCCGCTCGAAAGCACGCTCGGCTGAAGCGCGTCGACCCGAAGCAACATCCCGTCGTCGCCCACAGCGATCGCGCTCGTAAGACCGAGCGCCGCGACATCGCGAAGCTCCGTGTCGACTCCCGACGCAAGCGCGCGCGGGCCCGTCATCAGCAAGAGTTGAATCGCGCCTTCGGACCCCACCGCAATTGCCTGCGCGGGTCCGATCCAATCGACGGCATGCAGGTCCGCCTCCGTCCCGCTGGGCCAGTTTTGAAGCGACGTCCCGACGAGACGGGCGGCGCGACCCTTGTCCCCAACCATCGCCACCAGCCCTGCGCCGCCGGCTTCAACGTCGTTCCACGTCGGCATCGCGCGCGGAAGCGGGTTGAGCCAGCGCCAGCCAAGCTCGGTTCCCTCCGGCACCGTCCACGGTTGAACCACCGGCGGCCCCGGTCGCGGAAGCGCCGCTTCCTGAGGAGGCTCCGGCGTCGGCGCCTCCTCTTGCGACATCCACCAAAACGCCCCGCCGCCGAGGAGCAGCAACGCCGCGAGACCCAGCCAAAGCCCGCGGCCCTTTTGCACGCTCGCCTCGGCGGCCGTTGCCGCTTCGTCCAGCGCGCTCGACACCGGCTCGCCCGTCACGCGATCGACCGAGAGTTCCGTCGGGCCGGTCGAAAGCGCGGTCGCCTTGCTTTGAATCGTTCGAGGCGCATCCAAGAGCGTGGGTGCGCCTTCATGCGCGGCAAAGGGCGCGAGCGCAGCCGAGAAATCGCTCGCGCTCTCGAAACGATCCTCCTTGTCCTTCGCAAGCGCCCGCTCGTACACGGCTTCGAGCGCCGGCGAGACATCCCCGCGATAGCGGGTGAGCGGCGGGGGCGGCTCCGTGCAGATCTTGAGAACGAGCATCGGGTACGACTCGTCCTCGAAAGGGTGCTGGCCGGTCAGGAGTTTGAAGAGGATGACGCCAAGCGCGTAGATGTCGGCCCGATGATCGACCGATTTTTTCCCCTGGGCCTGCTCCGGGGACATGTAGAAGGGCGTTCCAATCGTCGTTCCCGTGCGCGTCATGAGCGATGCGGTGTCGACGGCATCGAGGAACTTCGACACACCAAAGTCGAGCAGCTTCACGCGGTCGTCGGCGAGCAAGAAGACGTTGTCGAGTTTGAGATCCCGGTGGACGACGCCCCGCTGGTGAGCAGCCGCGAGCGCGTCGCAAATCTGGCGAAGGATCGTGACCGCGCGCGCGATCGAAAACGGACCATCCTCCGCAAGCGCATGCGCCGCATCCCGTCCGTTCAGTCGCTCCATCACGATAAAGTGCGCGTCGGCATCCTCCCCTGCGTCGAGCACCTGCACGATGTTCGGATGCCCGATCTGCGTGACGGCGAGGGCCTCACGCCGAAAGCGCGTCGCGATCTCGCGGTGCCCCATCAAATGGGCGTGCAGCACCTTCACCGCAACCGGCTGAGAGGTCTCGAGGTCCACGCCGTCGAAGACGGTGCCGAAGCCGCCTTCCCCAAGTACTCGGTCTAGGCGATACCGACCTCGAATCGTAGACCCAACGCGCTCGTGAGTTTCGTCGATGGCGAAGGATATCTCTTCTGGGGTCTCTTCGTCTTTCTGGTCTTCTGGTCTTCTGGTCTGCTGGGCTTCTTGGGCTTCTTGGGCTTCTTGGGCTTCTTGGCTTTTCGTGGGGTCGTTTTGGACGGCCGGAGGGAGCGGGAGGGGTCTTCGGACCAGCGCGTTTGCTGACTTCGTCAGCCTCCGCTTTTTGACGGTCCTCCGACCCCTCCCGCTCCCTCCTTGCGGTTTGGAATGCCGTTGCTCTCGGTGAGCTGGGATCGCCGAAGAGGGGATGGGTCACGGCTAGGGCGATGCGCCGCCACTGCTACGCAGTGTCGTCGTCTCGCATGGCGGCTTCGGCTAGGACGGGATCGATCAACGCTCGGGCGAGGCGCCGCCACTGCTGCGCAGCGGCTTCGTCTCGCATGGCGGATTGGCTCGGCTTCGCTCGCCCCCGTGAACACCATGGGCGGCGCAGAGTCTTCCCTCATCCGAGACGGCTTTTTAGATCGCAGTTTGCACGATGGCCGCTCAGCTCGAGGCAGGGATTCGTTCCGAGGCATCGTGGTGCCGGGGAACCCCAGGGGAACCTCGAGGCGCCCCACCCGCGGAACCTCGAGCCCCCACCCGCGGAACCTCGAGCCCACACCCGCGGAACCTCGAGCCCACACCCGCGGAACCTCGAGCCCCACACCCGCGGAACGTCTCGACTGCAAGTCGAGGCGCACCGCAAAGCGAGACGACGACACTGCGAAGCAGTGGCGGTGCATCGCCCGAG
>JBCDAA010000224.1:0-14573 GCA_039186435.1 Myxococcota bacterium | reverse complement strand
TCGGTCCGGTCCGCGAACTGCCTGCAGAACGCGAACATCCACCTCATCGGCGAGCTGGTCCAAAAGACCGAAGCCGAGATGCTCAAGACGAAGAACTTCGGCCGCAAGTCGCTGAAGGAAATCAAGGAAATCCTCGCGGACATGGGTCTGTCGCTCGGTATGAAGATCGACAACTGGCCCGCGATGCTCGAGCGCTGGAAGAACCAGCAGGCCAACCAGTAGGCCTTCAGTAGGACGAAGAGATGCGACACCTGAAAGCCGGCCGGAAGTTTGGCCGTAATACCTCTCATCGCCGCGCGATGTTTCGTAACCTCGCGGGCAACCTGATTCTGCACGAGCGGATTCGGACCACCGACGCGAAGGCGAAGGAGCTCCGCCGCATCGTGGAGCGCTTGATCACCCGCGCGGTGCGCCTCGGTGACGACCTCACGGTCGACATCGGCAAGATCAGTGACGACGAGAAGCGCCAGCAGGTGCTTGCGGCCCGGATTCACGCGCAGCGTGAGGTCGCGAAGTTCCTTCCGCGCAAGCTCACCAAGACCATCGACGACACGACGGTTGAGGATGTGGATCTGGTGCACAAACTCTTTCACGAGATTGCACCGCGCTACGTCGACCGGGCCAAGGAAGGCAAGGGCGGGGGATACACCCGTATCGTCAAGCTTCCCGCGCGCAAGGGCGATAACGCGCCGATCTCGGTGATCGAGCTCGTCGGCAGCACCATCGCGCCGAAGAAGTCCAAGGCGAAGGCGTCCTCCGAAGAGGAGTAGGCCGAAGCGCCGACTTGAAGAACGCTCCGCCGCTCAACGCGCCGGGGCGTTTTTTGTGGGCTGAAACGGTTGTGGCTCAGTCCTCGAAGCGGACGCCAGTCGGGGAGTCGCAACGGTCCACGATTGCTCGCACGCGCTGATTCAACTCCTCGTTTTCACCCAAAGGCGAGGCGACCGATTCTGGGTTGTGCAGCGCAGTCTCCAGCGCGGCGAGCACGCGGAGGCGACTCTCGTAGTCTTCGGCCAAACCGAATTCGTCGGCCTCTTCTTCTTGCTCCAGCAGCACAGCCCGCGTTCGGTCACGCTCGGTATGGACGTCGAGCGCGGCGACAAGCTGGTCGCGCAAGCAGTTCGCGGGCTGTCCTTCCAACACGCGCCGCCCTTCGATAGCAGTGCGTTCCGAGTAGCGCACCAGCTCCTCGATGAGCTCGGCTGCCTCGCCGAGAAGGTCAATCTCGTCCTCGTCCGTGTCTCGGAGGGAGCGTAGGCGACGAAGAACATCCTCGAGCTTGTCGCGCTGTCCGCCTTCGGGCGCATCGCCACCGCATGGGGTGAGTTGTTCCCCGACGTCTTCGGCCGCGAAGAAGGCGCCCCTCATTGCGCTGAGGGTATCGATCGACTGCCCCACGTCGTAGGCGCCGCCGTTTTGGTCTTCCAGGTGCTCTCGATCCTGTTTGGCGTTCCACGCCGCCTGTCGATGGTCGTCGAGCGCAATGGCGAACTCGCGGAGATTACAGTCGGGTCCAGGAACGATCGCGGGCGCGGCGGGAACCTCCGCCGGCGGGGGGCAAGGTTCTTCTCGTCCACATCCGCGGCCGCTTCGGGTTCCATCGTGAGCACGGGCTCCATGGTAGGGGTCGCCGTGGCGGTTTGAGTCGTTTGGGTCTCCGTCCCGGAGGGCTCGCTCGACCCCTCACTGGAGCCGCATCCAACGACGGCTAGCGCCATAAGCGCGGCGAGCTTCATCTGCGTCCTCCCGCAAGACCGTAGGCGATGGGCGTGTGCATGAGAACCACGCGTCATCGTGGTTATGCGGGCACTTCTTCTCGTATCGTCCAATTGTGAGCGAAATCGCAATGTTGTGATTTCACTCGTGGTGAAGAGGCTCTGCTGACACACAGTGCCATGTGATAGACTCGCCGATGTGAGAAACGTCTCGACCGCACTGATGCTCACCGTGCTGCTCGGGTGCACGGGGGTCATCGGTGGCGGTGAGGGGTCCGGCGGACCGATGCCGGACGATCCGATCGCTCCGCCAAGCGACGACGTCCTCAGTCTCTGGAACGCGTACTGCCAGAACTGCCACGGCGACTTCGTCCCGGGCTCTGCCTTGAGTACTGGCAATGAGAGCGGCGACTTTCGTCTCGACGCGCCTGCCGCCGTCGAGCGCCACGGAGATGGCCTCGAAGCGTACATCGGTGCCGAGATGCCTCAGGCCGAACCGGACGTCTGCCGTGGCGACTGCGCGGACACGCTCGGAGCCTACCTTCGCGGGATCGAGGCTCCGCCGACCGAGATCGTTTGCACCGATGATGCGCAACCCGCGGTGGGCGCGCGGCGCGTCACGCTGCTCACAAGCGCCGAATACCAAAACACCCTCGAGGTGCTTCTTGGCGTAGACCAAGACTTTCGCGCCACGGTTCGCAACAGCGACGGCCAGCGCGGCGGCTTTGCGGACATGAGCGGAAAGTCGATCTCCGAAACGCTCCTCGATACGTATCTCCGCAACGCCGACGAGATCACCGAGTGGGCGATCGACAACGGTCGCCCCTTCCCCTGCGACGATCCCGCCGCGTGCGGCGTTCGTTTCGTGGATGAGTTTCTCTTTCTCGCGTTTCGCGGGCAGGTAAGTGACGAGCAGAAGACCGCGTACCAAGCGCTCTTCCTCGACTACCCGGACGACGGCCTTCGGCTCGCGCTGCGGGCCGCGTTGACCTCGCCCTACTTCTTGTATCGCGTTGAAATGGGCGTCGACGCGGCTGCTGCCAGGGATACGTACACCGACCTGGTGGACAACCCGCCGGGGGACGCGTTCGTTCTCGACCCCTTCGAGTTTGCGTCGACGCTTGCGTTTCGGCTGACCGCGACCGCGCCCGACCGCGACCTTCTGGAAGCCGCGCGCGACGGTCGCCTCCATTCACGCGCTGACGTACGAGCGCAGGTCGAACGTCTCATCGACAGCGAAGCCGGGCGCAGACGCATGGGGGATTTCGTCTCGACGTGGTTCGACATCGAGAGCCTTGAGACCCTGAGCCGTCCGGGAGCGCCGGAGCTCACCGACGAGGTGAAGCGATCCATGCTGGAGGAAGTTCGCACGCACTTCCTTCACGTGTTTTACGACGACTCGGTGCCCTGGTCCGAGTTCTACAGCGGCAACTACACGTTCCTTAACCGGACGCTCGCCGACTTCTATGGGATCGACGGCGACTTCGACGACACGTTTCGAAGGACCGAGGTTGAGGGGCGAGGAGGTCCAATCGCCAGCGGCGCGTTCATGACGGTGAACGCTCACGCGGAGCGGAGCGCGCCGATTCTTCGCGCGGTTCACGCGCGGCAGTCGGCGCTCTGTCACTACATCGATCCTCCCAACTCGCCGATCGCGGGGGACGACATCGACGAGCAGCGTGCGGCGGCCCAGGCGCGGGTGGGAGAGGCGGAGGCGGAAGCCGGCGCGCTAAGCAGTCGCGACTTCTATTTTCTCTACACCGACGGCATCGATGCGTGCGCTGGGTGTCATGAAGAGATCATCAACCCGATGTTCGGCATGGAGGACTTTGACCACCTGGGCCGGCTGCGACCTTCGGCGGGTCCCGATTCGGTGCTCGAGACGATTCATGGCGTCGAGCTGACGGTGTCGACGCGAGGAACCTTGATCGGTGTGGAGTCGACGAGCAGCTCGGAGGTGCTCGAGTATTCGGGCGCGAAGGACTTCTCGAACAAGATTGCGGAGACCGAGGCCGTCGTTGCCTGCCTTGCGCGTCGCGGGTTTCGTTTTCTCACCGGTGCGACGTACGCGGATCGCGATCTCGACGCGGGGTTCCGCGAAACGCTCTCGGTCGACGACCGGCGCGACTACACCTGTTCGGCATCGCGCATGCTCGACGCTTTTGAAGCCAACAACCAAAGCCCGCGCGCCATGTTCATCGAGTTGGCGACCGACACCCTTCTTCTGTACCGCCGCTAACGTTATGTCCTCCAACGAAGATCACCGCCGAAGTCGCCGCCGATTCCTGAAGTCCCTCGGGCGTGGTGGGCTTTCTTTCGCGGCGCTCCAAGCTGCGCCCCTGGCGGTCGGTCTTCTCGCAAACCGCGAAGCAAAGGCGCAGGCAGGTTCGGTCAAACGCGTCGTGTTTGTCTTTACGCCTGGCGGGGCGCCGCGTGGTCTCTGGTTGCCTGAGGGCCGAACGCTGAAGGCCGCGAGCCTTGGCTACGACGGGCTCCAGGAGCTCTGCAACTTTCGCGAAGTCGCTGTGGTGGATGGCGGGCATGGTCTCACCCGGAAAGCGCTCGGCCGCGTGGCCTGGGACGCAAGCTGGCGCGCGGACAGCATCGACCAGCAGATCGCGGGCGTTCTTCCATCGACCACGTTCGGCGGCTATGTGCTCGGGGTTCAAACGCAGCCCAACAACGGCGACAACGACTTTATCTCGCGCAAGGCCGGGTCCGCGGTTCCTGCGCAGGACAATCCTTCCGCCGCGTACCGTCAGCTCTTTTCGGGGACGGCGCCACCTCCGGAGACGGATACCGACGCATTCCTGGCGCAGGAGCGAAGCGTGATCGACGTCAACCGGGCGGCGCTCGATGAGCTCGGCGCGCGCACGGGGAGTTTTGCCACGATGTTCGACCAGCACGCCGCGGCGCTTGAGGCACTCGAGGCGCGGATCGTGGCGTCGACGATGGCGCCCGCGATGGCGAGCTGCACTTCGCCTTCGTGGAACGGTGGCGGTTATCCAACGACCGGCGGCACGGAGATTCCGTTCCTTCATACCGCCGAGCTTCAGTCGGACATCATCGTGGCGGCGCTGCAATGCGGCGTAAGCAACGCGATGACGCTCCAGCTCGGGTGGGAGCAGTGTCTTTGGTACGGCCATGACACGACGTTTCGAAGCGACCACCACGGCTCTGCGCACGCTGCTCCCGCGTCCGACAACGCGGAGATGACCAACTACCTCAGTCGGTGTGTCGCATACCTCGTTCGACGCCTCGTAGAAGAAGACGATCCGGCGGTTCCGGGCACAAAACTCATCGACAACACCGTGCTGGTTCAGGTGACCGACCAGGGAGACGGTCAGGATCACAGTACTGACGCCGGCCCGAGCATGATTGCGACCCGGTTGCCTGCGTTTCGTCGCGGGACGGTCACCCGAGGGGGGACGAACCTTATGGTGCTCGAAACGGTGGTCGAAGGTCTCGGGCTCGGCGAGTACAAGGGGACGACGGACACCCACCGCATCTGGCCTTGCGCGGACGGGATGATCACCATGGATCTGCTCGCGTAGACCTACTCGTTGGGGGCGAGCTCGTCGTGTTTCGTCCCTCTGACGGAGGTCACCAGGCGCGCGACGAGGATCGCGAGAAAGACCTGACCGAAGAGCGCTTCGAGAACGGCGGCCATCCGCGCGAACTTGGAAAGCGGGACGATGTCGCCGTAGCCAATGGTCGCAAGAGTGACGAGGCTGAAGTAGAGCAGGTCGCCGAACTCGTCGCCGCTACCGCGCGTGAGGTCGAACGACTCGGGGACGAACGTGTGAATGAAGGCGAAGAGGAAGGCCCACGCGATGCCTGCCAGGAGGTACACGCAACAGACGGCGTAGAGTTCGTTCTTTCCGACCGTCGATCTGCGAAAGAGGTGCCGGAGGACGTTCATGCAAACCAGCGAGAAGAACCCAAGGTGGCTTGCGAAGACGAGGAGCTGAACCGGTCGAAGCGGAAACCAAATTGCTGCCCATCCGGAGCTGAACGCGACAATTCCGAGAGCGTAGACGGAGAACCGAACGGTTCCTTGGCCCGCGACGGATGCGGCGGCGATCGCGAGGGAGGTAACGAAGAAGAGGTGAAGGAGAACGGGCGCTGCACCGTCGTTCGGGTGGACCAACGACTGCGCCACCAGCACCGAGACCAGGGTGGCGAGAAGTCGAAGGAAGTTCACCTGTTGCGGGTGGTGCAAGGACTCATTGTGAGCTGAGCGCGCAGGGCGGGTCCATTTTGGGGCTCGCTTTCAATGTCCGGAGGGGATCCCGCCGCGTTTGTGCGTATGTTGGGCATGCTGGAAGCACTCTGTCAGGGCGAGCCGACACCCGAGCGCTGGCGGGACATTGTCGAGGTGCTGGAGAGCCTTGGCCCGAGCGTTCCTCGGGATCGGATCGAACGACTCAACGGGTTTCTCGCGCACTGGCCCGACGAGCTACGGGCGACGATGTGCCGTCTCGATTGGGACGAGCGCATGGTGCGCGGCGAAGCGGATCCGCGCTTTCGACTCTTTCGGCACCTCAAGTACGACTCGATCTTCATTGGTCGCTACACCGGAATCATGATGCGGTCGCCGAAGATCCCGCCGGGCATCATCGCGGCGACCAACGCGCCGTCAACGTGGGATCAGCTCGCGATCATCAATCTCCAGGGGCAGCGGCTCACGACGAGCGATCTGCATGCCCTTGCGCGGGCGCGACTTCCCTTTTTGAAAGAGCTGGTGGTGGAGGTTCCAGCGGGGGGTGCGGAGATGATCGCGTTGGCGCGCTGGGCGCCGCAGCTTGAGTCGCTGACGATCTCCTCGCCGGAAGGTGACGCGCTCGTGAGCGCTCTCGCCCAGTTGTCGTTGCCAAAGCTGCGCCATCTGGACCTTGACACCACGCGCCTCGGGGACGGAGCGGCGATTCCGCGGTGGAACATGCCGTCCCTTGAGGAGCTTCGGTTCAACGGCGCGCCACTTTCTGGAGCGATGGTCGCGCTGGCGCGCTGGAACCATCATCTCGAAACCCTTTCGTTTCGAAACAGCGGCCTCGATGCGAGGGCGATACGTACCCTTGTGACGGGCGCTCTTTCGGCTGATCGGGTCGACCTCTTCCAAAACCCGATCGGCGATGCAGGATTGGTGGCACTCGGCGAGTTTCCGTGCACCTCGCTGACGGTTCGGGGATGCGACGTCAGTGATGAAGGTCTCGCGGCGTTCGCGAAGATGGAGCTTCGGCGGCTCGCGGAGTTCGCGATCGGACCCGAGAACTACGGGGACGATCCGGCGGCTGTCCCCACGGGGGAGGGGCTTCTCGCACTTCTCGACGCGCCCCACCTCGAAAGGCTACAGCGGCTTGAGTACACAGGCGGGTTTACGACCCTGCGTGGACGCCGCCTGGCGCAGCTTGAGGACCTCCGGCTCGAGACATCGCGCCACTGCCGTGGTAGCGCGATCGATGGAGCGGAACTCGGGCCTCAGCTTGGCGCGTTGAAGGAGCTTCACCTTAGTCGAGTGGAAAAGCCTGCAGCGTTCTTCTCGCATCGCTGGGTTCACGGTCTCGAGCGCATCTTCTTGCGGGATACGGCTCTTGAGATGCACTCGATGGCGGCTCTCGCGAAAGCGGAAGGGTTGAAGTGGGCGCTCCTCGGGCACTGCGGGATCGATCCACAGCTTCTCGGCGTTCTCCTCGAAAGCCGAGCGCGCCCGAAAGGGCTCCTGCTTCCTGGAAATCCGATCGGCGACCGGGGCGCGAGCATGATCGCAGCGAGCGACTTCGTGTCGCAGCTCGAGCGGCTAGGGCTCCATCGCACCGGCATCACGAACGAGGGGGCATTTGCTCTCGCGGATTCGGAAACACTGAAGCACGTTGAACGGGTTTTTCTCACCGGGAACGCTATCGACGAAGAGGCGGTCGACGCCCTGGCGCGTCGCCTTTACCAAGGATGGCGCGCTCTCTCGGTGGACACGAAAACGGCACTGCTAAAAAGTGCGCCGCCCCGCTGCTGTCCGTAGAGAGCGCGCGAGCTGTACGTTGACCTTTCCGGCCGGACGGGCAGCATGAGGGTTTGTGGAACTGATCGGTCGAGCTGCGCTTCGGTCGCGCGTTGAGTCGCTCCTCGACGATGGCGAGGTGCTGATCACGCTTCACGGTCCACCCGGGGTTGGCAAGAGCGCGCTCGCGGCTCGTCTCTCCCGGGATGCAACGCTTCGGGTCTCCTTTGCGGGCGCAACCGAGGACGATGTCGACCAGCGAGTTGCGAGTGCCCTCGCGCTTTCTGGTTCGGGCGGGCTGGAACGCGTGGAGGATGCCTGGCGGACTGCGGTGCTGGACCTTGTCGTCTTCGATGACGTGGAGTCGGTGCTCTCGGTGTTGGCCAAGCGCCTTCCGCGATGGCTGGAGGCATCGGGGGCGACCTTTGTGATCGCGTCCCAGACGGTGCTGAACGTCGACGGTGAGTTTCGCGTCGCGGTCGACCCGCTTGGTGAAGCGGACGCCGGCGCGCTCCTTGCGCGCCACTTCGCGCGACTCTCGCTTCCGGCGCCAACTCCAGCGCAGACGGAGGCGATCCTCGCGCATCTTGACGGACTGCCTCTCGCGATCGAGCTGGCTGCGGCGCGCGCCTTGGCGCTGACCCCCAAGGACCTGGTCGTAAGTCTTGAAGCGACCCGCGGCCGGACCCTTGACGTGGCGCTGGATGCGTCGTTCGCAGCGCTTCCCGAAAGGCTTCGGCAGTTCCTCGGGCGTCTCGCGCTTCTTCCGGGACCGATCGATCTCGCCCTCGCCTCGCTCGCGGCGGGTGCAGAAGACGCGCTGCAGGGGCTGGTTGAACGATCGCTCCTGCAGCGGTCGCCGAGTGGCTTTCGAATTCTCGAAGTCGTTCGAGGACGTGCGCTCCGAGAGCTCGTCGATCGGCGCGGCGAGCGCGAGGTCGCGACGGCCCTTGCCAAGCGGGGATTCGAGCTTGCGCAGCCGCCGTGGGGACCTCGCGACCGAGGTGCGTTTCAAGCGCTCGCGAAACTCCGGGGCGCGCTCGTGGCCGCGCTCGCCTGGGAGGGACTCGACGCTGAGACCAAAGCGAAGCTTGCGACCGTGGTCGCGGTGGCCAACGAAACGCGTCTTCCGGTGCGCGAGCGACGCCGGATGCTGCAGCGCTGGCCTCGCCGATGGGAAGGGGCGGCCCCGGAGACCAACGCCCTCTACGGCTGCGTCGGGGCGCGAACCCATGCCGCCGAGAGCGATGCGGGGTCCGTCGAGGCGATGCTTGGGGACGAGCCGGCGGGGTCGCTTCGTGGGGTTTGGTTCCTCCTTCGCGCGATGGCTGCGTTTCTCAAAGGGCAGCCGGGAGCGTTTGATGTCGCGATGATGCAGCCCGCCGCCGATCGCGTCGGGATCTGGGCCCGAGCCGAAGCCGCGTATCTGCACCATCATCAAGGCGGGGATGCCGTCCCGGTGGTTCAGGTCCTCGATGACGCGCTTCGTTGGGCGACGATGGAGGGGGACACCGCCGCGGAAGCGCGCTTTGGCACCCTTCGTGGGCTCCTGGCCCTCGATCGCGGTGAGGCGGGGGCGAATCGAATCCTTCGGGATGCCCTCGAGGCGACGGAGGCTCTCGGGGAGGACGCGAGCCCGCGGCTGGTCGAGTTTTCGTTGGCGCTGGCTGCGCAGGAAGCCGGACAACACGACGAGGCGTTCGAAGCGTATGCGCGCGCGATTCGTTCGGCGACGCGGGCTGGGACGCCGCGGTCGGCAGCCACGTGCGAGGCGTACCGCGCGACGCTTTTGGTTGAAGCGGGTCGGGCGGAGGAAGCGAAGCGCGCGCTTCGAGAGGCCATCCGGGCGTTCGAGGCCATCGGCGACGAACGTTCCGCGGACTTCTTTGAGGCGGTCCTCGCGTTCACGGAAGGTCGCCCCGCTGCCCCCGATCGGGCAAAGGATCGTCGCGATCCAGGGGAGCTCGCGGCCCGCCAAAAACTCGCCGCGCTCGCTGCCGGCGAAAAGGAGCCCGAAGGTCCGTCTGCGGAAGATTGGCACTGGCGCTTCGCGGGAAGGCTGGAGCATCCCTCCAGGACGCTGAGCAGCAAGCGCTCCCTCGCCTGGGATGGAGCACGCTTTCGCGTGGACAAGGGCGCGTGGGTCGAGCTCACCCGGCGTCCGACGCTGCGACGTTTGCTGGATGCGCTCGTGCGCGCGGACGCGCCGATGTCGAAGGAGGAGCTCTTCGCGGCGGCGTGGCCAGGAGAAGCGCATACCAAACCGGGAAGCGCGGCGCGGCGCGTGCACACGGCCGTACGCCGGTTGCGACAGCTTGGTCTGGGGGACGTTCTTTCGAGCGATCGCGAGGGGTACTGGATCGATCGACCGCTCTCGTAGCCCTCGGCGTTCCTTGGGCGGTTGGAGAGCGCTTTAGGGAAGGTGGTTTAGAGAAGGCAGCCTTCGTCGATGCGGTCGTCGCAGTCCTCGTCCAGCCCGTTGCAGGTTTCGGGCTGGGGTTCGCAGACGAGTTCGGGACAGCCGAAGACGACGTTCACGCGCGTGATTTCGCCGCGCTGGAGTCGCTCGCAAGAGCTTCCTACGAGTTCAACGGATCCTTCGTTGAAACGCCAACCGTTGGCATCGTCGCGGACCGCTTCCTCGTCGTTGACGAACACGAACACGCGATCTTCGGCGGGCGGCGGCGTTTCCAAGTCGAAGCGACACGAAACCGCCTCGCGAAGGATGCGATCGAGGGCGCTATCGAGGGACGCTTCGTCGTCGGCGATGTAGTAGTGGGGGGAAGCGGCCGAGGAGGAGAGTCCGCCCGCGAGCGCAATCGCGTCGAGCTTTCCGCGGGCGCTGTCGCCGGTCACTTCAGGTCCGAAGCCAACGATGGCGGTGCGAACCCCAAGGTCGCGAAGGGCCTGCGTCGCGCTTTCGAGTCGACCGACGGTGGAGCCACAGCCAGAGGCGCCGTCCGTGACCACGAGCGCAACGTGATCATGTCCGTCGGCACGCCAGTCCGTGATCGATGCAGCGGATTCGAGGGTTTGGAGCGTCGGGGTGACACGAGGCTGCCGGCCGTTGGCGCAAAGGCGCTCCGGATTCACGCGCGGGTTCGCGAAGACGTTGCGGATTCGATCCTGACGTCCGGCGGCGGGGAGAACGCGAATCGTGGGCACGCCGTCGCAGTCCAGCTCGAGCTCCGGGATGAGCATGATGCCCCAATGCACGCGATCGCCGTAGCGTCCGACCTGTCGCTCGATGGCGCGGCGTGCGGTTTGGTAGCGGCTGTTGGGATCATCCTCGCCGCTCGAGTCGCCGCCGTCGACGAGACGTCGCATGGAGCAGGAGCGATCGAAGAGGACGAGAACGCGCGGTGATCGAAAGCTCACCGGGAGCGGTGTCGTGCCGCAGGTCGCGCTGTCGACGCCCACGTCGGGGGTTGGAATCGCAACGTCCGGGAGATCGCCGTCCCGTTCGGGCACAGCGGCGTCGACCGGCCCGGCGTCCATGCCTCCGCCGGCATCGACACGATTGCCCGCGTCGCGGCCGCGAGGGCCCGAGGTGGAAGGGGAGCACGCAAGAAGAGAGGCCAGCACGCAGAAAAACCGCATTGCAACGATCTGCGTGAAGGCCGCTCAGCGCGAAAGGTCTGACACGAGGATGTAAGCGAGTGTCAGCGGAGGCGTGCGTCTTGATCCTCCTCGTGGGATCTGAGATGCCGAAGCCATGATCGATCTCGGAACGGCGACGACGTCTTTGCGAACCAAGGTGCTCCTGCTGGGCTCAGGGGAACTCGGCAAGGAGGTAGCATTGGAATTGCAGCGCTTTGGCGTCGAAGTCGTGGCTTGCGACCGCTACGCAAACGCTCCCGCGATGCAGGTTGCACATCGCAGCCATGTGTTTCCGATGCTGGACGGTGAAGAGCTCCGGCGCGTCGTGGAGGCGGAGTCGCCGGACCTGATCGTGCCAGAGATCGAGGCCATTGCGACTGAGACCTTGCTCGCCCTGGAGAAGGAAGGCCGCACTGTGATTCCAACCGCGAGGGCGGCGCGGCTCACGATGGACCGGGAGGGCATTCGCCGTCTTGCCGCCGAGGAGCTCGGCCTTTCGACGTCGCCTTATCGATTTGCCGACAGCGAGGCCGAGCTTGCGACCGCGGCGGTCGAAGTAGGGTTTCCCTGCGTTGTCAAACCGGTGATGAGCAGTTCGGGTCGGGGGCAAAGCACCGCGAAGGGTCCCGCGGACATCGCGGCGGCGTGGTCGATCGCCACCGAGGAGGCACGCGGTGGCGCCGGGCGCGTCATCGTCGAAGGGTTCATCGACTTCGACTACGAGATCACGCTGCTGACCGTGCGCCACAGCGACGGCAAGGGCGGAACAGCGACGAGCTTTTGCGAGCCGGTGGGCCATCGCCAGGTGGACGGGGACTATCACGAGTCGTGGCAGCCGCAGCCGATGAGTCCGGCTGCGCGCACCCGCGCCGAGGAGATCGCGGCCAAGGTCACGGGCAACGTGGGCGGCCTTGGGCTTTTCGGCGTCGAGATGTTCATCAAGGGTGACGAGGTCTGGTTCAGCGAGGTATCGCCGCGTCCTCACGACACGGGCATGGTCACCATGATCACCCAGGACCTCAGCGAGTTTGCGCTTCACGCGCGGGCGATCCTCGGGCTGCCGATACCGAAGATTCAGCTTCACGGCCCCGGTGCGAGCTATGTGGTGCTCGGGGAAGGGACGAGCAGCGCGCCTCGTTTTGCGATCGATCCAAGGGGACTCTCGGAGCCGGACACCGCACTACGGCTCTTTGGAAAGCCCGAGATCGATGGGCATCGACGTCTTGGTGTGGGGCTCGCTCGCGGAGCTGACGTTTCGGCCGCGCGGGCCAAAGCCAAGCGTGTTGCTGAAAGCGTTCGGGTGATCCTCGAATGAGCGACGCATTCTATCTGCGAGAAGGCGACGCCTTTCGCGCCACCGTTTTTACCCGAGGTCCGTGGAGCCGGGATCATCAGCACGCCGGTCCACCTTCCGCGCTCCTCGCGCGCGCCCTCGAAGCGGCGACGAAACTTCATCTCGTCCGCATCACCGTCGAGATCGAACGACCCATTCCCATCGGGCGCCTGGAGACTCGCGCGGAGGTGGCGCGCCCGGGCAAGCGAGTGGAGTTTCTCGACGGTGAACTGCTCGCGGAGGGGAAACGCGTCGCGCGTTGTCGCGGGTTGGCGGTCCGTGAAACGGAGCTCGTGTTCGGTGAACTTCCGCCACCGCCGCGTCCCTCGATTCCGTCGCCGGAGGACAGCCCAGAAACGTGCTTTCCGTTCTTTCGGTGGGACGAGGGGTATCACCGGGCGATGGAGCAACGTCGCGCGCACGGCGATTGGGGAGGTCGCAGTGCGGGGCTGTGGATGAGGCCACGCGTTCCCCTCGTTGCAGGCGAGATGACGTCGCCCATGCAGCGGGTGGTGATCGCTGCGGACTCCAACAACGGCGTTGCAAACGTTCTCGACAAAGACCGCTTTGTCTTCATCAACCCGGACCTCACCGTGACGCTTTTTCGCGCGCCGGTGTCGGACTGGGTTTGCCTCGACGCCGTGAGCTATCCGCAGCCCGAGGGATGGGGCATGGCGGAGAGCCTGCTGCTCGACGAAGAAGGGCCGATCGGCCGTTCGACGCAGTCCCTCCTCGTGGATGCAGCGCCAAAATAGGATAGACTCCTCGGCCCAGCGGAAGTGGCGAAACTGGCAGACGCGCGGGATTTAGGTTCCCGTGCCTTCGGGCGTGGAGGTTCGAGTCCTCTCTTCCGCACCAATCACCGACATTTGGCTAGCGCGCAGCGTCGTGGGCCTTCTACGCTGGTGGAGATGCGCCCGAACTCGATTTTTGGTCTCTTTCGCCGCCTTGTCGTTCTTCGCTGGCAGCGGTCGTCATCGAACGTCCGTTTCGCGTTGATCGTTGGCGCACTCGCGCTTGGCGTGTTGGCGAGCACCAGCAGCTGCCTCTTCGGGAGGTGTTGTGCGCGCACTAACGACGAGACCGTTGAAGTCGCCGTGCCCGATGAAGTTGCCGTGCCCGACGAAGCCGTGCCCGTCGTTCTCACGATGAAAGAGGATCGGGTCTACTTCGACTCCGAGCTCGTGGCTGTCCATCAGACGCCGGGGTTCGCTCCGTCTTCGCCGCGGGAAGGGATCGCGCCCAGCGCGATTCTCCGAGACGGCGGGTCCGTCCGGGTGCTCGCCAGCGGCGACACCTCCTTTCTTCGCCTCACGGAGCTGCTTTCCGAGATGCGGCGAGCGGGGGTGTCGGCGTGGGACCTCTTCATCGACGGCGAGCGAATTGGCGAGTTCGTCATCGACAACGAGGGCGCGCCCGAGCTCGAGGTGGGCGACCTTTGCCTCGCGATGACCGACGAGCGGGTACCTGCGGGGTACTACGAGGCGAATGGGCACGACGCGGAGCGCGTTTCGTTCGAACTGAGTTTCGAGTGGTCACTTCGCGACGTGGCCGAAACGCTGAAGCCCGCCGACGGGCGTGCGGTGTGGCTTTCGTTTCACCTCGGCGGCTTCTAGCCGCGATGGACTGACTTCCGTCTGAATCCACCTTCTCTACGAACTCTCGCACAAACGGGCTAGCGTTCGTTCACCATCCGCGAACTTCGCGCGGATCCGTTCGTGTTCTCGGATACGGGGACAACGCTCGAGGGAACGCCGTTGTCCTCTTCGAAATTCCCTCGGGGGGGAAAAAGCGACTTCGGCAGCGAGGAAGGGCTCGCACGCGTCGAAACCGAACCCACGCGAAGTCTGGCGTCGGGAAGCGAGTTCCGTCGGTTTTTCGCGCGAGTCCTCCCGTTTCGTTCCGCAGGGCCTTCGACTTTTGCGCG
>JBCDAA010000223.1:0-14580 GCA_039186435.1 Myxococcota bacterium | reverse complement strand
TTTCGATACCCGAAAAACCGGGAAGCTTGCGATCAACCTTCATCGCTCCACCACTTTCATCGCCTCTCCACTTTCATCGCCTCTCCACTTTCATCGCCTCTCCACTTTCATCGCCTCTCCACTTTCATCGCCTCTCCACTTTCATCGCCTCTCCACTTTCATCGCCTCCGATTCCGCCCAAGCCGCCTTCAGAACCGCGGCTACCGCTTCGTAGAGAGCCTCGGGGATGGCTTCTCCAAGCTCAAGCTCGAAGAGCGCACGAGCGAGTGGGACGTCTCGCATGATCGGCACGCCGGCCTCACGCGCCGCCTCGATCATTCGGCGGGCGAGATGCTCCTGCCCCTGCGCGATAACTTCCGGCGCGTCGGTCACACCTTCCTCATAACGAAGCGCGACCGCAATATGGGTTGGGTTCACGACGAGCACATCCGCTGCGCGAACTTGCTCCACCGTGTCGTGATCGATGATCTCCCGGTGCAAGCGCTCGCGCTGCTGCTTGGCGTGGGGATCACCTTCGGATTCCTTGTACTCACGCTTTACCTCGTCCTTGCTCATGCGTTGATCGCGGCGATGTCGCCAGCGCTGATAGAAGAGATCCAAAATGGCGACCGCGAGGAGCGCTCCGCCAACGCGAAACATCAGCGCCGTCACAAGCTCGCCAGCGGCCTCAAGCGTTCCGAGCGCGTCGCGACCCGTAAGACTCACGACCCCCCGGAGACCGTCCCGGAGAACCGTCCACGCCACCGCCCCCACGATTCCAATCTTGAGCAGCGTCTTGATCAACTCGATCAGCTGCCGCTGGCTGAAGAGGTTCTTGAGACCTTTGATGGGATCGAGGCGCTCAAACTTCGGTTTGATGGGGTCGGCCGTCACGAGCGGCCCCACCTGGAGGAACGACACGACGGTTCCCGCGAGAAGCGCTGCCAACACAACCGGGAGGGCCGCGTCGACACCGAGGGAAAGCGCCGCCCGAAGGATTCGCGGATCTCCCGGGAGCTCTCCGGCCGCCGCACGAAAAGAGAGACGGAGACTCTCCTCCAGGGTTCGAAGCACGAAGGGAGCGCTCGCGGTCATCGCGCCCGCCGTGGCCAACACGACCGCGGCCGTCCCGAGGTCTTTGCTCCGAGGCACCTCCCCGCGCTTTCGGGCATCCCGCAGCTTCTTGGGTGTTGCTTCCTCGGTTTTTTCGGAGGCCACGGTGGGACCTTATCAGTCCTTGGTGACAAGGGTTGCGACTCGCTATCCTTCGCGCCGTGCAGCCCCCGCGCATCGATGTGGTCATTCCTGGCGCCGAAGGTGGATGGATCGCGCGAACGCTGCGATCCGCAGGCTATGACGTACGCGAAGCGGACGACCTCCGCGACAGCGAGGAGGCCGACGCGGTCATCGTGGACCGAAGCCTCCCCGGCTTCGACGACGACATCGCCAAGGTCGACAAGCCTCTGCGCATCGTCGTCGGGTGGGAGCTCCCGGACGCCGAAGAACAGGAGCCGTGGAAGTCGATTGCGGTTTTTCGGCGCCCGCTCGCGGTCCCGAAGCTCTTTGACGTCCTTCGGGAGCATCTCCCTCCGCCCTCCGATCCGCGATCGCGGGCGACGATGCCTGCGCCGACGCCCGCCGAGTCGGAACCCGAGTCGGTGCCACCACCGCCGATCCGTGAGCCGACGATGAACCTCGAGCTGAAGGACCTGCCGCCGAAGGACAAACCCAAAGACCAGCCGCCGACCCTCGACGAATTTCCAATTCCGAAGTCCGCGGTCTCCGTGATCGGCAAGCGGTCCTCAAACGTGCCCCCCACGTCCTCTCCGGGACTCATTGGCGTCGGCATCGTGACGGGCACTGGTACGACCGGTTCATCCGTGGGCTACACCGCAGAGCTCAGCGCTCATCTCGTCGAGATGTTGCGGGAGGCCGACCGCCGGATCTTTCCGAGTGAGGCGCCGCTGGACCTCCGGTTTCCTGGGGGTGACGACCCGGCGGACGAAATCGTTCCCGACCAAATGCTCGCCGAGGTCTCACTGCCTCTCGACGTTCCGGAAGCCGACCCCCTCGAAGCGTTCACCTTCGTGGGCACCGCCGACCTGATCGAGTCCACCGAAAGCCCGATCGAGGAGGGCGAACGGACTCCGCATACCGTGCAGGAGCGGGGCGGTGACTCCGTGAGCAGTACGGTCCACTCCGACCTCACCCGCGAGGGAATGCTCCCCGCCGCTGGTGCACTCCGCGTGTTGTGGCAAGCGCACGACGAAGCCCGCGCGACCACAGTGCAGTTCGACGTTCCCGGCGGCCCGTCGATGGTGCTCACGATCCATCGCCATCAGGTTGTTGGTTTTGAGGGACCCACGTACCTGCGGGTCGCGGCCCAGCTTCGGGCGGAGGGTCGGCTTCGAACTTCGGTCGACGACGAGGAGAGCGCGACCACATTGCTCCAAAACGAGGTCCGCGTTGGACACCTCAGCGAGTACGAGCTCGCCGCACGCGTCAGACGCGCCCGCGAAGATCTGATCGGTGAGCTCATCACCATGCCGGAAGCGCGCTTTGCGCTTCGGTCGCAGCCATCGCCGAGCGGCCCGCGGGTTTTTGCCGGATCGTTGATGGCAGTGGCGTGCGAGCAGGCACGGCGAACGGTCCGCGCGGAAGACGCGCTTCGCTGGCTCGGTTTTGAGCGTCAGAGCAAACTCGTGCTTTCGAATACCTTCGCAGCACGTGCGCTCGACGCGGGCCTGGAGCCCGAACTGGTCGCGGCGTTTGAAGCGGCCGCCGAAGGGGCCGTGGGTGAACTGCTGAGCGTTCCTCCGCCCGGCGCTGGGGTTGCCGGGGCTCTCTTCACGCTCGCCGCAGGAGACGCCGTTCGTGTTGATGGCGAAGCGCGAGACTACGTCATCAACGCGGCACTCGTTCGAGAACGCCTCCTGGCGCTTCACGCGAGGGCGCTCGAAGGAAGCTATTTTGCGATCCTCGAGCTTCGGCGCGAGGCGACCCGGCGCGAGGTCGAAGAAGCCCGCCGGCGGCTTTCACGGGAGCTCGCGCTGATGGACCTTGCCTTTCTTGGGCTCGAAAATCTCGATGGTCTCCGGCGTGAAGCCTTGATCGCGATCGACGAGGCGTCGGAAATGCTGATGAATGACCGCCTGCGCCGCGCATACGCCGAGTCGCTGCGGGTTTAGCGACCTTGCGAGGCAACCCCTCTGCCACTAAATCTGGGATTAATGGCTGTTCGCCCGATCCTTCACTACCCCGACAAGCGGCTTCGGACGCCCGGAAAGCCGGTGACCGACTTTGGTCCCGAGTTTCAAGAGCTGCTGAACGACATGGCCGAAACGATGTACGCGGCTCCCGGGGTTGGCTTGGCCGCGCCACAGATCGGGGTGTCCCTTCGGCTCTTCATCGTCGATGTCGCCACGGGGGACGACGAGCCCAGCGACCTGCGCGTCTTTGCGAACCCCGAGATCCTCGAGCTCGACGGGAAGACGTCGTTTGATGAAGGCTGTCTCTCCTTTCCAGGGGCGCGCGAGGAAATTAGCCGAGCGGAGCGGGTGCGCGTGCGTGCTCAGGACCGCGACGGCACGACCTTCGAGCTCGAGGCGGACGGCCTCCTCGCGATCGCGATTCAGCACGAAAACGATCACCTGGAAGGCAAGCTCATGATCGATCGCCTCGGTGTCCTTCGGCGTCGAATGTTGCATCGTTCGATGATCAAACGCGCGGCAACCGAAGTCCGCCCCTAGCCCCGAGTCATCCCGTGCGCGTCGTTTTTTTTGGAAGCCCGGCGTTTGCCGTGCCGTGCCTCGATGCGGTCCACGAGTTCGCCGACGTGGCTGCGGTGATCTCGCAGCCCGACCGTCCCGCGGGTCGCGGAATGTCACTCCGTGCACCAGCGGTTAAGGTGCGCGCGGAAGAGCTCGGTCTGCCCGTTTGGCAACCACGAAAGGTCCGGACGGCAGACTTCGCGGAGCGCGTGCGTTCCCTCGAAGCGGACGTCGGGGTCGTCGTGGCGTACGGCCGAATCCTTCCGCGCGCGGTCCTCGATGCGCCACGCCTCGGGTGCGTGAACGTTCACGGTTCGATCCTCCCGCGCTGGCGCGGGGCGGCGCCCATTCAGTGGGCGATCGCGAGCGGCGACGCGGAAACCGGCGTCACGTTGATGCAGATGGACGAAGGGATGGACACGGGCCCGATGCTTGCCGTTCGGCGCACCGCCATCGAGCCGGCCGAAACCACGAGCGAGCTGGCCGTGAGACTCTCCGCCCTCGGCGCATCGCTGCTCCGTGAGGAGCTCGCTCAGTGGGTGGACGGAACGCTCTCGCCAACGCCACAGCCGGACGATGGCGTGACCATGGCGCGGCTCCTCACGAAAGATGACGGTCGCCTGACCTGGGAGCAGAGCGCACAGGAGGTCCACGATCGCGTGCGCGGCATGACGCCGTGGCCCGGCGCATTCACGTTCCTCGAGGACCGGCGCGTCAAAGTGCACCAGACGCGCGTGATCTCCAACGAGGGCTCGCATGGAACGCCGGGCGAGGTTGTGGGAACCGAAGGCGTGCACGTTGCCTGCGGAACCGGGACGCTCGCGATCGAGGTGCTCCAAGACCCAAATCGAAAGCGCTTGGACGCGAAAACCTATCGAGCGGGACGAAGCCTCGGCAAGGGGACCCGCTTTCGTAGCGAGGAGTCGTCGTGAAGATCTACACCAAGACAGGGGATGAAGGCACAACCGCACTCTTTGGAGGCGCCCGCGTTTCAAAAGCGGCGCCGCGTGTCTGGGCGTACGGGGAAGTCGACGAGCTCAACAGCGTCATCGGCGTCGCGCGCGCGGCGCTCCCGAAAGGGACCATGGACACCCTGCTCCATCGTGTGCAGAGCGAGCTTTTCGACCTCGGTGCGGAGCTCGCGACGGTCCCGGGCCGGGAGCTAAAGGGATTCGTCCCGATCGACGGCGCGGCGATCGAGCGGTTGGAAAAAGACATCGACGAAGCGGACGGGCGGCTCCCTCCCCTCAAGACGTTCATTCTTCCGGGCGGGGCCCTTCCGGCGGCACATCTTCACGTCGCGCGGACGGTTTGTCGTCGGGCGGAACGACGCGTCGCAGCGCTTGCGGTCGACGAGCCTGTGCGCTCGGAACTCGTGATCTACTTGAACCGTTTGAGCGACCTTCTCTTTACGCTTGCGCGCGTCGCAAATCTTGATGCCAACACCGAGGACGTTCCCTGGGTTGGCACGGAAGATCGCTGACGACCCAACGCGCCGAATTGTTTTCGCTTTCAAGTTGGCGCGTTCTTGATCTCGTTTACGTTGCAACGAAACGCGTTCGCCATGCACGAGTCGATCCACGCATGACTGCCCGTTGACCCGGTGGGGTCACGTCGCTACGTTATTTTTATGTCCCTCTGCAGCTCACGAGGTAGCGAAACGAATCCCTGACTTACTCGAATCGGGGGCTGAGTCGCCCATGGTGTGCAGACCCGGCAATCATCACCGGGAAGCCTGAAGTGACGCGATGCGGCTCCCACCTACCGGAACGGTAGGGGTTCGATTCAACAGACTCCTCGGTTTTCGTGGTACGGGCATAGAGCCGGCGCACTGACGCCGGCTCTCGTTAATTGCGGTTACGGGCGCGCGCGGGCGCACGTTTGCGGGTGCCCTTACGAGCGCGCTTTTGCACGCTTCGGAGTCTCGCTCGAGGCACCTACGCCTTCACCGGTGTCGCTTTGAGCGCGGCCTTCCCGTTCTTCTTGTAGACGCTGAAGCGCACGTCCTTCGCTCCATGCTTGGACACGATCGTGTCTCGGTTCTTTCGGAGCGTCTGACTGAAGCGCTCAAAGGTGAGGCCCGTTGTCGCTTCCCCGCACTCGCGCTTCATCGCCACGAAGTCGTCGAAGACCTGCCGGAAATGGGCTTCCTCGTCGTTCTTCCGCTCCGCGGCGGCGGCGAGGAGCTCCTCCGGAACCTGGGCGACCATCGTCGCGCCTTCATCTTCGTCAAAGTCGTCCCCAAGCGGAGGACGAATCAAATCCGCGGGGGAAGGTATCGACGGGGGCCCAGCGGGAGGCGCAGCCGGCGGAGGTTCCGGCGCCGAGGCGGTCGGCGACGGCACCGGGGGGAGCTCGACGGGGCCTGCAGGGGGCGCGGGCGGAGGCGGCGCCGGTGCTGGAGGAGCCGCCGCTGGAGGAGCCGCGGGAGTTGGCGCGGGAGGCGCGGCAAAAGGCTCCGGGGCGAAGGGCTCCGGACTCGGCGCAGGCGCCGGAGGAAGGTCCTGTGGGTCTCCTCCCCCGTCAGAACCCGCAAACCCAAAGAAGGGCGTCGAACTCGCTTCGGGGCTGGCACCGAGGATCGCGTCAAGGTCCTTCGCCTGCGCGGCGGGACCCCCACCTCCGGTTGCGCCAACCCGTTCGAGACCGGTGTTAATGTCTTGGGCGACGAGACGATAGCGGCGACTGAGCTTCGTCTCGTCCATCCGCTGAAGGTCCCCCTTTGCGAGGGCCGCAGCCACCGAACGAAAGCGTCCGAAAGGACGGCTCTGCTCCAACCAAATCAGGAGGATTCCGAGAAGCCCCAGAATCGCCACCAGTCCGCCCACGATCACCCAGGGCACCGTCGCGATCGACTCCTCGTAGCGGAAGAGGTCCATCGGGGACGCGAGCGTGCTAACCGGGCGGCTGATCACGTAACCAACCTGCGCATGCGACGCGGTGCCCGTCACCAGCGCGAAAAGACCTCTGCCCGTGTCGCCGATCGCGATGGGTTCCGTGCGCCCCTCCGCTGCGAGGGCGGGGTCTTCGAGCGCGGATTGGAGGGCGGCTTCCAGCTGGGGCGCCTGGGGCGCTCCTTCCCCCGGCGCAATGTGCGAGGCCAACATTCGCTCGCGCGCGAAGAACCCGAGGCTTGCGCCGGGAATGCGCGTGGCGAGCCGCTGCGTGAGCGTCGAGCTGATCTCTGTGCAGTGCACGACCGCACCGACGTACTGGCCTCCGTCGATCACCGGACGGGCGGCCACCCGGTAGATGACGCTGTTGTACACCCAGATGTCGTCGCCGATGTAGCCGCCGATGGCGCGAGCAACGACTGGAAACGACCCAAGTCCGGCCCCGGCGGGAGGCGCGCTGCCACCGAGCTGAGCGATGATCTCCCCTTGCGCATCCACGGCGAAGAGAAGCTGCGCGGCACCTTCCGCAAGCTGGTTGTTGAGCTGCGCAAGCCGTTGCCCGAGGGACTCGCGAAGCGACGCTTCAAGCTCGCTTCGATTCTGCCGGCCGCTCGCACGACGAAGCGCCGATCGAACATCCGAATGGGCCGCCATGGGCGCGATGTCGTCGAGGCGCGCACGCGCGTCGTAGCGAAGCCAGAGCTCAAGCTCGATGCGATCGCGCCGCAGCTGGTCCTGCACCCGCGTGTCGTGGTTGCGGTTGATCTGATCCTGGGCGATGTACGCCGCCGCAACGCCCGCTCCCGCCGCCGCTGCGACCAGAAAATAAAAGAATCGTGACAGCATGGTTAGTTCCCGCCGAGAGCGATGGGGTCCACGGTGAGCGGTTCGTTGTCCGCAACCTCAACCGGTGCGGTGTGAACTTCGTCGGCGCCGTCGAATATCTTCAGCGTGTAGCTTCCGTTCGGGATTCCCTCGAAAAGGAAACGGCCCTGGCTGTCGACACGCGCGCACGCAACGAGATCGGAGAGCGCGTGGACCGTGCCTTGCACATGCGGATAGAGCCGATCGCTGATCGCGTAGGGTCCCCCCGCTGGGACGTTGATCGCGCGCGCGTTGCCCGGCGAAGTCGCCAGCGGCGCAAAGTCAGGAATGTCCTCTGACTGAAGTTCGTGCGCACACCCGTCGCGGTTTTCGATGCTCAGCGCGGCGCCGCCTTTGGCCACCAGCGTGCGGGGGTAAAGGTCGCCACCCTGAATGCGATAGGTGCATCCGATGGGGGCCTCCACACCACTGCCGGTGAGCACGACCGCGAGCTCTCGCCCAGGGTCACGTCGAGGAGTGCGCGGATCCAAAAATCCGTTCCAGACCTTCCAGTAGTAGGTCTCGAGACCTCCTTCTGGCTCAGGGGTCGTCCCCTCGGGCAGCCGCACCGTCCCACGGATCGGCGCCGCGAGAGCCGTCGCTCCGACGAGTGCCGAAATCACGATCATCCACTTCGCTTGCGCCTTCATTCGCAAAAAACCCCTATTGAGTTCGGAGGTTTAGGCGATCGGATGGTATGCGCCCTCACCGGCCGAGGTCAACGCCTACTCGACGGGGGGTGGCGCGTAGTAGTCGACCACCCGAATCTCCCGCGAGAGACGCACGTCAAACGTCTGCCGCTCCCCGTGAGCATCCCCGCCAATTTGGAACGGCAGGGGGCGCTGAAGCTCGACGCGAATGTGGTCCACCAGAAAGTCGTGAAGGCGATCGTCCCGGTAGGTGCCCTTCCAAATCGAGCGAATATTCCACGCGACATCGAGGCTGGTGAGGTCCACCACGCGCAAATTGAAGCGGTCCTCGCGATCCTCCGCGAAGGGAAAGATGCGCGACCCGAAGCCCCAATAGGGGACCGTTGAGACCCACACGCCGCGCATGGGCCCTTCGTAGATCACGTCGCCTGCCGCGGTTGGCTCGCCGACCGGCTGGCCGTCGACCCCGAGTCGAACGGCGGGTTCGCCAAGGTTGATGATGCGCACCGGGTGGTGCGGCCAGGTGAGCACTTTCGGAAGCGAAAGCCCCGGCAGGGAAATCGCGTACGAGAGCCCGCCCGTTCCGACGCGGCGGAGCACCGGGATCCGCCGCATCACGCTTCGAACGCGATGAAAGTCACCGAGCGCCATCGCATCGACGCCAACGCCGGCGAAGGGCGCGATCATCTCTTCGACCTCCACGAGGCGAAGGCCGCGGCTCCCGCCTTCCTTTCGGAGTCGGCCAAGGTCCGCCACAACGCCGTCCTGGGCCCCGAGCACCCAAGCCAGTGCGTTGCCGGTGCCAAGCTTCAGTAGTCCGAAGCGAGGAGGCTCGATGCTGCGCCGATCCGCTTCGCGGCAGATCCACGTCACCATCTGCGTGAACGTTCCGTCGCCTCCCCCGGTCAGGACGGTCGGGTAGCCGCGCTCGACGATGCGAACAGCGATGTCGCGGCCTTCGTCGAGATCGCGGGAAACGAAGAGGTCTCCGCTCTGCACGATCTGATCGAGGACACCGACGAGCTCTTCGGAGACGCCTTTCGCGTTTCCGTTGACGACTACCGCAACGCGGTCGGTGGCGGCGCCCGTCATTCCCCTGGGCCGCCCCTACCCGTCATTCGCCGAGAACGTCCTCAACGCAGCCAGCGAGATGCGTGTCGCGTCGGGTGATCCCACCCGCGTCGTGGGTCTGAAGGCGGATCACGAGGCGGTTGTACACCCACTCGAGGTTCGGGTGGTGAAACGCGCCCTCCGCCAGATCCCCGATGCGTTGAATCAGTCGAAGCGCATCGCGCGCGCTCTTCGCCGTGAACTCGCGGCGGAGAAAATCCCCCTCGACCGACCAGTCGGGATGGTCCGCGAGAAAGGCGTCGAGCGCAGGCTGATCGAGCTTGGAGGGCACGGGCGTTCTCAGAAGAGGTCGCCTGCGGCGACCGCGTCCTTGCTCTTCTGCTTGAGGACGTGATTGACGGCCCGAAGAAGTCGAACCTTCGCCCGGCGCGTGAGGTCGCCCCCGTCGATCGCCTGATCGAGAAGAAGCTGGGTGACAGGCTTGCCCGAACGACCCTTCTTCGTCGCAAGCTCCTTTTCCGCGTCGCTCGCTTCGTTCTTCTTCACGCGCTTCTTCGCGAGACGGAGCTTCTGGTCTTCGTCGGTGTAGGACTCAACCGCTTTGGACGCGAGGAGGACGCGCCGCGGGTCGATCTTCTGGGCTTCAAGGAAATCGGAGAACTTGCTCATGGAATGCTCGTGAAACGGTAAAGGGTTAAAGACGCACAAGCGACGCGCCCCAGGTGTACCCGGAGCCAAACGCCGCCAACAAAATCAGGTCCCCTGCGCTCGCGCGCCCCTCCGCGACCGCTTCGCTAAGGGCGAGGGGAATCGAAGCCGCAGTGGTGTTGCCGTACTTCTGGATGTTGTGAACCACCCGCTCCGGCGGGAGCGCGAGCTTTTGGGCAACGAACTCGTTGATTCGTTTGTTCGCCTGATGGGGAACCATGAGCGCAACGTCGTCGATGGTGTAGCCGTTTCGTTCGAGCACGGAACGCGCGACCTCTGGCATGCGGGTCGTGGCCCAGCGAAACACCTGCTTGCCGTTCATGGACGGGAAGATTCGCCGGTCGTCGAACATCGCGGGCGTAAGGCGCGGATCGAGAGCGCTCGCGGGACCTTCACACCACAGATCCTTGGCGCCCTTCCCGTCCGCGTGAACCTCTACGTCCAACACGCCGCGCTCGTCCTCCTCACTCGGACCGAGGAGCGCACACGCGGCGCCGTCGCCAAAGAGCACGGCGACGTCGCGACCTTCGTTGGAAAAATCGAGACCGGTGGAGTGCACTTCGCCGCCGACCAGCGCGACGCGCCGGTACATCCCCGTACGAATCCACGCGTCGGCGATCTGGAGGCCGTAGAGGAATCCGCTGCACTGGTTGCGGATGTCGAGGGCAGGAATCCCTTCGAGCCCCAGCTTGGCCTGAAGGAAGCAGCCGCTGCCCGGAAAGCAGTAGTCCGGGGAGAGCGTTGCAAAGATGATCGCGTCGATCTCCGCAACGTCCACGCCCGCTCGCTCGCACGCCATCTTCACGGCCGGTACCGCGAGATCGCTGGCGCCGGTGCCGCTCTCCTCAATGAAGCGTCGCTCGCGAATCCCGGTTCGCTGCTGAATCCACTCGTCGCTCGTCTCGAATTTCGCCGCCAGATCGTCGTTGGTGACCACCTTGGAGGGGACGTAATGACCGAGGCCGAGAAGAGCGGAACGCATGGAAAACCCCGTAATTCGGGAGGCGGACCCTAGCGTGCCGAGGGAAGCCGCTCAAGGAGATGAAAAATACGCACGGGAATACGTGCAATCCACTTCAGGTTTTGCTATTCAGGTATTCAGATGGAAGCTTCCGACTGGACGTTCTTGAGCAATCACGCTCATGTGCTCCTCTGCATTTCCCGGGATCCGGACACCCGACTGCGGGATATTGCGGCAAATGTGGGGATCACCGAGCGGGCTGTTCAGCGGATCGTGATGGAGCTGGTCGAGGCCGGCGTGCTCGAGCGAGAGCGTCACGGGCGGCGAAATCACTACCGCCTGCACGGTGGCGTGCCCCTTCGGCATCCTCTCGAAAGCCACCGTACGGTCGGCGATTTGGTCAAGCTGCTGAAGCCGCTGAAGTCTCAGGCGAGCTCCGCTCGCAAGGCCGACCGCGAGAGCGCGTAGAAGAGATACGCCGCCGGAAGCGCGGTGGGGCAGAAGGGCAGCGCAAGAACTGCGTAGACCAAGAGGACCGGCCGTGCCCACGCGCGCCGTCGCCAAAAGCCGATCGTGCCGAGGGGCATCAAGATCGCCGCGAGCGGTGCGAAGAGAAAGCACCAAAACCCGTTGCACGCGACGAGGATGCCAAAGACCTTCGACCCGAAGGAAAGCGAACCAAAGGTCGCGCCCGTGGTGGGTGGTGGTTCCGCCCCCTTCAGCGTGAAGTAGATCATCGCGCCGAGAAGACCTGCATGGGCGACGCAGAGGAGAACGAGTAGCGCTCGCGTCGCAACGTAGTGGTCTCGTCCCGAGCCGCGAAGTGCGCGCTGGAGCGCAGCAATGACTTCGTCCATGGACGCAAAGCGATCGGCGGGACGAAGCTGGAGCGCCCGCTCCGCGACTGTGTGCAAGCGGCGCTGAAGCGCGGACACGTCGGCGGAAGCCAGGGTCTCCGAAAGCATGACGCCGAAGCTGTACTGGTCGGAGCGTTCGGTGGCGGCAGCCCCGTCGCGTTGCTCTGGAGCCATGTAGCGAGGCGTTCCGCCGCGGATCGCTGCAGTTTGCGCGCCCGAGAGTCCGAAGTCCGCAACGCGCACCCGACCGTCCCGGCCGACGAGGACGTTGGCGGGTTTGAGATCGCGATGAACCAGCCCGGCTTGGTGAATCGCACGCAGACCTTCCGCGACGTCGAGGAGAGCGTGAGCCTGCGCTTCCAACGAAGGTGCAGCATCGACCCACTGCCGGTAGGTACCGCCCTCGACGTACTCCATCGTGAGGAACACCGAGTCCTCGCGGCTGACCACGTCGTAGACCTGCACTACGTTGGGGTGGCTGAGCTGCGCGAGAGCCCGCGCCTCGTGGACCAGCGAGTGTGCATCCACGGCGGCGTGCACCAGCTTGATCGCGACGGTCCGATGGAGCTCCTGATCGGTAGCGCGAAAGACGAGCCCCGCAGCCCCACGTCCGAGCAGCTCGTGGAGGACGTAACGAGGCGTATCCGGCGCATGGGGCCGTTCACGCCGATCGGCGGCCTCGGTGGCCAGCGCGACCGCCTCGAGCAGCACCGCCTCGCAGCGCTGGCACTCGCGAAGGTGCAATCGAATCTCGTCGTCCACGAGACCTCCGTCGAGAAACTGCGCGAGCTGCTCCTCGTCGATGCACGTCACGCGGTGGTTCTACCACCAACTTTCGCTACGATCGCGGTGTGCGCGCCGAGGACGCTTATCGCGAGGCGATCGAAGAAGGTCTGCCCGTTCCCTTTGAGGTCTTTGCGGCTCGCCTTCGCGCGTGCCCGGACGCGGTGCACATGCGGGACCTCCTCGTTGCGGTCGCTTGCTCGCACTGCCCGCACGAGGCACTCCCGGCGTTTGACGCGCGCTTTCAAGGCGACGTCGCACGAGCGGCACGGCGAGGCTCGGTCGAAGTTCAAGAGCTTGCCCAGCGACTTCGGATCCGCCTCTTTGTTCCCGACGACGAAGGGCGCGCGCGCATTGAGTCGTACGCGGGGAAAGGTTCGCTGCGATCCTGGGTGCGCGTCATCCTCGCGCGTCTCGTGGTCGACATTCAGCGGGAGCGCAACGCGGGGGTGACGTTTCCCGCGTTCCTTGTCTCAACGGCGATGGGGCCGGAGCTCACCGTTGGTCGCGAGGAGATTCGCGCGCAAACGCGGCGGTGCATCGAGGCGGCATTCGCCGAGCTCGACGACGAGGCGCGACGGCTCCTTCGCTATCGCTACGCACGGCAGCTGACCATCGATCACGTTGCGCGCATCCTCGGCGTTCACCGCGCGACGGCTGCGCGACACCTTCGCCGGGCAGAGGACCGGTTTCGCCGCGCGTTTCGAAGCTCGCTCGCGCTCGAGGTTACCGACGTCGAAGCGAGCATGCTGGGCGAACTCGACCTCAGCTGGTCCCGGCTCCTCGCGACTCGAGAGTGACGCTTCTCACGCGCAGCTGCGACCGCGTTTCTCGGCGCTCGTCTTCGTTAATGGGCGATCCTTCACCCGACGCAAACATTTGATTTTATTTGTTTTTGCCCGGAAGAGAAGCTGCCCTCAACCGTAGAAACCCTCGACCCCTTCCCGCAGGAGAACCCATGGCAGAGAAACTACTCGAGCGTTTTGCGGAGACCACCGGCGAAGCCCGCGATGTTGCGGTCGCCGACCTTTGCGCGGCCCTTCCCAACTCCAGCAACTACTTTCGGTCGCGTCCCAAGAAGAAGGAGGCGCTTTCGGCGTTAGCGCGCGAATGCCTCACCAAGGTACCGCGTACACCCACGGTCCTCTTCAATGCCTTCAAGTCAGTGGGGAGCGCAAAGACGCGGGAGTTCGCCGGACTGATCTTCGGGGGCGCACTCACCGACGACGAACTCCTCGGAGGTCTTCGCCTCCTCTACGAATGGAGCCCCGCGAAAACGGCGATCAAGCAGATCGATGGCGCGGCCGGATTGATGAAGGACCCGCGCCGGCTCTACCAGGGGCTGCTCGCCCATCCGGACCGCATCGCGCGTGAGCACGCAGCAAACGTTCTTCGTGATCTCGGAGAAACGCCGGTCGATCCGTGGAAGGGATCCAAGCTCTCGGACAAAGCGAAGAAAGGACTGCTGCTCTTTGGCGTTCCGACGCCGGGAGATGGGCCCTTCTGGGATCGCGTGTCGTTCTACCCGAACCGCGCAGTGCGTGCGTACACGTCCGCCACGCGTCTCTTTGCGCTCCGCTTCGCTCAAGGGAGTGACCCGCTCTTTCGTTCCCTCGGGCACGACGCGCTCGAGGCGGAGCTTGGACTTCAAGATGACTCCGCCGATCCGAAACTCGTCGAATGGGACCCGACGGTGCACGAGCGACCGCGCGTCCTCGGCAAGCTCAGTGAACTCGGACACCACACAACGCGGGTTCGAAAGCGGGTCTTCCTCTGCGATCTTGCGCCTCAGGACGCGCAGGTGGCGAGCGTACGGATCAGTGGCTTCGTGCGGGCTAACCTCGACGCAGCAATCGCGGAGGTAGCGAAGGAGCTCGGGGTGTCGTCCGGCCGGGTAGAGCACACGCTCTTCCTCCCGGTGCGCGAGCTCGACCCTCTACGCCGCATCGCTCGGCTTCACGACTGCGTGCTGATCGCGGGACCGGCTGAAACCAAACTCCGCGCGACGGGGATCAAGGCCAGCAAAACACAATTGAACCTCTC
>JBCDAA010000222.1:0-14602 GCA_039186435.1 Myxococcota bacterium | reverse complement strand
CTGGCGTCGACGCAGAGCCGGAGCCCTAGACCGCGCTTCGTTTGAACTGACCGCGCGTTCGCTTGTTCTCGACGTCCCGCGCGGCGTTGCTCGTCTCAAAATACCGATAGTATTCCATCGACTTCGCGCCTTGCGTGGAACGCCGAGCCCTGCGCGATCGCACAATCAGTTCAAAGTGCGCGCCGTCTAGCGGCAGCGATATTCGGAGAAAATGCGCGGTCGCCTTCCCGCGTCGACCTGCGAATCGAGCCATGTTCGACGCGTCACAAACGCGCCGCGCTGCGACGTCCCCGGAGGCGCGACCACCCCCTCCGCGTGCCAGCGATAGATGCGCCGAAGCTCACGAAGCTTCACAGCGATGAGGCGGCGAAGCCCGCTCGCGCACGCGGGGTTCGACGTGATTTCTTGCTCGAGTGCTTCCGCCTCTTGCTCGAGCGCCTGGGCGCGTCGATAGAACTCCGGAAGTCCGCGCTGGACCGCGCACACCATTCGCTCTCGCACCCGCTCTACATTTTGCGCCATCTGCTGCGTGTCCCGCATGAAGGAGAGCGCGTCGTTGTTCCTCCGCGACGTCGTGCGCGCTTCGATCACCTGTTGCCGAAGTGAGCGAAGGATCCCCACCGAGAGGTTTCGAAACGAACCGCGCGCGGTCGCCGCATCTCCGTCCGAAAACGCCCCGAGAATATCCGTCGCCGACTCCGCGGCGTTCACCATGGAAAGCAGCTGATGCGCAGCGCCCTCCCCGCCGTTGATGCGGACGGAGATCCGTGAACCGCTCGACTCGACGCAGTAGTTGAGAGCCGGAAAGGTCGGAAGCTCCGTTTGAATGAGACGACGGAGCGACTCCCCTTGGCGATGAAGCGCGTTGGCATCTCGTTCCAGATCGAGAAACGCCTGATCGAGGTTGCACTCGCGTGGTGGTGCGCCCGGTGCGGCGGGACATGCTCGGCCGGGTCGCACGCACGCGTAGATGCAGTTTGGACAGCCGGCATGATTGCTCGGAAGCCGGCACGCTTGGTTGGGATCCGTCGGTCGTTCCGCGATCGATCCCGCGCTTCCGCAGATGCACCCCCCGCCGTAGGAGTAGTGCGCGTGTTGAACGTCCCCGCAGTTCGTCTGCACGCAGGCGACGACCCGCCGACTCCACGAATAGCCTGGTCGACAGGATTGCTGAGCCGCCGCCGTCGTCGCCACGGCCAACAGTGCCGCCACAAGAATCCATCGCATTTGGAAAGTGTACGCGGACGCTCGATCGCACTCGTGAGTAGATCTACTCAGCCCGAACGCCGGTGCGCGGCTCGCTGACCACGACCTGCCACACGAGCTCCTGAAGACCGCGCGCGGTACTTTCGGGAAGCCCCCCAACCGTGGGCAAACCAACCGGGCTCTGCCGATAGAGCGTCGCGTAGCTCACCAGCGACGCGAAGTAGACCCCAAGGTTGCTCGGATGGACGTCGTCGAGCTCTTCGTCCGGGTGACGAAGGGGAAGCGCCTCTAACGCCGCAGCGACCTCCGCGTCCGAGAGGGGATCCTCGGTCGGCCATCCCTCGGGCCACGCCGCGTAAGGGTTCAACATCAGATCGGCCGCAGTGAGCGGACGCCCCTGATAGCTCCAGCGATGCGCTTCTTCGAGGCGTTCGGCGAGCGCCCGCATCGCGGTCGCTACGGGAATCAGAAAGATCGGCGCCGTGGGTTCACACCCCTCGCCGTCTCCAAGAAAACGGTTGAACCGATCGCTGATCGAAGGGCCGACCACCGCGCCGGTCATCGCCTCGTCCGCAAGCGCGTCCCACCCAGGTCGCGCAAAGCGCAGCTGGTCCGTCCAGGTCCACTGATGCGCCGGAAGGTACTCCGCCTCCGGATCGCTTCCCTGCAGATGAACCCAGCTTTCGTAGACGTACACGCGCCCATCCGGGTTGCGCTCGAGGAACTCGCAATAGAAACGTTGCAGGTAGTAGCTGCTGTGTTCCCGTGCGCGCGAGAGGTCGACCGGAATGCCCTCCGTCGCGACGAGCGCATCGTGCTCTCCCTCGAGCAGGTCGCGGCGCCCTTCCACCATCTGGGGCTCGTCGCGCGTGTACGAGTGCGGATGGCCCTGCCAGAGCAGCGAGAGAGGCGCCCCAAAGAGCGTGTGGTCGGTCATGGCGTACGTACCGCCCTTCGCCTCGGCGAAGCGACCCACCATCTCGATCACGTTCGCGCCGGACTCGAGATGCGAGTCGCGCGCGTTCATCAAGCTGTGGCCGACCCAGGCAACTCGGAGACCGGTTGCGGGACCGTCGGCCGCGCCTTCCCAGTCCACCTCCCGCGGAGAGGGTGCACCCGGAGGAAGAACGGCGATGACCATCGCCGCTACCGCTGCAAGTGCGAGTACTCCCCCAAGTACTCGCATCGTTTACCCCGTTACTCCCGTTCGCGGATCGCGGGTCACGACATTCCAGACGAGTTCCTGCATCGCGCGCGCGAGCGAAGGGCTGACCCCGTTGAGGGCCGGCAGTCCGATCGGGCTTCGGCGGTACACGGTCGAGTAGTGCACGAGCGCCACGAAGTAGATGAGCGTTCGGTTCGGATGAATGTCATCGAGCACGCCGGGATGAATCGTCTCGAGGGTCGACATCCGCGCGCGCCAGTCGACGGGCGTTCCCGGCGCGACCGGCCACTCGCTCGGCCAGTTCCGGTAGCCGTTTTGCACGAGGCCATGGCGCGTCAGGCCTTCCCAGACCGGAGCGTTCGTCTCGAGCGCATCGACGAGCGCCGCAATCGCGGTTCCAGCAGGGATCAGACGCATCTGACGCGACGGCGTGCACCGGCCGCCATCGTAGTAGGGCATGTCCGACGGCGGCGGCAGATCGGCGCGCATCGCGTCGTCGATGATGCTCTCCCAGCGCGGGCGATCCTCGTCGAGACGAGCTCGCCAGTCGAATACGTGGGGCTCGGGGTAACGCTGCTCGGGGTCGCTTCCGTAGAGGTGATGCCAGCTCTCGTAGAGATACACCTCGCTCGCCGGGTTCGCGTTGTTCATCGCGCAGTAGAAACGCTGCGCGTAAAACGCGGTGTTGTGCCAGCGGATCGACTCCGCAAGAGAGATGCCCTCGGTCATGATCATGACGTCGTAGCGGCCGCCCCGGGTCTCGATCTCCGCGCGCTTCGCCGACTCCTCGTTCCAGTTCCAGGAAAGCGGCGCGCCCGGCGTTGTGTGCCGATGAAAGTCGTAGCTCTGCCCGGCGGCCGACGCGAAATCGCCGACGAGTTCGAAGAGCGTGCGCGAGCTCGGGTGGAGTGCATCCCGCGCCGAGCTCAGGCTGTGGCCAACCCAGTACACCGTCGCGGAGTCTCGCGGGTCCGTTCCGACGGGAGGCGGGGGATCGCCTGGTCCGGCGTCGAAGCCGACCTCCGCATCCACGCCGGGGACCACCCCAGCGTCGGGATCGGGGGAGGTTCCAGTATCAACCGCACCGGAATCGACGGTGCCAGTTCCAGAATCAGTTTCGGGGCGCGAATCCGCGGTCGCGACGCATCCACCGAGCAGAAGCAAAACAAGTAGTCGCACAGCGGGTGGTCATAGCGGCGGATCCCCCCTCACGCCACCCTCCACTAGTCAGTTTCGGGGGCGATTCCAGTCATGACGAAACGCTGCAGTAGCGGCTTGATCGCCTCCTGAATCGCAAACTCCGCTTCAACGCGCTGGCGTCCTTCACGGGCCATCGTCGCGGCGCGCTCGCGATCGCGACAGAGCGTCGCCAGGCAAACCCCGAGCTTGGTCCAATCGGAGGGCGGAAAGAGCAGACCGCTCACCTCGTGCTCGATGAGTTCCGGAATCCCCGCGACCGCCGGGGCCACGACCGGAACCTCCATCGCGAGCGCCTCCATGATGACCACCGGAAGCCCTTCCATGAACGACGACATCGCAAAGACGTCCGCGTGAAGGAACTCCTGCGCAACCTGCGTCGCGGGAACCCGCCCCGCAAAACTAACTCGCTCCTGAAGACCAAGTGCCGTGACGCGCGCTTCGATTCGCTCTCGCTCGGGCCCGTCGCCGACGAAGCGAAGCTCCGCGTCCACGCCCATCGACACCGCATGCGCAAACGCCTCCACCAGTCCGACATGCCCTTTTTCGGGTGAGAGCCGCCCCACCGAAAGAACCCGCTGCGGATGCGTCTTCTTGGGCACGACGCCTGGACCGGCCGCCTTGGTGCGAAAGTCCGCGAGATCGAGACCGCACCGAGACACGAAGAGTTTGTCCCACTCGGCGGGGTCCACCATGCGAAGCGCCTGCGCACGGCCGAAATGGGTCACGCAGGCGACAAAACGTGCGGCAACGATCTTTTCGGCGAGCAGCTGGCCTGCGGGGTAGTCGAACTCACTGATTCCGTGAAGCGTGAGACTCCAGTCGATGCCCAAAAGCGTCGACGCGAGAAAACCAACGTTGGCGCCACTGTTCGCGAAGTGGTTGTGGAGATGATCAACACCGCGCTGCTCGAGCTCGTCCGCGAGAGCGACCGCCTCGGCGAAATGAAAGCCCGCCCAAAGCACTGCGCGAGCGCCCGGGACCCGATGGGCGAGCGCGTTCCGGAGCGTTTGCACGTAGCGACCGGGACGTTTTCGCGCCTGTCGCAAGTGCGCGCGCAACACGGCAGCGGGTCGAGGCGGGAGCACGTACCAGGTGCGTTCGTACTCCCCGCGATCGGACGCGGACGTACGCTCCGCTTCGCTCGGTGGACGAATGCTGAAGGTCTCCACGGCAACGCCCTGTTCGCGAAGGGCTTCCACCTCGCGTCGAATGAACGTGTGCGAGGTCGCTGGATATTGGCTGACGAGGTACGCGAGCTTCATGGCGGCGGGGGGACGAGGGACGAACGACGAATGCGTGGGGGTGGTGGCGGTGCCCAGCTGGCTGGGCGGCGTCGCGCCTCCTGGAGGATACCGAAGAGTGCGCCCGCAAGAAGATAGGGATAGTTGCTAAAGAGGCCGTTGGGAATGAGGTCGAGCGCGCACACGGCCACCATCAGCGCGAGGCCGGCAACCAGCTGTCGGTCGGTTCCAAGGCGAAAGAGCTTGCGCCGGCGGTACGCGAGAATGACCGGGATGAGAAGCAGTCCAAACGCTTCCAAAAAGCCGATCGCGCCGCGCATCCCGAGAACGATGATCCAGTGGCCGTCGGCAACGGCGATCTCTTTGCCGAGTTCGTCATCGTAGACACTTCGTCGCCCGTTGCCCCCCCAGCCAAATGCAATTCGCTCGCGCGCCTTTTCGAGGAGCATTTCCTCGTTGTCGAAACGAAACTTGAGCGACTGGGCGCGGTCCGCGTTGATGTTGGTGGCCATCTCCACCAGCTCTTCGGTCGGCACCCAATCGGCCGCCCGGAGACTCGGATAGAGGAAGACCACCGCGGCGATAAAGGCCGCGAGGCGAAGCTGCGTTTGGGGACGGGTGCGCATGAGCACCGGAATGAAGAGCAGCGCGTAGAGGATCGTTCCCGTGCTCTTGCAAAGCACCAGGACCACGACGAGGTAGAGCACCACGCGGCCGGATCGAAAGCGGCGAATCTTCGGCCAACGAACGCGGTAGAGCGTCGTGGCGGCGAAGAGCGACATCGTCATGAAGAGCGCCAGCGCGAGGCCGTGCACCATGAAGTTCATGGGTCGATAGCCGCCCCAGCGAATCGTCTGGAGAAAGTCGGAGTGCGCGCCGTAGCCGTAGATCCAGTAGTGCCATTGCGGACTGAGGCGCAGCTCCACCCAGATAAAGACGCTCTGGATCAGCCCGGCGACGACGAGAAAATGAAGGAGCTCGATCAGATCCCGGCGCGTTCGAAAGAGGGCTCGCCCGAGCAGAAACGGCAGGCCGGCGCGAAGGATCTCTTCGAAGCCGAGCTGAAGTCCGTCGTTGATGATCAGCGCGGGGAGCTCGATCGTGCGCCAGCTCCCGTACGTGAGGGGATCGGGGTTCGTTAGAAACGTGATGAAGCCCGAGACGAACGCGGCGATGAGCAAGAGATCGATTCCGCGCCAGCTTCGCGCTCGGCGTAACTTCTTTCGCCAGCGAACGAGCGCGACGAGAAAGAAGATCAGGTAAGGCAATGAGAGCTTGTCGAGGGGCGGGACGAGAGGAAGCTTGAAGAAGGCGCCTTCCGGGCCGAAGAGCGAACTAAAGAACGCCACGAAGAGCAGCGCCTGCTGAGGCCGCTTGGACCAGACCGTCCACACCGTGAGCGGAAAGAGCGCGAGGAGCATCACGAGCCCCATCGGCGTCCATTCGCCCATCAGTGAATCCACTCCAGCAGAAGGTTGAGGACGTAGCCGAATCCGAGACCGGCGGCGAAGAACACCCAGGCGAGCGCTTCTCGATCAAGTCTGAGGATTCGCTCGCGAGCGAGTCGAGGCCAGAGGATCAACGCGCCTGGAAGCTCCGAGAGCGCGACCGCCCAAACGACGCCCGGTGTTCCGGCCCACGCGTAACCGATGGGAATCCCGCCGTAGAGCATCACCGTGCGCGCGACGTTGTTAAGAAAGCTGTACTTGGTCTGGCCGAGGGCGACGAGGCACGTGTCGGCGGGTTGAAAGACCACCCTCATCGCCGCGCGAGCGCAGAGGATCTGAAGCATCCACCCGGCGTTGGCGTATCGGCTGTCCCAGAGGAGGTCGACGATCCAGGGACCTACCATCGCAAGCGTGCCGATGGCGATCATCGCTAGCGCGTCGAGGCGAAGGCGCGCTCTGTAGTAGACGCTTCGAAGCTCCTCGGCGCCTTCCTCGCGAACGCGCGCGAAGAGAGGCAGCAGGACCCCCTGAATCACCTTGCCGATGACGGTAAAGGCAGCCTCGCTCAGCATGATCGCGATCGAGTAGACGCCGAGCACGCGCTTGCCGAGAACGCGCAGGAGCACAAAACGGTCGCTCATGCTGGCGAGGAAAAACACCGCAGACGAGCCCAGGATCCATCGACCGAAACGGACGATTTCGTCGCGGGCCTCCCGATCCCAATGAAAGCGATTGCGGTAGCCCGGGATGAGTACGAAGTGGGTCGCGATCGTCCGAAGGGTATCGCGAACGAGGTTGCCAACCACCAGCGCCCAGATGCTCGGCTGCACGTAGGCCCATGCGGCCATGACCGCGATTCCGATGGATTGCGCGACGAGGTCGAGGAGCAGAATTCGCTTCGGCTGAACCCGGCGACGGAGTTCGAACTCCGCGGTTGAACCAAAACCAACCACCGGAACGATCAGCGAGCTCACCGGAATCAGCCAGAGGAGCGCTTCTTCGTGGGTAAGCCACGCCATCGGGTACGTCACCGCGATGGCGACGGCGTAGAGGGCAAAGCCTCGGACAACCTGAAGAGTCCACGCGGTGTTGAAGAAGTGCGGCTGGTCGCCCTTCTCATTTTGAATCACCGACTGCTCGATGCCGACGTCGGAGAGCATGACGAGGCCGGCGTTGAAGACCGTCAGCGTGGTCATCAAGCCGAAGGCTTCCGGAAAGAGCAGCCGCGTCAGCAGGAGGTTGCTGCCCAGGCGAAGCACCTGGCCGAGGCCAAACGCCCCCATCTCGAAGATCGCTCCGCGCGCGGCCAAACGGGTGAGCCTGGAGACCTTGTCGCGCGACTCGCTCTCGGAGGACATCGCTCGCCGCGGCATACCTCAGTTGCCACAATTTCGCCATCGCGAGGTCATGGGGACGCCGATCTCGGGGCGTAGGGTTCACGGGTGGAGCAAGAGTCCCCACGAACTCGCCCTCGGAACGCCGGTGCGCTACGTCGCACTCGAATGGTGATCGCGATTACGGGGATGGCCGTGGGGGCCGCTGCATTCGCGCTCGATCGCTACGGGGGCCGCTCCCTCGACCCAGCGGCGAAGTTCGATGCGATCGTAGTTGCCGGCTGCCGAGCCATGCCGGACGGGACCCCCTCGATGGCTCTCCGCCGCCGTATCGAACGAGCGGTTGAGCTTTGGAACGCCGGCATGGCGCCACAGATCGTGTTTACCGGCGGAGTGGGCGACGCGCCCCTCTCGGAAGCTTCGGTCTCCGCCACCTACGCAGAAAGCCTGGGTGTTCCGCGCAGCGCCATGCTCCTGGAAGAGCGAAGCACGAGCACCAACGAAAACGCGCGCTTTGCCGCGGAGCTCTTGCCGCGAGAGGTCGCCATCATTGTCGTTTCGGACGCGTACCATGTGTATCGGTGTGAGCGCGTCTTCGGCCGGCACTTCGAGTCGGTCCGCGGCGTCGGCTCCTACGGGGACACCTGGCCGCGCATCAAAGGCGCCGTCCGAGAAGTCGTCGCCGTCGCCGCCTACGCCGCCCTAGGCCGCCTCCGCTAGCTTCCTTTCTATGGAAGACAACCATAGTTATTGACAATGCTCGCCAGCAGGCTCGTTGTTGTTTTAACAAGACAACCATAGTTATTGACATCCTCCGTCCACGGATTCCGGACACGTGGGGAAACCGACCTTCGACGGGCGTCTTCCACCGGTCGTTACGGCGACCACCGCACATCTTGAGTCTGGAGGCGCGTCGTTGAAACGGGCTCCCGGCGCGCCGACTTCCGGCACATGGCCAGCGAGCACCGAAGTGTGAATCCGTCTCGCAAGTTGGACTCACTTCGCGAGCAGGGAATTGGCCTGCCCCTTCAGCTAGATTACGAGTTCCGCAGCCATCAAGACTCGGAATTCCCCCACGCCCGTTTCGAGGCCATCAGTGCTGCGCTACGCTTGTCGATATGATTCGGGTGGGGGAACCGATCTACGCTGGCTTTGTGCCGGCCGTAACTCGCGTGAGCGATTCCGGCGCCCTAACCATCTACAACCCGGCGCACTGCGTGAGCCTAACCGTCTTCCGCGGTCACATGGACTCCGCTCACGCCGACGCGATTATTCGATACGCGGACCAGCTCATCGCAAGACAATCAGGCCAACACTTCTCATTTCACGACTACCTGTACCTCACAAGCTACGACTCCGCCGCACGCATCAAGCTCACTCAATGGGGCAAAGCAGCTGGCGTGCGCGTCCCGCACGTCCACGTCCTTCAACGCTCAAAGATTGTGGCGATGGGCGTCGCGGCAGCAGGACTTGCGCTCTCGCTGGTCGGGACGACACTCCACTCCTATTCGAATCGTGACGACTTCGTTACGGTGCTGACGCGCCACATCGATGCGGTCTGCTAGAAACCTACGACTCGAAAAGCCGCGTCGCGGAGCCCTTCCCGCGAACCCATCGCTTGCCGCGCGCGTCCGCATACTCATCAAGAGCATCCGTTGACCCGAGAACGCATACCGTTCGAAGACCCTCGTCGCTCATCGTCTCCAGCCACCCGTCGTGCCGAATATCCATCGTCGTTAGTGCATCCGGCGCTCCACGAACTCTTGCGCTCCGAAGAGCACGCGCAGTCCACGCGAGCAGCTCCAGGTATTCGTCACGCTTCATCGGAACCACCCCTCGTCGTGGTCGCTTCACTTGGTCCTCAAAGGGCGCGAGCCCGGCGGGAAACTCTTCATCAAGACGCCGTTTCGCAGACGTGAACTCGGCTTGCCGAGGCGTTTTGCAGATTCCGGCTCGAACAGGATTGAGGTCGACGTACGCCATACAGGTCACCACGGCCCGTTCATCAAGGAGCGGCTGACAACGAAAGCGGCCCTCCCAAAAACGGCCAGTGCATTCGTCTTCGCGATTCGCACGGCGCGCGATCCACTCGTTGAGGGAGCGCATCATCCAGCTGAGGTTCCAGAGTCGCTTACGCCATGCGTCGATGCGCTCTCCGCGCCTCTTAGGCGAAAGACCGTGGAGCAAAGCCTTCGCGCCCCGAAACAATTTCCCGTAGCGCTTGATTACCTCCCGCTCGCTCCAGGCCATCGACCGCTCGCGGTCAACCTTCACAACGACGTGCAGGTGGTTCGACATGACGGCATAGGCATACACGTCGATCGCGAAGATGGACGTTAGGTCTCGCAGTCGCGTCTCCACCCACTCCTTGCGGTAGTCGAAATCACGACCCGTATAAGGGTCTTGGCCACAAAGAAATGCGCGCCGAACACAGCGCGACATGCAGTGGTAGTAGGCCGTTGTATCGACATTGAGCGTCTCCGAACGAGCTTGCGGCATACCTTTGTGTAGGGGATGCGCTCTGGCTTGTCAACATTTATGGTTGTCGTTATAAATTTTACTAGAAAAAAGACGCGGCCGGGAAGCCGCGCCTTTGAGCTCGCTCCTCGAGGAAGCCGCGCCTTTGAGCTCGCTACTCCACGAAGAAGTCGTGCGCAGCAACCAGTTCGCCTGCCTCGGTCCGGAGCTCTGCTCGCCAGGATCCAGGCTCGTTCACATGCTGACTCCACGCCCAGGTTCGCCATCGCCAGCTTTCCGCCGGAACTTCGAGTTCGACGTGGCCGGTGCTCCGCCCGTCGGGCCCCTCAAAGGTGACCGAAAGGAACTGATCCTCGTCGGAGGAGTTCTGGAGCTCAAAGAATGCGTAGAGCCGTTCATTCGACGCGCTAAACGTGGTTGCCGGCGAGACCGGCTCACGAGCTTCGACGCGGCGCGCAAGGAGCATTCGACGCGCCCGTACACTCTCGCGGACGTGAAGCTCCGCGGAAGGTTCTTCGACAGGGTCCTCGACAGCGTCCTCCATAGCCGGTTCGACGACTTCGGGAACAGAGGGCTCCAAAACAGGAGCGGGGGCCTCGACTCGCGGCTGCGCAGGCGGTGTTACCTCAGCAGCCTGCGCCGGTTCGCTGCATCCCGATGCGAGAGACGCAAAGAGAGCCGCAGCAAGAACGTGGACAGCGATGGTTCGGAAGGTGGTGTGAGTCATGATGTCTCCTGCCCACCATAGCGAGCAGGGGGTGTGCCATCGTTGAAAACACGGGAGTTTTCCGGGATTTTTCGAGGTTCTTGGGAGTTCGGTGTGGCCGCTGGGACGCTTCGGTGTGTCCACGCTGAAGCTCATAGTCTTCCCTTCGGCAGAAGGGACTGTGTCGCGAGGGTCCGCGTCGAACGTTCCGGTCGATCTCTCGGACGTCGGCCCCAACTTCTACCCGCGCCGTTCTCCGACCGGCGTTCACGAACGTCGCGCGCACGCAGGTCGTTCTCGTTTATGTCAATACGTATGGTTGTCGTTATATTTGCGTATTCGCGTTATATTTGCGTGTGTCCCAGCTGAAGCTCGTAGTCGCCCTTCCCTTCGGCAGAAGGTTGTGTCGCGAGGGTCCACGTCGAACGTTCCGATCTACCTGCACGGCCTCTCTTGCACGTCGGCCTCAACCTCTACCGGCGCCGTTCTACGACCGAGGTTCGCGAACATCGTCCGCACGCAGGGTGCTCTCGCGCGCAGGGCTCTCGCTCATGTCAATAACTATGGTTGTCGTTTAGACAAGCTCGGTACGCGCGCAGGTCGTGTCAATAACTATGGTTGTCGTTTAGATAAGCCCAGTGCGCTCGGCGACCGGCGACACGAAGTTGGCCCGAAGTCGGCCACGTTCACTGCCCCGACGGCGCCCCGATACGCGCCCCGAGGACGCGCGCCCCGACAAAACCCACGAGCGCCCCGAAGACGCGCGCGTAAACGAGAAAAGGCGCCCCGAAGGACGCCTTCTCATCGAATCTCCCGCGAGGCCTACTCGCCGGCTGCCGCGAGGGCTTCCGCCGCTCGATCCGTCGACGGCGACACGGAATCGTCCGCGTTCATGTCGAGCTTCTCGTACGCCGCGAGGCCCGTACCCGCCGGGAGCAGGCGACCCATCAACACGTTCTCCTTGAGACCGCGCAGGTAGTCGATCTTGCCCTCGAGGGACGCCTGGGTGAGCACCTTCGTCGTCTCCTGGAAAGAAGACGCGCTGAGGAACGACTCGGTCGAAAGGCTCGCCTTCGTGATGCCGAGAAGAAGCGGTTCCGCAACAGCCGGCTGGCCGCCCTTCGCGATGACTCGCTCGTTCTCCTTCGCAAAACGCGCCTTTTCGACCTGCTGATCCGGAAGGAACTTCGTGTCGCCAGCGGCCTTCACGCGAACGCGCTGGAGCATCTGACGAACGATGACCTCGATGTGCTTGTCGTTGATGGTCACGCCCTGAAGCCGGTAGACCTGCTGAATCTCATCCACGAGCCACGACGCGAGTTCCTTCTCGCCCTTGACCTTGAGGATGTCATGCGGGTTCGGCGCGCCGTCCATGAGCGGCTCACCGGCACGCACCCGGTCGTACTCGCGCACGGTCAGATGCTTGCCCTTCGGAATCAGGTACTCCATCGGCTCACCGAGATCCGGCGTGATGATGACCTTGCGCTTGCCCTTCGTGTCCTTGCCGAAGGTGACCTGCCCGTCGATTTCCGAAACGACCGCGTGGTCCTTCGGCTTGCGGGCCTCGAAGAGCTCGGCGACACGCGGAAGACCACCGGTGATGTCCTTGGTCTTCGTGGTCTCGCGCGGAATCTTCGCGATGATCTCGCCGGCCTCCACGACCTGCTCGTTCGCCGGGATGATGTTCGCGCCAACCGGGAGGAAGTAGCGCGCCTCGTTGGCGCCGATCATGAGCGGCTCGCCCGTCGACGAATCGACGATCGTGATGCGCGGACGCGCGCTGGGATCGCGGCTCGGAATGACAACCTGCTGCGAAAGACCGGTCACCTCGTCGGTGCGCTCCTCCATCGTCACACCTTCGACCACGTCCGCGTACTGCACGGTACCGCTGGCCTCGGTGAGAATCGGAATCGCGTAGGGGTCCCACTCGCTGATGACGCTACCGCCCTCGATCGTCTGGCCCTCTTCCACCTTAAGAAGCGCGCCGTAGGTGAGGTTGTAACGCTCGCGCTCGCGACCGGTGTCGTCGATGAGCTTGAGGACGCCGTGACGGTTCATGACCACAACCTCGCCGTTGCTCTTCTTGGCGATGGCGACGTTCTCGAAGTGCACCGTACCGGCCGAGCGCGACTCGATCGACGACTGCTCGATCTTACCGCGCGCCGCCGCACCACCGATGTGGAAGGTACGCATCGTAAGCTGCGTGCCCGGCTCACCGATGGACTGCGCCGCGATGATGCCGATGGCCTCACCGATGTTGACGGTGTAGCCGCGGCCGAGGTCACGGCCGTAGCACTTCGCGCACAGACCGCGCTTGGTCTGGCAGGTAAGCACCGACCGAATGAGCACCTTTTCGATGCCGCGCTGCTCGATGAGCGCGACGAGGTCCTCGTCGATCTCGGTGTTCGCTTCCACGAGCGTTTCGCCGGTGACGGGGTCGTCAACGTCCTCGAGCGCCACACGGCCAAGGATGCGCTCGCCGAGCGGAGTGACGACCTCGCCACCCTCCTCGAGCTTGCTGACCCAGATGCCGTCCATGGTCTCGCAGTCGTACTCGGTGATGACGGCGTCCTGCGCCACATCGACGAGACGCCGCGTGAGGTAACCCGAGTTCGCCGTCTTCAGCGCCGTGTCCGCGAGGCCCTTACGAGCGCCGTGGGTCGACGTGAAGTACTGAAGAACCGTCAGACCCTCACGGAAGTTTGCCGTGATGGGCGTCTCGATGATCTCACCGGAGGGCTTGGCCATAAGACCGCGCATGCCGGCAAGCTGACGAATCTGCTGGTTGGAACCACGCGCGCCCGAGTCCGCCATCATGTAGATGGAGTTGAACGAAGGCATGCGCGCGGTCTCGCCCGTCTCCGGGTCGGTGACCTCGTCGTAGGCGATGCCGTCGACCAGGTCCTTCGCGACGCGGTCGGACGCTTCCGCCCAGATGTCGACGACCTTGTTGTAGCGCTCGCCGTCCGTGATCAGACCTTCCTGGTACTGCTCGATGACGGTCTCGACGTCCTCCTGCGAGGTCTCCAGAATCTCCTTCTTGGATTCCGGAATCGTCATGTCCTCCATGCAGATGGACACGCCCGAGCGGGTCGCCATCTCGTAGCCGAGCGTTCGAAGACGGTCGGCCAGAAGAACCGTCGCCTTGTTTCGCGCAGCGCGATAGCACTGGTCGATGAGCGTCGAGAGGGCCTTCTTGTCGAGGACCTTGTTGACGTTGCGGAAGTCGAGGGGCTTCGGAAGCACCTCGCTCACCAGCACGCGACCGACGGTGGTGTCGTGCAGCTCACCGTTCCAGCGGAGGCGAATCTTCGCGTGAAGGGCGATCTCCCCCGCGTCGAAGGCCATGCGGACTTCGGCCGGCGAGCTGTAGATGCCCTGGAAGTTGCCTTCCTTCTCGGACCCCTCGCGGTAGCCGCCCTTCTCGAAGGGCTTCTCGCGCGTCATGTAGTAGAGGCCGAGAACGATGTCCTGGGTCGGGTTGATGATCGGCTTGCCGTTCGCCGGACTCAGGATGTTGTTGGTGCTCATCATGAGCACGCGGGTTTCCATCTGAGCTTCCACGGAGAGCGGCAGGTGGACGGCCATCTGGTCCCCGTCGAAGTCCGCGTTGAAGGCGGTGCAAACGAGCGGGTGCAGACGAATCGCCTTGCCCTCGATGAGCACCGGCTCGAACGCCTGAATGCCAAGGCGGTGAAGCGTCGGCGCGCGGTTCAGGAGAATCGGGTGCTCGGTGATGACCTCGTCGAGAATGTCCCAAACCTCGGGCTTCTCTTTTTCGACGAGCTTCTTCGCGCTCTTGATGGTCGTGACGTGACCGCGCT
>JBCDAA010000221.1:0-14622 GCA_039186435.1 Myxococcota bacterium | reverse complement strand
CCGCGCGATCCTGCACCGGGACGACGAACGCGCCCCTGGGCGGCGTATCCCAAAGGGCCTCGGCATCGCCGCAGTGGGCGTGACGAAAATGGGGCGCACCGGGGACAAAGCGTGGGCCTTCGGCGCCGGCGATCGCGGCCCAGACCGGATGCCCGACGACCACATCCGCCGTGACTTCGACGACGGGCTCCTCGCTCGCCGGTAGCTCGTCGTACACGATGACCGCGTCCTCGAGCCGCGGATCCCGAAGGACTTCTCGGGCCCGCTCGAGATGACTGCCGGCGACCTGAATGGCGCTCGCTCCGTGGCGATAGGCGCCGAGGACGAGACGACGCAACACCTCGTTACCGCACACGCGACGAAACGCGGGACTCGAGTCCTCTGGCCCTTCGGGAATCTGGACGACGAGCTGAAAGGTCATGGGGTGGGCGCGAAGAGTTCGGTAGCGAACTGGAGGTCGGCTTCGTTGTCGATTTCGGCCCAGCGATGTTTGCCGACGTGAGAGATCGCGAGCTCGACGCCGGCGTTGTCGACGAGATGCGCGAGGATCGCCTCGTAGTAGTCGCCGAGGCGTTCGCCGTCGACGGCTCGCTGAAGCGCTGGCACGAAGTGATCCTTAAGGAGCGCGCCGCTGAGACGATAGAGGTTGACCGTCTTGAGCGACTGATGAAGCGGAAAGTCGTCCCCTTGGTCTTTGCCGAGAACCATGCGCTGACTCCAGCCTGGGCGCTCTGGGTCCGGGAGGATCACGGTTCCGTTCATCGGCAGACGAAAGTCGTCGACGACCGCGGCGTTTGCGGCGTTGTGCGACACGAGGTCCTGGAGGACGGGGAGGTCGTAGCGAAGGTCACCTTCGAGAAGAACGATGTCCTCGTTGAGTTCCTCGCGGGCGAGCCACATCGTGTAGAGGTTGTTGGTCGTCGCGTAGTCGGGGTTCGACACATAGCGAAGGCGGATGCCCGCGAAGGCCTCGCCGTAGGTCTCTCGAATCACGTCTTCCATGTGGCCGACGACGAGGACCGCTTCACGAATTCCGGCGGCGGCGGTCATCTCGAGAGCGGTGTGGAGAAGCGGCGTGCCATGGAGCGGCACCATGCACTTCGGTACCTTGTCGGTGTAGGGGCGAAGGCGGCGGCCGCGACCGGCGATTAAGAAGACAGCTTTCATCCGAGACTCCAAAGGGTTGCGCCGAGGCACCGTGCAACCCCTATGCCGCCCGCCGTAGCGCACGCGGGCCGGGGATGTAGCGCGTTTTCCGCTGGGCTTCAAAACGGAGGTGTGCCCGCGTTTTCACGCCTGTGAACGTGAACCTGAAGGATTGGCTTCGTGGCTGGTTGTTCGGCACTCTGACGGTATGCGTTGGATCTTGGCTTTGGTGGTTGTGGCGGGGGGATGCGCGGAGAGCTTCACGCGCTGCGAGGACTGCGATGCGGGCGCCGACGCGCGTATGGTTCCCGATCCTGCGCCCGATCCCGATCCTTCTCCGGGGCCCGGTCCGACGCCGGATCCTGTTCCCGATCCGGACCCTGTTCCTGACCCGGACCCTGTTCCCGACCCGGACCCTGTCCCCGATCCGCGGCCCTGTGCGGAACGGGTCGCGCCAGGACGTGCGACGTTCATCCTCACGGCGATTCCCGACGTGAACGTTGGAGGAGGGCGCGAGATCGCGGACGGGAGCGACCTGGACGCACGCGTAAGTGACGAAACCGACAGCGCCGGTTGCAACATCCCGGACTTTACCGATCCGGTCGACAACGTTCGCGGCATCGACAATCAGCTCGCGTCGCTGAAGCCCACGTTCGAGTCGTTCGTTCCCTTCGGGGTTGACGATGCAATCCGCCGAACCGGCTTTGCGGTGAACATCGAGGTGGTTCCCCTGCCCGAGGAAGTCGACGGGGCGTGCGCGTCGGTCGTGCTTCGCCGGGAAGGCGTAGTGCTCCGCGGCGTCGGAACGGTCGCCCGGGATGGAACCGTGCGCGCGACGCTTCCGGGGCAGCTTCGTTTTGCAGGGCTCATCGGTGATGGCGAACCGTGGCGGATCACGAATCTCGCGCTACGACTCGATCGCGGACTTCGAACCGGAGCGCTCGCGGGCTCTCAGACGGTGGACGACTGGATCTCGACGTTGATGGGCACGATCACAGACGGGGAAGTGCCGGTGGATGTGATCCGCTCGACGCTCGAAAGTGTGGCGGATCTGAACCCCGGGCGCGCGGGCATTTGCCAAGCGGTCAGCCTCGGGTTTCTGATGGAAGCGCGTTAGTCGCTGCGTCGTCACCGGAGGACAAGAATGCGGCTGGTATGGGTCCTCACGTTGCTCGCTAGTGCCTGCGGGAGTGGTTCGGCGGCGGACGCGACCGAGGACGCGGAAGTTCCGTGCGCGGAGGATTTCGATCTCGACCTCGCGATGAGGATCGTCGCGCTTCCCGACGTGGTGGACGGGCAGGTGGACGGTAGCAATATCGACGATCGCGTCAGCGACGAGGGCGACGAAGGTGGATGTCGTCGCGCGGACCTCTCCGATCCCAGCGACGGAGAAGTCGGCGTCGACAATCAGCTAGCGGTCCTCAAACCGAACCTCGACTCGTTTTTGGAGGACGGCGTCAATGCGGCGATCGAACGAAGCTCCGTCTCCGTTCGCGTGGTGTCGGACGCGGCGAGCTGCCCAGGGCTTTCCCTTGAGGTTGGGGGAAGCCGTCTCGAGGGAACCGGCGCCATCGACGACGCGGGAGTGATTCGCGCCCGGTTTGAAGGGGAGGCGTCGTTTTCGGACCTTCTTGGCGCAGGCGAGCCCTGGAATCTCTCTCGGATTCACCTTCGGATCGACCCCGACTTAGGGAGTGGCGTGTTCAGCGGAGCGCTTCGCGTTGAAGACTGGGCCACGTTCGAGGGGGTCCCGGACGAGCTCCTCCGCAATACCCTCGAGAGCGTGGCCGACCTTCCGAGTGACACGGGCGAGTGCCGCCTCGTGAGTGTCGGGCTGCTGCTGCGCTGATACATCCAGAGCGTCTAATCCTGGAGACACCCCGTCACGCCCGAACCGGTTTCGCGACAGCTGTAGCCACTGGGGCAGCTCCCGCAGCGGATCGTGCAGTAGCCGGCGGACGTTTCGGTTCCGCGCCTGCAGTAGGGGATGTCCTCGAAGGTTCCCGACGTCGCCCCGCCACAGACGCTCACGACGGCAGCGCCGGTTTGAAAGCAGGAGCCCACCGCGCTGAAGATCTCGTCGCACAGGTCACAGCGTCGACCGATCTGCACGCCGCAGTCCTCGTCGCAGCCGCACACCGGCTGGCAGCCCGCGCCGGTGTCGCAGGGACATCCGCCGCCGCAGTCGTCGTCGCAGTCGCATCCCTCCTGGCAGGCGCTGTCGGTATCGCAGCTGCAGCCGGCGCACTCCGGATCGCACGCGCATCCCGGGTCACAGGCGGTCGTCGCGTCGCAGGTGCATCCGGCGCAGTCGTCGTCGCAGTCGCACCCCTCGTCGCAGCCGCTGCTTAAGTCGCAATCGCATCCCCCTTCACGCGGGCCGCAGTCGGTGCAGTCGGTGCCCAGCGCGCAGAGGCTGGTGTTCGAACCGGGGCCGCCGTCGTCGCACTCTCCGTCGGCGACGTACGAGCCGCCGGGCCCGCACTCGTCGCTGCAGAGTCCGGAGGCAGCACACTCGGGATCGCAGTCGCACATCGGGGTGCACGTGGCGTCGACATCGCAGTCGCAGCCGGGCATGCCGGTGTCGAAATCGGGCGACGCGTCGAAGGGTGGGATCCCAGCATCGGTTGCGCCGGAATCGACTTCGTCCACGCCAGAGTCGGTGCCCGGCATCGCCGCGTCCGAGGTGGTGTCGTTGCCGCAGCCAACAGCGAGGAGAGCGAGGAGAGCGAACTTGGCCATGCCGTGTCGTACGACGGCTCGCCGGGGCGTCCGGTTAATCCTCTGATTAAACCGTTCGCCAGGAATCGGCTTACGTTTTCGAGACGTGCTCTAAAACCACTCCGGCTTCATTTCGAGAAAGCTCGTCTCCGCGCTTTCACAGAGCGCTGCAAGCTGCGCGATCCGCGGGACTTCGGTCGCCATCCAATAGCGCGCGCCGCGAACGAGTCCCTCGGCAAACGCGTCCGCGCCGGTTTTCAAGCGGCGCTCGGCGGCGGTCGCCAGGCGGACGTGCTGCCAGCCGATGACTAGAATTCCGGCGAGCGTAAGGTAGTCGACGCTGTGGCCGAGCATCCCGTCGGTGTCCCCGGCGAGGCCGCGCTGTCCGAGCTTGAGGGTGAGCGCGCCGACCGTTCCGAGGGCGTCCTTGAGCGGCGCTCGAAGCTCGTCGCTCACGCCCGCGTCGCCCGCGTCCTGAAGCGCGCGTCCGATCTCATCGGCGAGGGCGCGCAGCCCCGCGCCTCCTTTCGCCATGGCTTTGCGTCCGAGGAGGTCGAGGCTTTGAATGCCAGTTGTTCCTTCGTGAATCGTGTTGAGTTTTTGGTCGCGAAGATACGCTTCGGGCGCGTACTCGCTCGTGTAGCCGTAGCCGCCGAAGACCTGGACCGCGAGGGCGGTCGCTTCGAAGCCATACTCCGCCGGAAAGGTCTTGGTGATCGGCGTCAAGAGATCGAGAAGCAAACGATGTCGTTCACGCTCGTCCTCCGGGCCGTGCTCCGCGAGATCGGCATGCCATGCGGTCGTGGCGGCAAGCGCGAGACTGCCGTCGACGATCGCTTTTTGCCGAAGGAGCATGCGCCGCACGTCCGGGTGTTCGACGAGAGCGACCGGGTCCCCGCCGCGCACCCCGAGGGGGCGTCCTTGGCGGCGTTCCAGCGCGTAGTGTTTCGCCTCGTGGTAGGCCGCGCTGGCGGTCGATGCTGCGCTCGCGCCAACGCCGATCCGCGCCTCGTTCATCATCTGGAACATCATGCGAAGGCCCTGGTGCGGAGCCCCGATCAGCACGCCATGGCAGTCGTTGTGGTCGCCAAAGCTCAGGGCAAGACTCGGGAGTGCGCGCCAGCCGATCTTGTGAATCACGCCAGCGACGTGAACGTCGTTGAAGACCAGGGCGTCGCCTTCGCGCCGCTTCTGAGGAACGGCGAAGAGACTGATGCCCTGCGTTCCGGGGGGCGCCTCTTCGATCCGCGCGAGCGTGAGGTGCACGATGTTCTCGGCGACATCGTGATCGCCGCCGCTGATGAAGATCTTCGCGCCGCGTAGCCGGTACGTTCCGTCGTCGGCCAGAGAAGCGGTGGTGGTGATGTCCGCGAGCGAGCTTCCGGCCTGCGGTTCCGTCAGGGCCATCGTGCCGGTCCAGCGCCCCTCGTACATCGGCTCCAGAAACGACTTCGCGGTGTCGTCGCCGAAGGCTTCGATCAAATGCGCCGCCCCCGTGGTGAGCCATGCGAGGCCTGCCACGCTGAGGTTGCCTGCCATCAAATACGAATGCGCGAGGGTCGCAACCGAAAGCGGAAGCTGCTGGCCTCCGACCTCAAAGGGGCGCGTCGCCGCGATCACGCCGAGTTCGCGCACGTGTCCAAAGGCGGCGCCAAAGCGTGGATGAAGGGTGACGCGGCCATCCGTGAACGTCGGGGGCTCCGCGTCGAGGGGCCGGTAGCTCGGATGCAGCACTTCGCGGCCAACGCTCCGGCAGGCCTGAAGATAAAGATCGAATACGTCCCGTGATGCTTCCTCGAAGTGCGGAAGCGTCAGGAGCGTCTCGACCTGCAGGACGTCGTGGAGAAGAAGGTCGACGAGACGATCGTCGACAAGCGGATTGCCCATGCCGGAGCGTATCAGGTGCGGTGTTCGATTCGCATGGTTGCTAGGCTTCGCTGATGACGAAGCTCGAGCGGTTGTTCGCGGAGATCGACGAGACGCCCTACGGGCCAGCCGAGCGGGCGCTGGTTGAACAAGCGATTGAGGTTGCCCGGGAGCAGGGGGACGAGCGCCTCGAGTTTCAAGCGATGATGCGCCTGACCAACTCGGCGAAGATGGTGGGGGAAAGCGCGACGAGCCTCCGCTCGCTGCAGTGGTGCTTGGAGCGACACCTCGCTGACCCGGAACGGTTCGCCTTTCGCATCGACGAGAACATCGATCTCGCGTGGCAGCTGAAGTGGCTCCCCGGGTTTCTCGTCGCGACTCCGGACTCGTCGGCGGACGTGATCGCGGCGTCGATCGAGTCGATGGAAACGTTCTTCGAAACGCACGCCCTCGGTCTGTCCGCGGTACGAACGGCACGTTTTCGGACCGCCTGGGCCATGGGGTGGATCGACGACGCCGAGCGCTGGCGAGTTAAGCTTCGCGACACGCCGCGCGACGCCTACAGCCACTGCGATGCATGCATTCGGAGCGAGACGGCGGCGTTCCTCTTTGCGACGGACCGCCGGGGCGAGGGGCTCAAGGTCACCGACGAGCTGCTCGCGCGCCGGTTCGATTGCGCGGATGAACCGCAGCTCGCGAGCGCGCGCGCTCTCTTTCCGATGCTCCAGGAAGGGCGCTCGAGCGACGCTCGCCGCGCTCATCTTCGAAGCTACGAGGCTGCCCGGGCGGCGAGTACGCACCTTCGGGCCATCGCGAGTCACGTCGAGTTTTGCGCGTTGACGGGGAGCTACGATCGCGGCTTGCTCCTGCTCGAACGGCATCTGACGTGGGTGGTGGCCGACCGCTACGACATGGCGCTTCAGCTGCGCATGATGCGCGCGGTCACGCTCTTCCTAATGGCGCTCGCGAAGGTTGGCCGCGGGGGTCATGTGGTTGCGGAGGCCAAGACCCTCGAGCCTCTCCTCGGGCCAGTGCCGGACGCCACGGCGAGCGCTTTGCTCGCGCAGACGCGCCGATGGATCGAGGAGGCGGCGACGCGCTTTGACAAACGAAACGGCACCTCGGTGCAGCGTGAGTTTGTCGACGCGGTCGATGACCTTGTCGACAAGAGTTATCCCCGGGCAGTCGCGCCAGAGGTGACCTATGAGCAAGAGCAGGCGAACCCGCCCACTGGCTACTCGAACTCGCGAGGCTAGCGTGCGCGTTGGGAACTTACGTTTGGAGATTCTTCGGCGGGTCTGTTGCGCGGCGTGCGTTCTTGTCCTTGCCGCAGGATGTGACGGGGACTGCAGCGAGCTCGCGGAGTCGACGTGCGAGCGACGAGAAGGTTGCCGGTCCATCCGCGGGTATGTGGCGAGCCGAGGCGAAGGAGACGAAGCGTGCATCGTGCGCCGCGTGACACTCGACGCCCCGTACGAGTTCTTTGGTTGCGTTCTGCGATGTGCCGGATGAGCGCTAAACCGCTCTGCCCAAACGGACACTTGTTCTCGCCCCTCGCGCGTTGCTCGTCTTGAAATACGGCCAGTGTTCGGGTTCGTGCCGTCCGAAGGCCTCGCTGGCGATCGCGAGATCCATTTCAACGACGAGCGATCTAGATCGTGGACACTGGCAGCAGCTCGAGGATCGCCAGGGACACGGCCTGCGGATGACCAATTACCTCGTCGACCTCGCGCTCGAGGTCGGGCGTGCGGTAGCTGCAGAAGAGTTGTTCGCTGCGAAGTCGCTGCGCGGCGACGCGGAGCGCTTCGGACGGGCGAGGCGACGAAACGCGGACGCGAGAGCCTGTGCAGATCATGTCTGAGAGTCCCGGGCGAAACGCCCGGACGAAGCGGAGGGACCGATAGGGAAGTGCGATGATGCTCTCGATGCCGGGCATCCCCATGGAGAGCAGCGAGTCCAACGTCTGCGCGGACGCCTCGCCTTCGATCGGCCTAGCCCAACCTAAGATCTCGTGACGGTGCTGCCCCCGGTAGAGAAGACCGGAGAGGAACTCTTCCCGTTCCTCCGATGTGAACTCCGCGACGGATTGCGAGAGAGACGAAATCTCATCCTTTTGCAGGGTTGAAAGTCGCTCCTGGAGGGCGGTGGTCCAACCTCGCCGGTCTTCCGACATGTCAGCTCTCGAAATCACAGCTCGCGCCTCTTGGATGCGTCCAAGGTCTGACTCGCGCGCTTCGATGTGCACCGCGAGCAAGTTGGAGATCGGGCCGCTCGAATACGAAGCGTAGAGCTGGTCTTGGAGCGCTGCTGCAACGAACGCGTTCCGATGAATTGCGCTGGGAGTGAGCAAATCACTGCGGACCGGGATCGGACACTCCCCGTCGCACCTCGCAAGTTCCGCGAGAATTCCGAGCCATGTCCGATGCGGATCGGAGAAGTGGGGAATTTCGGATCCTTGCGCTGGGTCGGCCAGGGCGTGGGCGAGCGCGCAGCTCTCGGGGGCCTCGGCGCAGACCTGTTCCGCGGCCTCTCGGGGGAACGGAACCGAAGGCCGGGACGCACGAACCGGGATGGCGACCGGCGTGTGCTCGATCGTCGCGATGTCGGTCTTCTCGACGTTCTTTTCCGACGGGAACGCGGCTGGGGTGCGCACGGCCGCGATCGTTCCCGCTGCGACAGCCGCCAGAATCGCGATCGAGGCGTAGGCAATCCAGTCAGAGCGTTTCGTTTCCGTAGGGGCGACGGGTGGGGGAGGCGCAGCGAATGCCGCTTCGGGGGTGGGCTGCGGTGACCCTGGTGATGATGCGGGCGAGGGTGAGGGTGAGGGTGAGGGCGTCAGCGTGGACGTCACAAGGGATGTTGAGGGAGACGCAGATGTCGACAGTGGCGCGGCAATGCAGCGCTCGATCTGGGTTCGAGACTTAGTGAGTTCTTCGTCCACCAGTTCGCTGACCCAATCTCCGACCGCGAAGATGGTTGGATTCCACTGAAGGACTTCCATCGTTCGCCGGATGTCCTGGGCGAAGCGTTCCGCGGTGGATGGCCGCTGCGTCACCGACCGGTCGAGCGCCGGCATGATCAGTTCGTCCAGGACCTCGGGAACACGAGGGTTGATGGTCGAGGGAGGCGCCACCTCGTCCTGGAGAAGCGCGCGCAGCGTTGCGACTTGGGTGGAACGACGAAAGAGCCGCTGCTCAGCCAGAATTTCCCAAAGGATCACACCGATCGACCAGAGATCCGCGCGCCGGTCGACCGGCTTCCCGGCGGCTTGCTCGGGCGCCATGTACGCGATCGTTCCTCGGAGCTCTCCGGTGACGGATTTGTGGAGTGCGTTGCGTGCTTTGGCGAGGCCAAAGTCGAGAACTTTGGCTCGTCCCGCCGACGTCACAAAGAGGTTGCCCATGGACAGGTCTCGATGGACAACGTCGAGCTGATGCCCTTCGGGAGTACAAAGCTCGTGTGCGGCGTGAAGACCGTCGAGGGCTTGAATCACGAGATGGAGGAGCAGCGGTAGCTCCTCATCGCGCCAACCCCCGCGCTCAAATACACGCTTGAGAAGTTGGCCTAGCGGGACCCCGTGGAGGAACTCCATGACCAGGAAGTGGCGGCCATCCTCCACGCCAAAATCGATGACCTGGCAGACGTTGGGATGGTCGATCTGTGCGGAGAGTCGTGCTTCCTGCGTAAAGCGTTTCAGGAACTCTTTCTCACTTCGCAGATGATCGTGGACAAGCTTGATAGCGACCAGCTTGCTAAAGCCGGACGAGCTCTCTCTTGATCCGAGATGCACCGACGCCATTCCGCCCGCCGCCAGTTGTCCGTAGAGACGATAGCCGCCGATCGAAGGAACGTCCGAAGGAGTCATACCTCAGACTAGATGCCGCAATGACGCGCAGTCGTCGGAGAATCATACAGCGTATGAATCGGTGTTCTATTCGCGTGCGAGATGCAGCTATTCCGCGGGACCGGCGTGATCAGCGTTCGCGGAGAACCATCGGCTTGGCACCGATCGGCGCCTTCTTTTCTTCGAGGCGCGGACGAAGCAGCGCGAAGACCCGGTGGTAGCGGTAGAAGGGAACGCGCGGAAAGAGGTGGTGGATGAGGTGTAGGTTTTGGCCGAGTGTTGGTACGCCGAGTCCCGGGATCGGAATCGCACGCGTGTCGCGGTAGCGACCCTGCACATTGTGAGGGTGGTGCGGAAGCCAATCGAAGAGGAACGCGAGGACACCCGAGGCAAGGAATGCCGGAAGCAGCCACACGAAGAGAACCTCACGCCCGAAGCCAACGAAGGCGAGAAGGAAGGCAATGCCGATCAGAAGAAGCGTCGCGGCGATGACCTGCGTTCGCTTTTCTCGTCCGGCTTTGCTTCGACTGCTTTCTCCAACAAGGAACGTCGCGTAGTAGTGCGGGACGATGGTGAAGCAACGAAGAACGACGGTGATGCCTCGGCCGGCGACCCAGAGGTCGGGGTCTTTTTCCGGGTGATTGGTGTGGGAGTGATGCTGGAGGTGGAGGACGCGGAACGCGGGGTAGGGCGCTCCGAGAATTGCGCCGGAAAGCCAACCGAGGGTGGTCGACAGGGGTCGCAGCGCGTTGGTTGAGCCGTGAATGTTCCCGTGCGCGGCTTCGTGGAGCACTGTGAACGCGAGGTAGGCAACGAGCGTGGCGAGAGGAATGATGGCGATGACGGGGAGAGCGCGCGTGGTGGACGCCCACCAGAGAGCCGCGTGGGCCACGGCGACGAATGCGCCAAGCGCGATTGTGGGCCACGCGATCATGCCCGCGTGAGCCTTCCAGGCGTCTCGTTCCTTCATCGTTCTCGCTCCAAGGCTCGTTGTACCGGGACCGCCGCATCCACGAGCACCTCAAGGATCGCGGTGCGCGACGGGGGATCTTCTTGTTCTAGCCAAGCCAGCGCTGCGTTTTCGGCGAAGCAGACCCAGCCGTAGGTCGCGATGGTGACCTGCGGAGAAGGGTTTGGGACGCCGAGCTCCGAGAGCACGAAACGCATCGCGGTTTGGCGGATGTCTTCGACGATCGCCGCGACCTCTTCGTCCACGCCGATTCCGCCTCGGATGAGCGCGCGATAGGCCGCGTGGTTTTCGGAGACGAAGGAGAGAAAGCGGTCGAGGGCGCGGGGAAAGGAGGAGGCGAAGCCCAGTCCAGGTTCCGGCGTGATCGCGGTGCGGACGCGTTCTGCGATCGCTTCGACGGTGGCGACGTAGAAGCCGCGCCGCCCCCCGAAGTAGTGGTAGAGGAGGGCCTTCGACACGCCTGCGCGGCGCGCGATCTCGTCCATCGAAAAGGCGTCGGCGGGGTGCTCGGCGAAGAGCTGCTGTCCGAAGCGGAGCAGCTCGTTGCGACGTTCTTCGACCGGGAGCCTTCGACCCATAGCCAGAGCATAACGCTTATTGACGAATCGTCAACAAGTGAAAAAGCCGAGCGATTTCAGCTGTTGAGCCGACTCCGGGTGAAGTCAATAAATCAGGTTGGCTGCTAAGTCGTCGTGCCCGGTGAAGTCAATAAATCAGGTCGGCTGCTGACTCGCCGCGACCAAGTCTCGAAATCGGGTGCGTCGCCGGTCGTCGACGCATTTCCTTGAGCGCGAGCTCTTTTCGTCGTCCGTAGCCCTTCATCGACGTCTTCTCGGCAAAGGCTGGAGGATTCGATGCTGAAGGTAGTGAGCTTTAAGATTTGTCCGTTCGTGCAGCGCGTCACCGCGCTCCTCGAGGTGAAAGACGTGCCCTATGAGGTCGCCTACATCGACCTGGGAAACAAACCACGGTGGTTCTTGGATATCTCGCCCACCGGTCAGGTCCCGGTGCTCATCACGGAAGGCGGGACGGCGCTCTTCGAGTCAGATGCGATCGCCGAGTACCTGGACGAAGCCTACCCGCGACTGCGTGATGTTCCCGCGGAGGAGAGAGCGCACGAACGAGCGTGGAGCTACCAGGCGGCAAAGCACTACCTGGTGCAGTGCAGCGCCATGCGCAGCAAGGATGCGGAGACGCTTCATGAGCGAAGCGCAAAGCTCGCGAAGGCGTTTGCTCGCGCGGAAGCACAGCTAGGGAAGGGCCCGTTTTTCCACGGCGACGAACTCGGCAACGTCGACGTCGCATGGCTGCCGCTGCTCCATCGAGCCGATCTTGTGCGGCGCCACGCTGGATACGACTTTCTCCGCGAGTTTCCCAAGACTCGCGCCTGGCAGAAGGCGCTCGTCGCGTCGGGACTGGCGGAGCGCTCCGTTGCGGACGACTTTACGGAGAAGTTCGGCGCCTTCTACCTTTCGAGCGAGACCCATCTCGGACGTCTCGGACTCTAGAGCGGCGAACCGCATCTCTCCCATCGATTCTCGTCCGTGATTTCCATGGCTGCCTCGTTTCGACGAGCCCGCTACGCCTGCGTGACCGCGACGAGGAAGAGTCCCGCCGCCGTCGCGCTCGCCACGGTCCGCACGTGATTCCAGACTGTCCACGTTTGAACGTAGTGGTCCCAGAGCGGAGCCGATTCAGCGGCTGCGGGTGCTGCAGCGAGCTGGTTGTTGAGCGGAACGTTGAAGGCGGCCGTGCAGACGAACATCCCGACGACGTACAGTGCCCCGGCGGCCAACGCGGGAACGGCGCCCGGACTCCCCCAGCGAACGATGGCCGCGATCACCACGCCCAAACCGAGGAGCGACGTTCCGGCGAAGAGCGGCATAAACGCCGACGAGAGAATCCGGTCGTTGATCGACTGCATGGCCGCGATCCCCGCCGCCGGCGGAAGTTCAGCGAGCGAACGCATGATGAACCCAGAAAAGGCGAAGTAGATGCCGGCCATCACACCGCTTCCGAGGACACCCGCCCAAAGCGTGAGACCCCAGATACTCATCGTGCACCTCCCAAGGCGCGCTTCGCCCAATCCGCGAATGAGGTCGCCGGTCGGCCGATCGCCTGTTCCACACCGTCGGTTGCGTGGGCGTTGTGGCCGTCGAGAAGAAACCGAAAGAGCTCGACGAAAAACTCGATCTGCGCGGGCGGCAGCTGCCCCTCCAGCATCCCCGCGTAGTCCTCGAAGGACACCGGAACGTAGCGCAAGGGCCCGACCACATCGCTCATTGCGGCGACGGCGCTCTCGAAGGTGATGGCTTCGGGGCCGGTGAGCTCGTAGGTCTTTCCGGCGTGTCGAGGATCGGTCAGCGCCGCAACCGCAACGTCCGCGATGTCGTTGCAGTCGATGAAAGGTTCGCGGACCGCTCCTCCCGGAAACGCGACGACCCCATCCATCGGGGTGAGCACTCCTTCGCTGAAGTTCTGCGCGAAGAAGGAGCACTCCAGGATCGTGAAGTCCACGCCGGCGCTACGCACGGCCTCTTCCGCCGGATGCACCTGCGGCTCTCCGCGTCCGGCCAAAAGAACCAGCCGACGTGTTCCCTTTCGGGTGGCGAGCTCGGTGACTGCGCGCACGTGATCGGCGGCACCGGGTACGGCGAGGTCGGGGTAGTAGGTGATGTAGAGCGAGTCGGCGCCTTCGAGCGCCGGGCCCCACGTTGCAGCGTCACTCCAGTCGAAGGGGGTCTCGCTGCTCCGAGAGACCGCGCGAACCGGTCGTCCGAGGGCTCGAAGTCGCTCGGCCACGCGCCGTCCTGTCTTTCCGTTTCCCCCGAGCACCACAGTGGTTTCTGTCTTGGTCATCGTTCGCCTCCTTCAGCGTTGAGACCAATCTGATCCATGCACGGTTGCATCGAAATAGACGTTTATGCATAGTATCCTTGTATTCATGCAAGGAACTGCACTCGAGGCGCTCAACTGGGATGACGTTCGGCTTTTCCTCGTGCTCGGGCGTTCTCGAACGCTCGGCGAAGCCGCGCTTGAGCTTGGCGTGGACGCGTCGACTGCGTCGCGGCGCTTGTCTGCCCTGGAAGAAACGCTGGGCGCGCAGCTCTTCGAGCGTGGGCGCGGGGGCATCCAGCCCACCGAGAGCGCCGACGCGTTGATGCCGATCGCCGAGGAGATCGAGCACGCGATGGCGCGCTTCTCTCACCAGGCGGACGCGTTCGAGCAGGAAGTCTCCGGAAGCGTGCGCGTGACGTGCCCTCCCGACGCCGCGGAGGCGCTCTTGATCCCGCTGCTGCCGGGTCTACTCGCGCGCCATCCGAAGCTTCACATCGAGGTCGACGGGAACGCGCAGCTTCTCGATGTCGCGCGACGAGAGGCCGATCTCGCACTTCGCATCGTTCGACCGACGTCGGGCAGTTTGGTGGTTCGCCGGCTCTTTGCGGTGGAGTGGATCGTCGCGGCGCGCCCGGATGTCGCAGAGAACCTCGGAACAGTGCGCGACTGGGCGAAGCTTCCGTGGATCGGGTGGGGCTCACGCTACGCGGACGCACCCGCGTGTCGCTGGCATCAGACCTATGTGGGACACGCGCCCGCGCTCACGTCGGACAATCTCCGTTTGCAGATCGCGATGGTCAATGCTGGACTTGGCGTGGCGTTGATCCCGTCTCGCAGCATCGCGCACTACGGTCTTACGCCGCTGAAGCTAAGCCGTCGTCTCAAGGGCGACGCGAAGAAGTGGCCAACGAACGAGGTCTACCTCGTTGCGCACGAGGCCCTGCGGCGCGTGCCGCGGGTGCGTGCGGTTTGGGACTACCTCGTGGAGCAGTAGCAGCGTTCGCGCGGCAGCGATTTCGAGAGCTTCGCCGAGCATTTTTGAGCGTGAGAAGAGGGCTGGATCGCGTGTTCGTGCCGCGAAGCGGCGACGGTATTTTTGAGATGTGCTTGCTCCGTAGAAGAGCTTGATGAGGGGAAGTCGCTGTGATCTCACATGACATGTCCCACACAACCAAGTCCCCTCTCAAAGTTGCTCGCGAGGCGTTGACCATCGGCAAAGATGCGTTGCCGGAGTTTG
>JBCDAA010000220.1:0-14858 GCA_039186435.1 Myxococcota bacterium | reverse complement strand
GCGGATAAAGGTCACCCCTCGCATTCCCTCCTCCGGATTGTACAGCGGATGTGCAGACGCTTGTTGTCGGAGAGCCTGCAATCCCGCAGAGGGGATCTGCGGTAGCGCGGATTCGGGGCTCAGCGGCGGCGTCTAGTCGGCGGCGGCGTGCACGGCCTCGACCACGCCGCGAAGCTCGTCGAGGAGCGGGTGCGTCCACTCGTGCGCCAGCGCCTCCACGACTTCGGCGTAGTACCAAAGCGTCCCCTCTTTGCGGCCGGTGAAGCGCTCCCAAAGCGCATCGCCGAGCGTCTGAAGGTCACGAAGGATCGAGCGCGCGTTGTGAAGTTTGTCGGCGGCGCTGATGAGCTTCACGTCCGCCGGAGCGTCCCGAAGGTGCGCAAGGTAGTGCTCCTTCCGCGCTCGCCAAGGTGGTTTCGGAATCACCGTGCTGTCGCTCAACGCTTCGACCAAACGGCGAACGCGCGCCCCAAAACGCGCTTCGAGATCGTCCGCCGACGCCTCTTCGATGTCTTCGAGGTAGTCGTGAAGGATCGCGGCGATCAGCTGATCCTCATCGCCGCCGAACTCCCCCACCGTCGCCATCACCTGAAGGAGGTGCGTGAGATAGGGGACGCCGCTTCCTTTGCGGATGTGCGTTCGAAACGCGCTCGCCGCGAGCACGAGCGCCTCGTCGACGCGCTCGCTGTATTGCGGGTTCTCGGTTGCAGGCACAAACGCGAGTTTCCGCCCCTTTGGCGCCCCATGGCCAGCGAAACCCGCTCGAAGGGGTCGGTTTAGGGCGCGTCGCTATTTCCGCTGCGAATCCAAGCGATGGCGAGAGGAAGCGGACCGAGCGCAAGAGAGAGAGCGAGCCACGCCTGTGCGTGCGGCGTCGCAAAGAGGACGAGGATGCCGCCGAGAAAGAGCCCAGGCGCGGCGATGTAGAAGCGTCGATCGTTCAAAATCCCCGCGAGCACCGCGCCACTTCCAAAGAACATCAGCTCGAGGGCGGTGCTTCGCAAGTCACGCAAGCCCATGGCGAGGGTCGTCATGCGAAGGAGCACCGCGAGCAGGCCGATGACGACCAGCGCGACGAGTGCACGACGGCTTCGACGATTGGTAAGGGCGGTGCGCCGCGCGAGCAGTCCGCCGACGCCAAAGAAGACCGGAAGCGCAAGATCGAACGCCAGCGTGTTCCACCAGTGGTACTCGTAGAGACCAAAGCGCGAGAGAGTGTAGGAACTCAGCGTCACCGTGATGGCGATGACCATGGCGCCGAGAAGAAGTTTGCCGCGCGCCTGCCGCCCTGGGTCCTGCTGCTCTTCGAGACGAATACGTTCGAGGCGAATCGCCTCTTTGCGCTGGGCTTCCGCTTCTTGCCGGAGAGGCGTCGCGCGAGGATCGTCGCCCAGCTCCGTCAGCAGGGTCTCTGCCGAGGCGGCTTCTCCGCGGTCGAGGTGGTAACGCGCCATTAGCAGGAGCGCGGCGCTCTGGTGCTCCCGCGCCGACTCGTTGTCCGGCCACAGACGAATCGCTTCCGCAAAACCAAAGCGGCATCGCCCAAACACGCGCTGGATACGGCTGTTTCGACTGTCGCTGGTTGCGTGAACGCGCGCGAGGGTAGGCTCTCGGCCCCTCGCACGAATGAGGCTGCGCAGCTCTTCGAGTTCTTCTTCGGCCTTGGTCGCAAGCGACGCCGCGCTTCGATGCGCGAGAAAATCGCGGAGCGCGCGGCGCAGATCGTTCGGCGTCGGAAAGCGCTTTTCCGCATCCGGGTGCATCGCCCGCTGAACGATCTGCGCGAGCTCGGTGGGGACGTCGTCCGGAAGCTCCGGAATCTGCGCGTCGTAGGCCGCGTAGAGCATTTCCTGGAGGTTTTCCCCGCGATGCGGCGGGTGCCCGGTGAGGATCTCAAAGAGGGTCGCCCCCAGCAAATACACGTCGGTGCGCGGGCCAAGCGTTTGCCGTCCGACGTCGACCATCTCCGGCGCGAGGTAGGCGGGCGTACCGAGAATCTCCCGCACCTCGTCCGCCATCGGCAGACGGCCGCGATACTTCTCCTCCGTGCAGACCGCGACGCCCCAATCGAGAAGAATCGTTTCTCGAAAGGGCCCGATCATCACATTCTCGGGCTTGAGGTCGAGGTGCAGGACGCCGCGGCTGTGCGCGTATTCGACCGCATCGCAGACGCGCATCAGAACCTGCAGATGCCACGCGAGGGGATCGCCCTGGTCGGCCGGAAAGGCCGGGTGTTCGGGATCCCGAATCAGCAAGCGCCACGCGACGCCTTCGATGCGCCGCATGATGAGCACGGGGGAATTGCGCTCGTCGGTGGCAAGGCCGTAGAGCGGCACCACGTTCGGGTGTTCGACCAGTCCGAGGATGCGCGCTTCGCGAAGGAGACGCGCGGCGAACGCGGGCTCCAGGAACGGGTCACGCAACGTCTTGAGCGCAACGTCGCGATTGAGACCCGACTGCTCCGCGAGTTTGATCGTGCCCATCCCCCCTTCGGCGAGAGGGCCTTTGACGCGGAGCTGATGACTGTCGCGATCTTCACCGGCCGGCGGCGCGAGGGTCTTGCGCTGGGGCTTGGGCGGCAGACTCGACCCGCCTCGCGTCCGGCGAATCCGCGGCGCGAGGGTCGGCATCAACGTCGTGTCGAGGGCGTGGTCGTCCGGCACGCGAGTCATGTCGAGGGACGACATGAGCTGCTTCAGCGTCATTTTTCCGGTGGCCACGCGCTACCGAAGCATGAAATAGCCGACGAGGCCGCCCGCCACCGCCACGAGGGTCCCAACGACCGCAAGAAGCAGGTAGGTCGTGCGCCGCGCGGCCGGGGTCGCCTGGGGAAGATCCGTCAGCGCAGGGAGCTCGTCGTAGGAAGAAAAGCGCGGCCGGCGTGCACCCGAAACGCCGGTGGCAGAAGCAAACTCCTCCGCGAAGTCGAGGGGGGCCGGTCGTTCCGTAGGCTCCTTCGACATCGCGCGTTTGAGCACCGCATCGACCTCCGGCGGCAGATCCGGACGATGTTCCGAAAGGGGCTTGGTCTTGCCTTGAAGGATCGCCCCGAGGAGCTGTCCTTGGTCCGACGCGGCGAAGGGACTCTCTCCGGTCAGCGCTTCAAAAACGGTGATCGCCAGCGCGTAGATGTCCGACGCGGGGCTCGCGTTTCGCGCGGACGAGAGAAGCTCCGGCGCCATGTAGCGCGGCGTCCCAATCACCGTACCCGTTCGGGTGAGCTTCTTGCCCATCGTCGCGGAGCTCAGCCCGAAGTCGATGATCTTCACGAGGCTCGCCGGGTTTCGCGGCTGAAAGAAAATGTGGTCCGGTTTGAGATCGCGATGGATCACGCCTGCCTCGTGCGCAGCCTGGAGCGTGGCGCAGACCGCCCGCACGATCGGAACGAGCTCCTCCGTCGCGATCTCGCCCTTACGCCGAATTCGCGCGCCAAGGGTTTCCCCTTCAAGAAGCTCCATCGCGAGCCAGGGGATCTTTCCCGACGCGTGGCCAAACCCGCGGATGCGAACGATGCCGGGATCGTCGAGATGACTCAAAATCTCCGCCTCGCGGGCAAAACGGTCCCGCGCTTCCGCGTTGTGGGCCCGCTTGAGAAGGATCTTGAGAGCAACCGGTTTGGTGCTTCGAAGATCGGTCGCACGAAACACGGTCCCCATCGCACCCACGCCGAGGATCTCGTCGATGCGAAAGCGATCCCCGAAGAACGAACCGGGGGAGAAAGGCGAGACGATGTCGGTGGGCTCGGGCGCCGAGTCGATGGGCGCGAACTCCTCCGCGTCGTCTACGTCGATGATTACGTCCCCGTCGCTCCCCTTTTCTTCCGCGTCGTCGGTCATGCCACGGCCCGCGCGCATGGTATCAGCTGAGCGCAGTCGCGCGTCGTTTCTTTCGGACGTCTGCTCAGATGCGTTCGACGTCGGTGACGCCGTTGATCTTGGCGATCGATCGCATCACGACACGAAGTCGGGTGAGCTCACCGATCGTGAACTGAAAGAGGTTAACCGCACGGCCGTCGTCGAGGGTCCGGCAGGTCGCCTCACTAATGTTGAGCCCGTTCTCTGTCAGAACGGAAGAGACCTTCGCAAGAATGCCGGGCGTGTTCTGCGTCACCACGCGAAGCGACACGGGCAGCTCCATCTTTGGGTTGGACGCCCAGTCGACTTCGATCCGCCGCTGGGGATCGAGCTCCATCGAGCGCGGGCAGCCGCGCCGGTGAATCGTCACGCCTCGGCCGCGCGTAATCCAGCCGACGACCGGATCGCCGGGGACCGGATTGCAGCACTTGGCGAAGCGAACGAGGATGTCGTCCATCCCGTCGATGCGAATCGCGTCGTCGTCTCGCCGCGCCACGCGCCGAACGGTTTTTTCGATGAAACTTGGCGCCAGACTCTTGCGGGTTTCCGGTTCCTTCGGGTCGATCGCCTCGACCACTTTGCCAAGCGGAAGCTTGCCGTAGCCGACCTGCGCAAAAAGCTCGTCGTCGGTCTTCAACCCGAAGACTTCGAGCACGGCAGCAACGTTTCGCTTGCTCTTGAGCCAGCGCGAAAAGGAGAGGTCGCGCTTTCGCAGTGCGCGCTCGACCAGATCCCGACCGAGCTTGATGCTGCGGTCCCGTTCCTTGGCGCGAATGTGGTTTCGAATCCGGGAGCGCGCGCGGCCGGTCACCACGAAGTCGAGCCAGTCTTTGCTCGGCTCCTGATTTCGGTTCGTGATGATCTCGACGACGTCGCCGTTTCGCAGCTTGTGGCGAAGCGGCACCATCACGCCGTTCACGCGCGCGCCCGAGCAGTGCGACCCAACCTCCGAGTGAATCGAGTAGGCGAAGTCGACCGGCGTCGCGCCGCGCGGAAAGGTCTTCACCTCGCCCTTGGGCGTGAAGACGTAGACCTCATCTGTGAAGAGGTCGACCTTCACCGACTCGAGGAACTCCGCCGGGTCGGCGACGTCGCGCTGAAACTCCATGAGCTGCCGGAGCCAGGCAAAGCGCGCGGCGTCTCGCTGATCGAGACCCCCGCTCTGCTGCTTGTACTGCCAGTGCGCCGCGATGCCGAGCTCCGCGGTGCGATGCATCTCGTGCGTTCGGATCTGCACTTCGATGCGCCGACTCCCCGGACCGATCACCGTCGTGTGGAGCGACTGGTACATATTCGGCTTCGGCAGGGCGATGTAGTCCTTGAAGCGGCCCGGCACCGGCGTCCACTCGCTGTGAATCACCCCAAGGGCCGCATAGCAATCCGCGACCGTTTCCATGATCACGCGAAACGCCACCAGATCGTGGACCTGCTCGAACTCGATGTTCTGCCGCTTCATCTTGCGGTGCACCGAGTGGAGGTGCTTGCGGCGGCCGCCCACCTCCAGGGCAAAACCCCGGGAAATGAGCATTTTGCGGAGCCGCTTCACCACGTCGCTGATGTAGCGGTCGGATTCCTTGGACCCTTGCTGAAAGCGGCGCTCCAGGTCCGCAGACGCCTCCGGATGCAGGTAGCGAAAGCTGTGATCCTCGAGCTCTGCCTTGAGCCACTGAATGCCCAGACGTCCGGCGAGGGGTGCGTAGATCTCCATCGTCTCGCGCGCGATGCGTTCCTGCGAGTCGATCTTCATGTGCTCGAGGGTCCGCATGTTGTCGAGACGGTCTGCGAGCTTCACAAGGAGGACGCGGATGTCGCGCGCCATCGCGACGAGCATCTTGCGGAACGACTCCGCCTGGCGATCTTCCTTCGAGTGAAAGTTCACCTTTCCGAGTTTGGTGACGCCGTCGACGAGAAACGCGACCTCGGTGCCGAACTGCTGCTCGATGTCCTTTTCGGTGACGTCGGTGTCTTCGACGACGTCGTGAAGGAGCGCTGCGCAAACGCTCGCGGTGTCGAGGCGCATCTCGGCGATGATGCCGGCGACGGAGGAAGGATGAATGAAGTAGGGATCCCCCGACTTGCGCATCTGTCCGTCGTGCATGCGCATGGAGTACTGGTACGCCCGATCGATGAGGTCGGTGTCTGCCTGTGGGTGGTACCCCTGGACGCGGTCGACGAGATCGGAAAGCGCAAGCATCAGCAGAGCGGAATGCTTCTAGTCCCCCGATGAGAGGCGGCGGGGCTGAGGAGCATTTCCGGGAAAAGGTACGTCACAGGAGGGGCCTGATCCACAAGTTCGACACGATCTGTGCCCTGAGCAAGGTGAGCGGTCGCCCACGACTCTGAGTCACCGCACGCCGCATCCGCCCATGACTCCGGGTCACCGAAATAGCGTTGGGACGCGCCCGAAATACCACTTCCGCCCTTTGTCATCCTGGGCCCCCCTAGATAGCTTTGGCGGGTGGACCTCCACCGCATTGGCCACTTCCTTCGCGACCATCGGCGTCGTCTGGCTACACTGGTGCTGGTGGTCGGACTTTTGGTCGTTGGGGGCCAGGTATCTCAGGTTGTCCCGCGGGAGGTGGCGGTGCGCTATCGCCTCTCGACACACGTTCAGGTGAACGAAGTGCGGATCGCCTATCTGGACGGTGAGGACGAGGTCTCACTGGTTCGGTTTGCGGCGGAACCTGGGGCAGAGCTTGCTCACGACGTGACCCTGACCCCGGGACGCTACCGAATTGAGGCGGTGCTTCGTGGCGCGGACGGCCAACGCCTCGTGCACCGGGCGCTCCGCGTTCCCGCGGATGGAGTCGTTCACATCGACCTCGGGGACGATCAATGACCGCGGGGACGAGCGTTCGCACCGAAGCCGCTGGCCCTCACATCGTAGAGATGCCGCGGCTCGCCCTCGTCGTCCTCACCGGCGACGGGCGTGGCGACGAGTTCATCATGGACGGCGCCATCTGCCGGATTGGGAAGAGCCGCGAAAACGACCTCGTCCTTCCCGACCAAACCGTCTCACGCGCTCACTGCGAGATCGTGCGGGAAGCCCGCGGCTACCTCCTGCGGGACCTCGGCTCCACCAACGGTACCCTTCTCGACGGCGCGGAGATCCGCGAGGTCTTTCTTCGGCCGGGCTCGGTCCTCACGGTCGGCAAAGTCGAGCTCAAGGTGCGCACCTACGCCGAGCGCATCGAGGTTCTTCCGAGCGAACGCGACCACTTCGGGCACGCGGTCGGGCGCAGCCAGACCATGCGGCAGATCTTTGGGCTTCTTGAGCGCCTCGCACCGAGCGACGCGACGGTGCTCCTCGGCGGCGAAACCGGCACCGGCAAGGACGTTCTCGCACGCTCGATTCACGATGCGAGCCCGCGCTCGCACCGGCCTCTGATCGTGGTGGACTGCGGCGCGGTGGTCGGAACGCTCATCGAAAGCGAGCTCTTCGGTCATGAAAAGGGGAGCTTCACCGGAGCCACGGCGGCCCGGCAGGGCGCCTTCGAACTGGCCGATGGCGGAACGCTCTTTCTCGACGAGATCGGCGAGCTCCCGCTCGATCTGCAGCCGAAGCTACTGCGCGTCTTGGAGCAGCGATCCTTTCGGCGCGTCGGCGGAAGTCAGGAGCGGCGGGTCGACATCCGCATCGTCGCAGCGACCAAGCGCAACCTTCGAATGGAGGTCGAGCGCGGAAAGTTCCGGGAGGACCTGTACTTTCGACTCGCGGTCGTGCCGATCGAGCTGCCGCCGCTTCGGGAGCGCCTCGACGACCTCCCGCTGCTGGTGGGACGCCTCCTCAAAGAGCTGAGTCGCGAACATCCGGATCAGCCACCGCTGGCGATCGCGGCGGCGGCGGTCGATGCGCTCGCAGGACACGAATGGCCCGGCAACGTGCGCGAGCTTCGGAACATGCTGGCGCGGGCGGCCTATCTCGCGCGGGGGGCCGGCGAACACGAGATTCGGCTCGGGCACATTCCGGTGGGCGCGGCGAGCGGCGCCGAAAGCGGGATGATCCCGACCTTCGATCCGTCGTTGAGCTACCGCGAAACCAAGGCGCGCTTCGAGGAAACCTTCGAAAAGCGCTACGTGAGCTGGCTCCTCGATCGCCACGACGGCAACATCTCCGCCGCCGCGCGAGCCGCGGATATGGACCGGAAATACCTGCACAAACTCGCGAAGCGGCACGGCGTCCACCCCTCGGACAAGAAGAATTCGTAACGCTCGTGCGTCCACTCCACAAAGAAGGCCGCAATCCCGCGGAGTGCTAGGCTGGGCGAGGGAATGGCAGACGAGATCGATCCGCACGCGCCGACCGTTTTTCCGGTGGAGTCCCCGACGGATTCAGCGGAGCGCTCGGGAACGGCGCCCATCGGACAAATGGGGGCGCCGCCCGCGCATCCACACCCGAGCGGCGCGCATCCACATCCGAGCGGCGCGCATGCACATCCGAGCGGTGCGCATCCGAGCGGTCCGCATCCGAGCGGTCCGCATCCGAGCGGTCCGCATCCGAGCGGTGCGCATCCACACCCGAGCGGCATGCACCCGCACCCGAGCGGCGCGCATCCCCATCCGAGCGGTATGCATCCCCATCCGAGCGGTTCGTTCGCGGGCGGCGCGCCAAGCATTGCGATGCCTGCGCAGCGCAAGAGGCCGTGGGGACTCATCGTCGTCCTTGGGCTTGCCGCCGTCGCGAGCGCCGCCCTCGTCTTCTTCATCCTCAGCGGACTTTCTACGCCGGCACCGCCGGAGGTTGCCTCCGTTCCGGAGCCGCCGGTCGTTGCGGAGGAAACGCCACTCGAAGAAGGACGCGTCCGTATCCTCGCGGCGTCCGTTGAAGGTCACCTCTTCGTCGACGCGGAGGACAAAGGACCCATCGACGCGGAGATGACCTTCGCGCTACCGCCAGGTACCCACCGCATCGAAGCCAGGCAGGGAGATCGCATCATCGCATCGACACCGGTCGAACTCGAAGCGGGCGAAATCGCGGTGGTCACCCTTGGCGAATCGCAGCCGGTGCAGATTCGCCACGTCCGCCGACCGCGTCGCCCCGCTTCGATGCAGACGTCGATGCAGACCGTGGCGGTTGGCGTCGAAACGCCCGTCGCAATGGCGGCCGTTCCCACGCCGACCCCGATGACACCGGCGAACGTTCAGCCTGCGCCCATGGCACCGATCGCCGCGACGATGACGCCGACCGCGATGACCCAGCCCGCGACCATGACCCAGGCGTATCCCTCCCCCATGGTCGCCACGAACAACAATCCCCAGCCGGGCGTGTATCCCACGTCCGTGCCGATGGTCGCGCCGATGGCCCCCGGACCCGCGATGGCCGGACCCGCGATGGCCGGGCCCCAGGTACTGCCCCGCGCGCCGAGCCAACAGCAGATGCACGCACGACTTCGTTCGCTTCACCAAGGCGCCCAGCGCTGCGTAGGCAACTGGCACGGGTCCCTTGAAACGGTGGTGGTCTTCAACCCCAATGGCTCCGTGCGGTCGCGCATCGGCCGCGGCCCGTCCGGTGATCAGCGACGCTGCGTACAAGCGCTCATCAATCGCCAGGCGCAGATCCGCTTCAACGGCCGACGCACCCAAACGCGCTTCACCTTCCGGTTGTGATGTGACCCGCCGCGTGCTGGTGGTCGACGACGACCCGACCATCGTCAAGATGGTCAAGCGTCTGCTCGCCAGCGAAGGCTACGAAGTGACGACGGCCGAGTCGCCCCTCGGGGTTAGCTCGCTCGTGCGTCGCATCGATCCCGAGGTGATCATCCTCGACGTGATGATGCCGGGACTCTCCGGCGAGAGCCTCGCCAAACTCATCAAGAAGGTCGCCGAGCGACGGCCGCTGATCTTCTATTCGGCGATGGCGGAAGACGAGCTTCTCGCCCTGACCCGGCGGGTGCCGGATAGCACCTACGTGGCCAAGGGATCGCCGCTCGCGGAGTTGGTCACGACGGTCGATCGCATGATGCGGCTCTACGCGTCGCAGCGGCCGTAGCCCGTTCCAAGCGTGGTCTGGCTACCGCTCGCGCTCGAGACGACGAAAGAGATCGCGCAGGCTCGTGTTGGTGCGAAGCCGATCGCAGAACTTGCTCGCGAGCCCTGAGAGCTGCGACTCGAGGCGCTGCGCCTCTTCGCCCCCTTTGACGAGCGCGGCCTCCGAGCTTTGGCGCTTGAGTGATACCTCACCCTCGAGCTTCTGAAGTCGGTCGCGAAGAGACTGCACCTGAAACTCGAGATCCTTCACCTCATGTTCCTTCGACTCGACCCACTGGCGCGCCTTTGCGGAGCCACCCTGGCTGAGCGACCAGCGCTCCACGGCCTCTGCGACCTCTCGCAAGGCGCGCGCCCAGAGTTCATCCGGCGCCTCGAGCTCGCGATAGCCGCCGGCTGCAAGGACCGCGCGATGCGCCTCGAGATACGCGGCGCGCGCTTGCTCCTCCGCCTCGAAATAAGGCGCGACTTCCCCCGCGGCATCCCGCGCTGCCGAGCGCGCCTGAGAGAGGTCCTCCGCGAGGCTCTGCACCGCAAACCCGAGGCGTGCGCGGTTGTCGCGCGCTTCCTGCTCGAGCTCTTCGAGCTTGCGCTGCTCCTTCAACCCCTGGCTGCGAACGACTTGGACGTAGCGGAGGGTGTCGCGAATGTCCTCCAGCAACACTCGCAAGTCCGCGGGAACCGAGCCCGGCGGATAGGCCGTCGTGAGCATCTCTTCGAAAATCGCAAGGCGGCTCGCCCAGCGTTCGAGCGTGGTCGGCGGAAGTGTCGGCGCGACGATGGGCCGACTTGGCGTCGCGGAAACGGGCGGGGCGATCCCGGTGGTGCTCGGCACGAGCCCCTGCAGTTCCTTGATCACCTGATGGGCGTCAACCGGCCGCTCCTCCGGCGTCTTGGCCATCATGCGCAGGATCAGCTCTTCGAGACGCCGCGGACATTGCGGGTTGATCTCGGAAGGCTTCGGCGGCGGGTGCTGCATGTGCGCGATGAAGAACCCCGTGATCTCCTCGGCCTCGAAGGGAAGCCGCCCCGTCAGCATCTCGAAGAGGATCGCGCCGAGGGCGTAGAGGTCCGCGGAAGGGCCCGCGTCGATGCTCGTGATGCGCTCGGGTGCCATGTACTGCGGCGTCCCGAAAATTTCGCCGGCATTCGTCAGACGAGAATCATGCATCGAGCGCGCAATGCCGAAGTCGAGGAGCTTCACCAGCTCGCGACCCGGACCGGCGATGGAAATGAAGATGTTGTCCGGTTTGAGGTCGCGGTGAATCACGTCGAAGTCGTGAGCGCGCGCGAGGCCCTGGGCCATCTGCAGACCCAACGCTGCAACCCGGCCCGGATCCATCGGTCCTTGCGCGATGTGCGTCGCAAGCGGGGCTCCATCGAGGAGTTCCATGACCATGAAGACGCAGTTGTCGTCGGTCTCGCCGTAGTCGTAGATCTCAATGATGTTCGGGTGCGCGAGGGCTGCGGCGTTCTTGGCTTCGCGGCGAAAACGTTCCCGGAGCGACTCGTTCTGCGCCAGGGTCGCGGTCATGATCTTCACCGCGACGGGCCGATCCACCAGCGTGTGGCGGGCGCGGTAGACCGTGGCCATGCCGCCGATCCCGATCGGGGTCTCGATGAGGTAGCGGCCCGCAAGGGTTTTGCCGATGTTCGGATCCGCCATCGGCTGCAGCGCCGCGTTGTCGACGAAGCAGTTCGTCTGTTCGTCGGGGTATTGCAGGCCGCAGGTCGGGCACACCTTCATGACGGGAATCCGACCATAGCACGCAGCCAAGGTGTGAGGTTCTCCCCAGAAACCGCCGCGGAGGGCTCGATTTGAGGCGCCGGGTGTGTACCATGCGCGAGATGGCGGAGCTCTTCGGTCGCTACGAGCTGTTGCGTAAGCTCGCGACGGGCGGGATGGCGGACATCTTTGTCGCCCGCCAGTGGGGCGATGGCGGATTCGCGCGGCAGGCGATCATCAAACGTCTGCATGATCACCTTGCGGAACAGCCGACGGTGCTCGCGGACTTCCGCAACGAGGCACGTTTGCTCTCGCTCCTCGATCACCCGAGCGTTCCGCACATCTACGACTTCCGCTGCGAGGAAGGACGCTGGTACCTCGCGATGGAGCTTCTTCGCGGGCCCACCTTCGGAACGGTGCGGCGGCGTGCGAAGGATGGAGTGACGCCGTGGCAGACGGGCATCGCGATCGCCCTTGGCCTGCTCGAAGCGCTCTGCTTCGTGCACGAGCGCGCGGATGACTACACCGGCGAAGCCCTCGACATCGTGCACGGCGATCTCAGCCCGGAGAACGTCCTGCTCGGTCGCGACGGAGACATCAAGGTTCTCGACTTCGGCATCGCATCCGACAACTCCTATCGGAACAAGCTGCGTGCACGACCTGCGGGGATTCGCGGCACCAACGGCTACATCGCGCCCGAGACTTTGAGCGATCGCGATAGCGTCGATGGACGCTCCGATCTCTTCGTCGCGGCGATTCTGATCTACGAGCTCACAACCGGCCAGCGGCTCTACCCGGGGAACGGGATGGAGTTCATGAACGCGCTGCGGGAACGTGATCCCGTACCGCCTTCCGACTCGATCGCGGACTACCCGAAAGACCTTGAAACACTTCTCTTGAGGCTTCTTTCGCGCGATCCCGCCGGGCGGCCGAGCTCTGCGAGAGAGGTCCACGGCGAGCTTGTTGAACTCGCGCACCGCCACGACGTAGAAAGCGGCCCGCACGTGATCTCGGAGTACGCGGAAAAGATTCTGCCGCTGAATCACGATCCTGCGATCCCGCCCGCCGAGCCTCCGTCCGAGCTCGTCATGATCGACATCCCTGAGGTGGTCGCTGCGTTGCCGGACCCTTGGGCGGAACCCGCGAACGAACTCACGGACGCGGAGCACCAGGACATTCTGGGCGACCTCGACCTCTTCGCGCCGGACAGCTTCGAGGACGCAACCGATCCGCGAGGCGCAGCGCTCTACGAGGATGAACTCGCGGAGCTCGACGCCCTAGACGTGATCGTGGACGACGACAGCGACCTCGTCGACGACAGCGAGCTCGAGTCACCCCAAACGGGAATCAAGGCGCGTCAGCGCGAAGACTCGACGAATCCCTTTCCGCTTCATACGCGCACCGCAGACGACGAAGCGTAGGCGTCTTGCCGCAACGGCTGCGTCGCGCCAGATTCGGGGGATGGCTCGGATTCGGAAACCTCGCCCGAAGCAAAGTCCGTACATCACGCCGGAGGGGTACGAACGCTACCGCAAGGAGCTCGCGTTTCTTTGGAAAGACGAGCGGCCGAAGGTCACCCAAGGCGTGGCGGATGCGGCGGCCGAGGGCGACCGATCCGAAAACGCCGAGTACATCTACGGCAAGAAACGCCTTCGGCAGATCGACGCGCGGATTCGTTTTCTCACCAAGCGCCTCGACGAAGTGAAGGTCGTCGAGCCCGGTGAGCGCATCGCGGAAGACAAAGTGTTCTTCGGCGCGTGGGTGCGCGTGGAAGATGAGGACGGCGAGGTGGCGGAGTACCGCATCGTGGGCCCCGACGAACCCGACATGCACCCCAGCTACGTCTCGATGGACGCGCCGATCGGGAAAGCCCTGCTCGGCAAACGCCTGGACGATGAGGTCACCGTCAAGCGGCCGAAAGGCGACCTGCTGCTCACCATCCTGGAAGTCCAGTACGAGCCCTTCGAGGACTGACGCGTTCGGGCGCTCCGCGTGGCACCCACGACGCGACTTCCACCGAAACCTCCGTTCCGCTCTGCGCGCTTCCAAGGCAGCGACGTGTGTGGCGGCGGAGGTACGCGAGACGCCGGCGAAGCTGTCGACTTAGCGTGACCTGGCGTTCGAGGGAGTCGCGCCCCACTTGAAGCGCACGCCAGCCCGCTTCGCGACCGAGCGCGTGCACCTGCGAGAGCAAGACATCGAAGCATTGGGCGCGCGATTGGCGACGCGTCACCCGCGCTTCATCGAGGTGAACGGACACCTGTCGGGCGAGCTGTTCGGAGCGGTACTCCGTGTCGAGGAGCTGCGCGCGAACATCGTCTTCGGTGGGCTGGGCCATGGCGATCGAAGAGGACGCGAGCAGTCCGAATCCGATCGCCCAAAAGGCCGCAAGGGTGCCGCGTCGCGGCGAGGTTGAGACGTGCTCTGCGCGCATGATGGACTCCTCGGCACTGCGAGGTGCCGCTTCATCCCTCTTGTTGCGGCTTCGCGAGCTTTGGTTCAGCGGCGTCCTCGGATTTTTCCTTCGGGCGCCACACGACCAGGGAGATCCCGACCAGTACGAGGGCGATGCTGACGAGACCACGCAGGTCGGTACGCTCGTCGAGGACTGCGACCGCGAGCAGCACGCCAACGACCGGTTGGAGGTAGATGTAGATCGCGACTTCGGAGGACGTTGCGTGGCGCAATGCCCAGGCGTTGATCAGGTAGGCGGCGCAGGTTGGGATCGCGACCACGTAGGCGACGAGCGCCCAGGTCGTCCAGGTCGCTGCGCTAACGGTGTGGATCTCTGGGGCGCCGAAAGGAGCGACGGCGAGAGAGGCGGTGAAGAAGCCGATCGCGACGATCGCGAGGGAGCCGTGTTTTTGGGCGAGGGGTCGCACCAGCACGAGAAAGGCGGCGTAGCTCATGCAGTTGAGAACGATCATCGCGTCGCCGAGGAACGTGGAGCCGAAGGAGGCTTCTTCGACGCCGACGAGGGAGAGCACGCCGACGAACGCGAAGGCGATGCCGAGGGTGGTGAGGATGCGGAGGCGTTCTTGGCCGGCAAGGACTGCGAAGACGAAGGTGAAGAGGGGGATGGTGGTGACGAGGACGCTGGCGTTGATGGCGGCGGTGTGGGCGAGGCCGCCGAGGAAAAGTACCTGGTTGGCGGCCATGCCGAGGAGGCCGCAACCGGCGATGCGCAGGACGTCGCGGCGCGGGATCGGGGCGCCGCGGACGCGAAAGAGCACGCCGAAGAAGAGAGCGCCGCAGAGGACGCGGATCCAGGCCAGGGCGAAGGGGGAGAGGGC
>JBCDAA010000219.1:0-14911 GCA_039186435.1 Myxococcota bacterium | reverse complement strand
GCCGCATGGCTCGGGTGGCCTCAAGATTCGCAACGCTCGCCGTTTGAATTCTAACGCGGCTGAGGTTCGTCAGCGCCGTCAGCTCGCTAAAATCAACGACCAGGTCGAGCTCGTCTTCCTTGATCACAAGCTCCGTATAGGCGGATGCCATCGTTGCGAGCGCGTCACTGATCGCTGCGCCCGCGCTGACGAGAACCGCTCGCGCGAACGCGGCACGGCCCTGCGATCCACCGCCGAGCCAGGGAAAGTTCTCGTCCTCCAGTAGGGCCTCGAAGACGCGGGGATCCCCCAGCGTACACACGAGCTCCTTCCCCTGCGCGAACGCATCCAAGTCCGGCACGCAGAGCAGCGCGCGAGCGGCGTCGACACTCACGGCGCGGTGAACGATTCGAGAATCATCTCGCTCATCACCTCGCCCGCCGCGTTCTCCACGCGATGCCGTACAGGCGGCCCCGGTCGCTCGTGCGCGAACCACGCGTGGGTCGTCGTCTGCGCGTCCGCGTCCACCACCGTGTAGTGAAGAGCGCGAAACGAACCCGCCGGCGTCTCCACCGTCTCCTCCGCGATGGTCGTCGCCTCCGCGGGATAGGACGCATGAAGACGCAGCTCCTCCCAGGTCGCTTCGCCCTCCTCTGGCTCCGCCGCCTGCGAACCCGCGGTCACCGTTGTCGTGAAGCGCACGCCCGTCGCGGTGTGTTCACCGAAGGCCATCTGCATCGTCGCCTCCGCCGAAAGACGAAACGTATCAACGCGACCGGGTGGACACGCGTCGCGGATCTGCGCCGCGGTAAAGGGCGTGGGCGCATTCGGGTCGCCCTCCTCCCCCATCGCTTCCGGCGCCTCCTCGGACGCCGGAACCTCGCCTCTCGGAATCTGGCCCGTCGTCTGCGAGGACCCACAACCCACGAGCGCAACGAGCAACGCAAATCGCTTCATCGGGCGAGGCTACCGTTGACAGCCCTTCTTCGCGAACCAGGTTGGCGCGCGTGAAGGCACTTGACCGAGCACTCCTTGCCCTCGAGGGCCTCTCCATCGGCGACGCCCTCGGCGATCAGTTCAACGCCAAAACCGTCGCGATCGGGCGCTGCCTGCTGCAGCGTGACGCACCACCCGGACCGTGGCGCTGGACCGACGACACCCTCATGGCGTGCTCGGTCGTCGAGGTTCTCGAAGCCCACGGCACGCTCGATCCTCTCCTCTTCGCCGACAGCCTCGTCGCCCGCTACGAGCCCGGCCGCGGCTACGGTCCGGCCATGCGGCGGGTCCTAAAGGACGCCGATTCCGGCGCCGCCGCGATGCATCAATGTTCGCAGCTCTTCGAGGGAACAGGCTCCTACGGAAACGGCGCCGTCATGCGCATCGCACCCCTCGGCGCCTACCTTCTCGACCCGGCCCTCGCCGCCCGGGAAGCCGAACGCTCCGCTTGCGCAACCCACGCCCACCCCGAGGCCGCCGCCGGCGCCGCTGCGATCGCGGCCGCAGCAGCGCTTCTCCTCGCAGACGACGTCGACTCCATCTTCGCAAGCCTTCTCGATCTCGTACCGCCAAGCGAGGTCCGGAACGCGATCGAGAACGTTCGGCGCATCCCCTTCGATACGGCGCCCCTCGAAGTCGCGAAACGAACGCGCGCGATTCGCGACATCTCCTGCCAGCGCACCGCGCCCTTTTGCCTTTGGGTCGCGCTACGAAACAAGGACAACTTCGAACGCGCGATCTGGGACGTCACCGCGGTCGGCGGCGATCGCGACACTCACGCGGCCATCGTCGGCGGCATGCTCGCCTGTCGCGTGGGCGCAGACGCGATTCCAACAACCTGGCGCGAGCGGCGAGAACCTCTTCCGTCCTGGATCACGCGCCTCTCGCACTGAGGCAAATCCGCTTCGCGGGTGTGTTGCTTGCGGCTCACCGCCAGCACGCTTACGGACACGCCCCGTTCCCTTCGTTCATCACCGAACCGCCCAAGAACACCACCGTTCCCGCGTAGCGATCCACCTCGCAGGACGAGAGCATCTCGTTGTTGCGCACGACCAGGTTTCGTCCGATGCGATCGACGGGCGGAAGATCCGCCAAATCCACCAGCGCCGGGTTCTCCTCGATGGTTAGATCTTCACCAACAATCGAAAGCGCGGCGAGCCCCCGCAAACGCGCCAACCGAGCGTTGTTGACCACCTCCACGCCAAGCGTCCGACTCGCCGCCTCGAGCCCCTGCAGATCGGTGAGCGCCGCGTTGTTCGCGATCCGAAGCACCTGAAGGTTTGACGCCGCCGGCAGTCCTTCAAGGGTCGCGAGCTGCGGGTTTCCTTCGATCGTCAGATCCCCCAGCGCGCTCACGCCGCCAAGCCCCGCGACCGAGGTCAGCGCTTCGTTGTCCGCAACGCGCAGCGCCCGCACCGCACCGGTGACGTTCTCAAGCCCCGAAAGGCTCGCGAGTCCCGTTTCCTCGACGCGAATCTCACCGCGCACCGTCTCCAATTCCGAGAGCGCCGCCAGCGTGGTCACCGCGCGGCATCCCGAGAAGATTAGATCGCCGCGAATCTCGCGAACGTTCGCGAGCGCGTCCAAATCCGCGAGGGAACTCGTCCCTTCAAAGCGCAGCTGGTCGAGCGTCGCGATCGCCGGCACGCCATCCAGCGAGACGAGGAGCGCGCTGTCGCGAATCGTAAGCCCACCAAACTCGGTCACCCCCGCGAGCGCCTCGATCGACGTCAGGGATCCAATCTCCGCAAGCGCGATCAGTCCGGACACGGTTCGAAGCGCCTCCAGCCCGTCGAGGGACGAAAGTTCAACGTCGCGGTCCAAGATCAGGTTGCCCCCGACGCTTCGAAGCGAGCGTAGCCCTTCCACGTCCCCGAGGATCCAGTTGCGAATCAGACTGAGCTGGCCACCCACGCTTTCGAGGGAACGCAGCCCTTCCACATCCCCGAGCAGGAGATGACCCGCAACGGTCGCGTCGCCCTCGACCTCCCGAAGACCGCTAAGTCCTTCGAGACTGACCAAGCCGCCGTTTTCCTCAATCGTCAGCGAACGAACGCGCGTCACGCCTTCGAGCCCGCGCAGGTTTTCGAGAAAGCGATGGCTGCGAATCGAAAGCGCCCCGCCAAACTCGGACAGCGCCATGCCAGCGAAGGACGTCAGCGCATCGTTGTCGGATACCTCGAGGTCACCGCCCACGGCGGTCAACGAGGAGAGCCCCGCCACGTTCACCAGCGCATCGAGGTCCTCGAGTCGCAGCGTTCCCCCCACGCTCGTGAGCGCTTCGAGCCCTGCAGCCGTGCGAATCGAAGCATCGCTCAGTTCAAAGTCGCCGCCGATCGACGCCAAGAAGCTCAGGGGATCGAGACTGCTAACGCCGCTCGCCGAAAGCGACCCCGAGATCCTCGTGCATCCCCGAAGGGCCTCGAGCTCGGCCTGCGTCGTCACCACGAAGTCGCCGTCACACTCCCGTAGCTCTACGACGGCCGCATCGCCTGCATCTCCCGCGTCGAGGGTGACGTCCACGGATACATCGCGGCTCGCATCGATGGGCCCGCTTCCGCCTCCGCCGCAGGAAAACCCAACGAACACGCATCCCAAAACGATGCGAGAGCGCACAGTCTTCTCTTTGGGAGCTTTTGCCCAAAACCTCCCCCCGAGGGAGTGAATCCCTCGGGTCCCCCCTCCAAGTTCGAGCGCGTTGCGCTCGCGCCTCGCTTCGCTCGCCGAAAGCCTTCGTTCGGAAGTCTTCTTCCCCATCCGCAAAAACGGTAACAGAGCGCCTCATTTGCTGCATCGGCGTTGTTCCTCCGGAATGCGGCCCTACGTTTGCGCCAGTGCTCCGTTTGCTGCTCGTGCTCTTCGTCGCTTGCCAGGGATCCAGCGCCAGCGGTCCCACCTCCCAGGTTCGTGAGGACCAGACAACCACCAATCCAGCGCCCGAGCCGCACGTCGAGCCGCTCCCGGTCGTCGAGCGCCTTCTCGGCGGCGCGACCGACTCCGAGCCGCTTCCTCTCGTAGTCGCCCTTCACGGCCGCGGGAGCGACCCCGAACGCTTCGCTCGTTTCTTCGAGGACGCTCCCTTCAAAGCGCGCCTCCTCTTGGTGGAAGCCCCCATCGACGAGGGAAACGGACGAGCGTGGTTCAGCTTTCGGGGAAAGGGCCGCGAGGAGCTCAGCGCCGAAATGCGCGGGCTCGCAGCGCAGGTCGTCCGAAGCACAGAGATCGCGATGGCCCAGCACCCAACGATTGGAAAGCCGGTCGTGACGGGTTTCTCCCAGGGCGCGATGATCGTTTACATCCTCGCCTTGGAGCACGGCGACCGATACGACCTCGCAGTCCCCGTCAGCGGAACGCTCTTCGGCTCCTTCGTTCCGAACGCCGAGGTTCAGTCGCCTCCGATCGTTGCGCTTCATGGGGAAGACGATCCGATCATTCCGATGCGCTCCGGCCAGCGAAACCTCGACGCCCTTCGGCGCCGCGGGGTTGATGTTTCCTTTCACACCTTTCCTGAGATCCCGCACTGGATCATGGGCGCCATGAAGGAGAAGCTGCACGAAACCCTCGCCGAGGCGTGCGTAGCACCGTCCGAAGCGCCGAACGCGACGGACTCCGACACGACCCCAGACTAATCTGCCGTCAAGAGCACCGACGAAACGCGACCGACGAAACGCGACCGACGAAACGCGACCGACGAAACGCGACCGACGAAACGCGACCGACGAAACGCGACCGACGAAACGCGACTACGCGCCGCCAAGCCGAGAGAGCTGACTCCGCGCCTCGGGCGCCTCGTCGCTTTCCGGATACTGCTCGACGAGCTCTTGAAACGCCTGCCGCGCCTGTGGCCGGTCGCCCATCTCAATGTACGTCTCACCGAGCATGAGCAGCGCCTCGGACTCCACGCCGCTTCCCTGATACGTCGAGATCAGCGTTCGAAGGCGAAGAACCACTGCCGAGTACGCGTCTCGCCGCAGGTAAAAGCGCGCGGCGTAGAGCTCGTGCTTCGCGAGCACGCGAAGGCACTTCTCGACCATTCGCTGCGCGTCCGCAAGCTGGTCGTTCTCCGGAAAGTCGAGGACAAAACGCCGAAGCTGGCGAAGCGCTTCGTGAACGGGTCGCTGGTCGCGCTCGTGCGTGGGCGGTGAGAGCAACCACTCGCTCGGAATCTGCTCGAAGTGGGACTCCGCGATTCGAAAGCGCGCGTACGGCACCTGCGAGTGCGACGGGCGAAAACGAACGAACTGCCGGTACGCGGTGATCGCTTCGGCGTAGCTCTTCGCCTTAAACTTGCAGTCCGCGACACGAAGTTCCGAAAGCGCGGCAAAGCGGCTGTAGGGATACTCGCGGCGAATCGCCCGAAAGGCGGGCTCCGCGTCGAGGCAGTCCCCGCGGCGAAAATCGAGGAGCGCGTTCTCGTACGCCTCCTGTGCATTTCGGCCGTAGCTCAGCGCGCTCCGCTCGCTTTGGCTGGTCAACGTCGCGTCGCAGCCAATCCCAGAGATCAACAAAATCAAGACGATCGAGCGGGTCATCACGTTCTCTCGGCGCAGCCAAAGGGCGCGCATCGGGTCTGGGTAGCGCAGCCGCCCCGGGGGGACAAGCCCAGATCGAGATGCTCTATTCCCACGATTCGCCTGTGGCACCATGCCCCCGCCATGCGTTTCGCCCTCCCGATCGTGCTCGTCCTCGCCTGCAGCGGTTCCCAAGCCCCCACCGAGGCGCACCGGCGAGCCCCCGCCTTCTCTCTCCCAGACCAAACCGGAGCCGAGCGCTCCCTTAGCGACATGGAAGGGAAAATCGTCATCCTCTATTTCTATCCCCGTGACGCAACGCCCGGGTGCACGGTCGAAGCGTGCGCGTTTCGGGACGCCTGGGGGCGCCTTGAGGATGCCGGCGCCCAGGTCCTCGGCGTCAGCACCGACGACGTCGAGTCGCACGCCGCGTTCGCGGACGAGCACGGTCTACCCTTTCCGCTTCTCGCGGATGTCGATGCAGAAGTCGCGTCCAGCTACGGCGTCACGATGCGCGGCAACATGACCATGCGGACCACGTTTCTGATCGACCAAAGCGGCGTGATCCGTCGCGTGTGGGAACAGGTCGATCCCGCCGTCCACGTCGACGAAGTCCTCGCCGCCATCGCCGAACTCTAAGCGACGAGCAGTCCAGTGCTGAAGGTCGACGGCGAAGAGGTATTGCTCCACCGAGATCCTCACCTGGTTCTTGGCAAGGAGATCCAGCAGTTCGTCGTGCACCCCCTCGGGTTCCCGGTCGGAGCGGGGTTGGGTTTCACCGCCTTCGGCGCAGGCATTCTCTACGCGGGCTACGTGAGCCTTTCGGTCTCCGTGTTTCTCGGCGTTGTCGAGTTCCTCTTTGGAGGCGTCCTCCTCTACAGCGGAATCGGCTTTCTCAATGACTTCTTCAAGTACGCCGCCCACAACGCCGCGAACCAAATCACCACCTATGGGGTCGACGAAGTGCGTATTACGAGCACCAAAGGAGCCCGCACGCTTTCGTTCGGCGAGGCTCTCGACGACGACACCCTCCGTCCGCGCGGGCTACTCGCCAATCTTCTTCGTGCACGCGAGGTGCTCGTGGGGGAACCCGCGGACGCGGACCGTCGTCTCGCGCTCGAATTTGCGGCCCTCCACGGACCGCTCAGCCACCCAAACGCTGCGGTGGTCCTCGACCCAAAACCGCGCGTAATCGCCGGCGCCAACGCCCATGCGGCAGCCGCAAAGGTCGCCGCCAAAGGCTTTGCCGCGTTCACCCTAGCGACGACCCAAGACGGGCAGGACGAACTCGGCGAGCGCGACTACCAGCCGAAGTGGGGGCGTAAGGTGATGACACCGATCACCTGACGAACGTGGCGCTGACGCCGAGAACGACTCCACGAGATTCGGACGAAAGATGCCAACCGGCTGCGTCGGCGTGCCGCGAAAGACCCAGCCCATGCGCTGACCTCGAAATCCACCGGGCCCCGCGAGGCCGTCGATGGCTTCCATCCGGCGCGTGCCGAGGACGCTGATCGCGTCACCTACCCTCACCTCTTCAACCCCTTTGAGCACCGCATCACCGCCGTCGACACAAACGACACCCTGTTCGGTACGCACGAGGAAGCGCGCGACGAAGGGCGGAAAGGGGTGGCAGGTGCACGCCGCGACCTCTGCGCCGTCAAGCACCTGAATCACGACGCCGCTGATCGTGGTCGTCCCCGCAAACATCTCCGCCAGTTCCGCGTTGCGTCGCCGCTCCTTGAGGTCTTCCCACCGAAACGCGGGGCCGGTGAACTCGGCCAGCAAGAGCAACACCGTCACGCCAAGCACCAGCTGGGGCCAGCCCTCCCTCGCGAAGAAAATGTCCGGCACGTCCCGTAGGAACGCCCAAGAAAGGACGAGGATCAGAGGCATCGTGAAGAGGGGGCGGAGGGCGATTTTCAGGGCTTCCATGGCCGCTTCTCGGCCACCTGGGGACCCCGTTTCCAGCCCGCGCTCGGGAGGCCTCCTAGCCGCAATTCTCCCAGAAAAAGAGACCCACAACCGCAATGAGAACAAGGACCAGGAAGGTCTTGAACGAAAACGCATCGGGGTCCCACGCCACGGTGGGCAGCTCCCGGAGGGGCGTCGCAAAGGGCAGTTTGCGCGCCACCGCTTTGATGCGCTCGGTCTCTTCGGGGGAGGCGTGCACCACCGACGCGTAGACCCCTTGTTCGGCGAGATCTCCGAGCATCCACTTTGCCACCGCTTGAAGAACGTTGGTGGGGAGTTGCTCCCGCGCGCGAAGAAGATGTCCTGCATCGGTGTCGCGCTTCGCGAGTACGAAGGCTGCAAGCTCGACCTCCCCCGCCGCGAGACAACGAAGGCCGAGCTCATCTTCGTCGACCTGCACCGCGGCCGGTGCGCGATGCGGCGCCTGATCACCACCGCGAAGCAGCGCGAGGGCGCGCCCGAGCTCGCCCGCCCAGATCGCTCGTTGCACCTCGAGGCGAGTCGCTTCCTTCATTCCACGCGTACCGTTCCGCTAAGCGTACAGCCTCGCCCGTCGGGGGCGCGAAGAAGCAAGGAGTGAAACGTCACGTCCGCGTTGCGCTGGTAGGGATCGAAGCGCCGCACCTCGAGCTCCCCCGCGTAGCCTCGAAACTCGCCAACCACGACATCGACGCGTGCGTCTCCCACCGAAAGACGCGACGCGCCCATCGGCGCACGGACCGCAAGCGAGCCCTGCGACGACGTCCAGAGAATCGTGGAGCGATGCGCCGCCGTCGCCCAGGGGCCTTGCACGGGCGGGGCGCACTCCCCCTGGCTCTGAATCGCAACCCCGATCGACGGAGCAACCTCGTCCTCGGTGGTCATCCACGCGATGGCCCCTGCGGCGACTAGCGCCACAAGCAAGAGAACGCCAGCGAGGGCAATCCACAACCACCGCGGCGATGTGCTTCGTGGGGCGACCGGACGCGACACCATCGTCGGCGGAATCGGCGCTGCATGAAACGGGATGGCGCGAAGGGCCGCCGCCATCTCGGCCGCGCTCGAAAAACGCACGTTCGGATCGGACGCCATCGCGCGATCGACGACCTGGTAGAGCGCCTCGGGGAGGCCGTCCACCATGCCGCGAAGCGATGGATGACCCTGACTCAAGGCGTGAACAAGTGCCGACGAGGGGTAGTCCGCGAAGGGCGGCTTGCCCGAGAGTGCGCAGTGGAGGAGAAGCGCGGTCGAGTAGAGATCGGCGCGGTGATCGATCTCGTCGCCGCGGGCTTGCTCCGGCGCCATCCAGCGCGGCGTCCCAATCACCTGCCCGGTGATGGTGAGACGAGCCTGCGCGATTTGCGCGATCCCGAAGTCGACGACCTTGACGACCTCTTCCCCGCTCTCCGTCCGATGCAGAAAGACGTTGGGGGGTTTCAGGTCCCGGTGCACGATCCCCTTGGCGTGCACCGCGGCGAGCACGTCGAGAACATCCGCGATGATCGAAACGGCGCGCTCCGGGGCAAGAGCGCCGCGCGCGAGGATCTCGGCGAGGGACTCGCCCCGAAGACGCTCCATCACGAGAAAGGGACCTCGCTCTGGATCCACATCGAGGTCGAGCACGTCGACCACCCCGGGCTGATCGACGCTCGCGGCCGCGCGTGCCTCCGCGAAGAAGCGCTGCGTCAGGGTCGGGTCCCGCAAGAGATCCCGATGCAGAACCTTCACCGCGACGGGCCGTTCGAGTTTGAGGTGGGTAGCCGCAAATACTGCCCCCATGCCTCCTTGGCCCAGGAGTTCTTCCAGGCGGTACCGACCCATGAGCACCTCGCCCGTCAACTCGGCCGCCCATTGATCCATCGCTCTGGGTATAGGCGTTTTCGGCTGCCTGCGTCGCGACTTCTGTGAGGCCGCCTTCGATTGGTCCGACCACTTGAAAAGGGTTCGGCCCGGTGGTATTACCAGTTCTGGTATTACCAGTTCTCTTCCCTTCTCCCCTTGAGGAGGTTGCGCGCGTGTCCCGTCCGTCCCGATTGCTGGCGTTGCTTTGCTTTGGCGCTCTTGGCGTGAGCTGCGAAGGCGTGGTCGCCGATCCCCCGCCAGAGGAACTTCGGCCTCCCCCGCCTTTTGAGCCCGGCCCGCAGCAAATGCGGCGTCTCACCACCGCGCAGTACGGAAACCTCGTGCGCGACCTTGTCGGTGACATCGTCGTGCCGACGAGCCTGCCGCCCGACGAAGTAGAAGGTGGACTTCGAGCCGTGGGTGCCACGCGTGCGGGCGTGAGTTCGCGAGGCGTCGATCAGTATGAGGCTGCCGCGTATGTAATCGCTGAGCAGGCGATGAGCGAGGAGCGAAGGAGCGAGCTCCTTCCCTGTGACCCGACGGGAACCGTCGACACCGCGTGCGCCGAACGCTTCATTCGCCGGTTTGGTCGAAAGGCTTGGCGGCGACCGCTCACCACCGAAGAGATCAACCGGCTCGTTGCGGTTGCGGATCAAGCCGCACTCACGCTGGACGATTTCTACGACGGACTCGAGTTTGCGATCGCAGCGATTCTGCAGTCGCCTGATTTTGTGTTTCGGGTCGAGGTGGGTTCGGACGGGCGCCTTACCGACTGGGAGATGGCCGAACGGCTTTCGTTCTTCCTCTGGAACACTGGCCCCGACGAAGCGCTCCTCGACGCGGCGGCATCCGGCACCCTGCGCAGCGACGGTCTCACCGTTCACGTGGACCGCATGCTCGCCGACCCTCGACTTCGACAGGGCGTACGCGCTTTCTTTGACGAGATGCTCGGTCTCGAAGGCCTCAACAGTCTGTCGAAGGATCCGACGGTATTCGCGCACGTGAGTCCCGATGTTGGGCCCGATGCGCGGGAAGAAACCCTTCGCCTGGTGGAGTACGTCGTCCTCGACGAGCAGCTCGACTACCGCGAGCTCATCACAACGCGGACGACCTTCATCAACCGAAAGCTGGCGTCCATCTATGGGGTTCAGGCGCCAAGTCGAGATGACTTCGGCCGCTTTGAGCATCCCGAAGACTCGCTGCGGCGCGGATTGCTCGGCCAGCTCAGCACGCTCGCGCTGCATTCGCATCCGGCATCGTCGTCCGCGACGCTTCGCGGCGCCTTCATTCGCCGGACCCTTATGTGCGGTTCGATTCCGCCGCCGCCCGCCAACGTCGACACCTCGGTACCCGAGCCGCTGCCCGGTCAGGCAACCCTGCGCGCCCGCGTCGCTCGACACCTCACCGAGCCCTCGTGCGCCGGATGCCATCGCTTGATGGATCCGCTCGGCCTCGCGCTCGAGAACTTCGACGCGATCGGCCGCTTTCGTACGACGGACAACGACGAGCCCATCGACGCGAGTGGAGAACTTAACGGCATTCTCTTCGACGATCCGGTCGACCTTGCGACGACGATCGCGGAAAGCGACGAGTACACACGCTGCCTGACCCGCACGATGTATCGCTACGCGACAGGCCACGAAGAAAGCCCGGACGAAGCAGAAGCGATTCTCAGCGTGCACGACGAGTTCACGGAGAGCGGCTTCCTCGTCCTCTCGTTGATGCGAGCGGTCGCCCTGAGCCGAGGTCTGTCGGAAATCGGTGGGCCTCGCGTTGATACCGTTGAGGGAGGTGAGTGATGGCCAAGAAGCTTTCACGACGCACCATGTTGCGAGGGATGCTCGGTGGTTCTGCGGTCGGTGTCGCACTCCCCTCTCTCGAGATCTTCTTCAACGAGAACGGGACCGCGTACGCCGACGGCACCGCGTTCCCCGCTCGCTTCGGCATCTTCTTCTGGGGCAACGGCGTACACCCGGACACCTGGGTTCCGCCGACCGAGGGCGAAGACTACGAGATGAGCGAGCTGCTGATGCCCCTGGAGCGGCATCGCGACGTGATGACGGTCATCACGGGCATGGACGTCAAAACCGGCGGCCGGATTCCGCACAACTCGGCGGTCGCGGGCATGCTCAGCGGCGCGCCACTGCTCGTTCAAGGCGAGCGCGAAGTCTGGCAGGAGCCGAGTATCGATCAGCTCATCGCTGCCGAGGTTGGCAACACGACGCGCTTTCGCTCCATCGAAACGGCCGCGGTCGACACCTCGAAGAGCATCGCGCACGGCCCAAACGATCAGCTGGTCGACTCGGAAGGATCGCCGCTCGCGCTCTTCAACCGCCTTTTCACGGACGGCTTTCGGCTTCCCGGCGACGAGCCGATCCTCGATCCACGGGTGGCGCTTCGCCGGAGCGTCCTCGACGCGGTGATGGGGCAAGCACGAAGTCTTCGGGGCCGCATCGGTGTTTCGGACCGCGTTCGTCTCGACGTGCACCTTGACCACGTGCGCGATCTCGAACGGCGGATTGCACGATTGGAGGAAGACCCGCCCAACCTCGCCGCATGCATGTTGCCGGCGATGCCGCCCGGGGAGATTCCGAACGACGAACGCAATCGACCGCGTCTCGACATTCGTAGCGAGCTCATGGCGGAACTCCTCGCGATGTCCGTCGCGTGCGATCAGACGCGGGTGTTCTCGCATCTGCTGGCCGCTCCCGTGTCCGACGTGGTCTTTCCAATCGACGATCCGGATCTCTCCCTCATCGAAAGCGGCACCGCCGTCCTCAAGGCGCACCACGACCTGACGCACAACGAGCCCAACGAAGCGGGTCGCATTCAGATGTGGCGCGTGAACGAGATCGTGAAGTTCATCACTGCGCAGCTTGCCGTCTTCGTCGACAAGTTCCGCGAAATTCAAGAAGGCGAAGGAACGCTTCTCGAGAGCATGGCGATCCTCGGGACGAGCGACAGCAGCAACCCGCGCCTGCACTCACTGGAAGACTATCCCATCCTGCTCTTTGGAAACTTGTGCGGACGTTTGCGCACCGGTTTTCACTTCCGTTCGTCGGGAGGAAATGCCTCCGAAGTCGGTCTCAGTTTGATCCGCGGGATGGGCATCAACCTCCCATCCTGGGGACGCGAGGGTGGCTTTACAACCAACGGCCTTTCGGTGATCGAGCAATGACTCGCGGAGCGCTCCTCTTGGCGGCGGGCCTCTTCCTAAGCTGCGGCGACTCGCTCAGCGGGGAGACCCACACAGTTGTCTTCACCGAACTCACCTTTGGTGTTCGCGATCCGGATCAGCAGGTCGATGGGCAGGATGTCTCCTCCGGTCTCGACATCGACGGGCACGTGAGCACGCGGCGGGACGTGGAAGGGTGCAACCGCCAGGACTTTGTCAACGCGGACGGGACGCCCGGCATCGACAACCAGTTCACGTTCCTCTTTGAGGCGATCGAAGAGATCTTCCCGGGCGCGGTCGAGGGCCTCATTCAGGGAACCATCAACGAGGGCCGACTCCTCTTGATGCTTCGACTGGATGGCGTCGACGACTTTCAAAACGACGACCACGTTGAGCTGAGCACCTTTATCGGCGAGGGCCGACCCGACCTGAGTGCTGCGGACCGAATCGTTCCGGATCAGACCTTCGACATCAAAGCCGACTCGCCCATTTCTCGCGCAACCGGTCGCATCGTCGATGGGGTGTTGGAGGCGGGCCCCTTCACCTTCGAGTTCCCGGTTGCGGTCCTGAACGTCTTCTTCGACATGACCGTCATGGACAGCGTGTTGCGCGCTGAGATCAGCGAGGACGGAAGCATTCGCGGCATCTTCGGCGGCGGCGTTCCGATGGAGCAGATCCAAAACGTCGGCTTGATGGCGGACGCGATGCAGGAGATTCAGATTTCGCCAACCCTCGATCTTCTCCTTCCGCGTCTTGTGGATTTGGGGAAGGGCGAGGACGGGCGGTGCACGCTCGTCTCGGCGAATATGATCTTCGAGTCAACGCCCGCGTTTGTCTTCGACACGCCAGCTCCGGTCGTCGAGGACGAGTAGCTCGCTCGGTTCATGAAGCGAACCAAGGAGCCTCAACGACTTCGTGCTACTCGAGCACTGCGAGCTTGTCGCGATGGCGCGACTGGAGCGCAACGTAGTCCGCCTGCGTCAGTCCGAGCTTGGGCGCCAATCGCCGGAGGTAGTTCGTCTCGGCCGTTGAAAGTTCGCCATCCGCCGCGGCGATTTCGAGAAGCGCATCCAGCACCTCGAGGCGCCCTTCTCGCTCGAGACCTTCTTTGATCGTTCGGGCCCACGTCTGGTCGCCACCCGCCGTGACAGCCTTGATGCGCTCATCCAAAAGCCCGGCGATCGTCTTCGCGGCGCCAACGGGCAGCATCTGAATGCGCCGAAGCTCCCGAAGAACCGTCGCTTGCTCCCGCGGGTGGTAGTCGCCATCCGCGAACGCGACCGATGCCAGCAGTCCCGCCAGCGCCACCACGAGGGAGCGCGTGTCGTCGTCCGCATCGGGAAGTAGCTCCGCGACGGTGCGCGTCAGCTCGTCTTTGGTTTTCGGCGCTTCGCGTTTCTTGAAGATCATCGCTTGGTCCCGAAGCGCACGCCGTCGTTGCAGTTCGAATCCGGGTCGGCGGTCACCTCTGCGCGAAGCGACTGGTGGTAGGCGATCCAGCGCTCCTCGATTTCGGTGTCGACGTCGTGGTTCCGAAGGGTGTTCCGAAGAATCGTGAGGCGACGATCAAAGTGCCCGCCAAAGATCACGTGCGCCTTATGAGCGTTGCGAATCGGCCGGCCCTCGTAGGTCACCTCCGCCCCGAGATGAGCGGCGGCGTGCTGATACTCGAAGCGCTTCACGCGGTCGCGATTCGCGCGCATGAAGAGGAAGCCGATCATCACGTCGTCGAAGCAGCCGTCCACGAACTCGTCGATGATCGCGCGGAGTTTGGGTTCGCCACCGATGCGGACGAAGTCGCTCATGGAGAAGGTTTTAGGGCAGGACGAAGCATTACGCCAACCATGGGCGGCGATGTCCCCGATGTCGGCTTAGCGCCCCGGTCCTGCGAACTTAAGGAGCGGGCCGACGATGCGTCTGCCTCGATGACGCCGTAGCTAGCGCGAGAGCTTCCAGAGCATTGCCTGAATGTGATCGCTCCGGTCCAAGAGCCTCTCAACGTCGAGCGACGCTGGCAAAAGCGAAAGCGCTACCGCGAGCTCCAAACAAGCGTGCACCTCACGCGCGCTCCCCAGCGCAATCGCAAACTGACGCCCTCGATTGCGCCCGCGTGCCGAGCGCGCCTCCGCAATATTGAGCACAACGCTCCGCGCCGCACGATGCAGCTGCTGCGAAAGCTCCCGGTCCACCGAGCGAAGCGAGGGCTGCACCGAACACTGAACCACACGAACCAACTCGATCGACTTCCGGTAAACGATCATCAAGACCTCCAAACACGACGCACCACGGCCAGCACCACTCCGACTCGTCCGCGCCGCGTCCCCCGCCGCAGGCCGCCGGGCCGGGGACCCGGCTTCGGCGTCGGCGTCGGCGTCGGCGTCGGCGTCGGCGTCGGCGTCGGCTTCTGCGTCGAAGTTGGCTTGCCCGCTTCAACGCGACAGCTTCCAAAGCATCG
>JBCDAA010000218.1:0-14921 GCA_039186435.1 Myxococcota bacterium | reverse complement strand
GCAGCCACCCGCGGAGACTCCGGTCGTCGAAGAGCAGTCGCTCGAAGAGCGCATTCGCCAGCAGAACCTCGCGCTTCAGGCGCTCTTGGAAGGTCACCTCCCCGACAGCGGCTCGTTGAATCCGCACGGGCTCTTTGAGGTCGATCTCGAGGACGACGAGGCCGTCGCGAATCGGCGCGCCGTGTTGCGACGTTCCCTCGAGGCGCTCTCGCAGGCGAGTGGCGCGGACGCAGGAACCTCCGATGCGGGTGTGGACGCAGGCCCCTCCGATGCAGCGCCTTCTGATGCGGTCGCACCCTCCGACGCCGACGGTCCAAACGCCGACGGTCCAAACGCCGACGGTCCAAACGCCGACGGTCCAAACGCCGGCGGTCCGAACGCCGGAGACGCCAGCCTCGACGCCGGGGTCGATGCCTCCGTCGACGCGGCGGCGGATGCCGACCTCGACGCCGACCTCGACGCCGACCTCGATGCCGACCTCGACGCCGCTATCGACGCGGAGACGCTCGCAAGCATGCTCTCCTCGGATGAAGACACTCAGCAAGCGGCGCCGATACGCCGGACCGAACTCGACGAGCTTCGGTTTGAACGAGATCGATTGCGCCTTCGCTTTCTCGAGCTGCCCAAGGACGACCGCACCCGTTTGCTTCACACGGTGACGGCAGCGTTCGAGCTGGAGCAAAGCAGCGCATCCGCGGCGGCGACGGAAGCAGCAGCGCGGACGAGTGGTGAGGCGGCGACCATCGCGCTTGCAGCTGCAGAGGAGGACGCTCGCCGCGCTCGCGGATCAAGCGAGCGTACCGCGGCCGAGGCGCGCATCGAGCTCGAAGGGTTTCGGACCGCGATGGCGGACCGCCTAGAGCGCGCCGCGCTGCTTCGGCAACGCGAGCTGACTCGTCAGCGTGAGCGGCTCGAGGTCGTGCATCGAGCGCGCACTGCACTTCGTGAACCACTGCCTGCGGAGCGGGCGCTGGAGCTCCACGACGAGGTTGCCGAAGTGCTTCGCGATGCGCGGAGCGCCCTCTCGTCTGCCCTTGTGCGCGAGCTCGATCTTCCCGCGGTTCCGCGTCTCGATCCTGCCGAGCGTGCGAGCGTGCAGGACGAGCGTGATGAAGCGGTTTCGACCCTGCGTGCGCTGCGAAGCGAACAGATCGATGCGCTTTACGAAGAGGTTCGAAGCTCCAGCGATCTGCGCCTCGAGCTCTTCGCCCACCTTCCGCGCGATCGCCGAGCCGAACTTCGCGGCATCGGCACGGCCGGGCGTCGACAGTTTCTTCGCGAACTCCAACAAGCTCGGGTTGTGCTTTGGGTTGGGGCGGTTGGGTCCGCGGAGCATCTTCAGTCCGCCCCGACGAAGCTTTGGGAGCTTGCCAGTGCCGAAGAAACGCGCGGCAGGGTCGGCGGCGTGCTCTTGCTCCTCGTCGTGGGGATCCTTCTTTGGTCGCGCCGAAAAACGCTCCTGCGCGAAGCGGAAAACCTTCTTTGGCGAAAGCTCTCATCCCAGCGGCTCCGCGCGCGGGTCGTGCCGTGGTGGCGTCGTCTGGAGACGCTGGTGGCGCCGCTCTGGCTCGCCCTCGTCGCGATTGCGGTCGCGTGGACGGCCGATCCACTCCACGAAAGCCATCTCGTCCCGCTTCTCCGAAATGGTGTGCTCGCGGTTGCGGCCTATCGCGGCTTTGTCGCCTTCGCCGGGCACGAGCTCAATCCCTACGCGTCGGTACAGGCGCTCGCACGTTCGCCCGTCGGGCGGGATGTGCGATTGGCCGGCCGTTTTGTCCTCGCAGCCGTGCTCTTGCTGATTGCCGCGCACGCCATGGTGGGTCGTGGGACGCTCTTTGCGTACCTGGGCCGGCTTCTCCTCGTCGTCGGATTGATCGTCGCGACCACCATCCTCTTTCGCTGGAGGGACGCCGTCGCGCGCGCCTATGTGGAACGAAAGCCGGAGGGCGCACTCAAGGCGCGGCTCAGCGGCGGGGGACCGATCGCCCGAGTCGCACTCCCGGCCGCGGCGGGTGCGGTGGCGTGGGAGTCGCTCAAGGAGTGGGCTCGCGGACTTCTTCTGCGATTTGCTGCGGGTCGCCGCGCGGTTGAGCTTCTTAAGCGTCGCCGGACAGAGGAGAGCGTCGAAGATGCGCCACTTCCGGATGCCGTCCGGGAAGCGCTCGTCGACACGGCGCCGGTCACCGCGGTGTTTCCAGAGATCGAGCAGGTTCGAGAGTGGCTCGCCCGCGGAAGCACCTCGGTCATGATCGTCGGGGAAATCGGCGCCGGGAAAACAACGTATCTCAACGAGCTCGCGCGAACCGCTTCGGGCCCTGTGGTTCGCGTCGACGTGCCCACCGGATGCTCCACGACGGAAGCCCTCTGCCATCTCGTCGCCGAAGCTCTCGGCGCAGATGCCGCCGACGACCCGCTCTCCCTCGCGAACGTTCTTGAAAGTCACGACACACCGCCCACCGTGCTGGTGGACGGCTGCCAGAACCTCTTCCTTCGCAAGGTCGGCGGCACCGAGGGGTGGCGTGCCCTCTCGCAGCTGGTGGGATTGACCCAGGGTCGAATACGCTGGGTATGCGCGATGAGTGAGAACGCGTGGCGCTATCTATCTGCCGCGCTCAGCATTCAGACGTCCTTCGAGCACGTTGTTCGCATTGGACGCTGGAGCGTCGACGACGTGATGCAACTCGTCGATGAGCGAATGAAGCAAGCGGGGGTGAACGTCAGTTTCGAAGACCTTCTCGAGGGGGCTCCCGCTGGCGCCGCAAGGCACCGCGCGCTCGTTCGGTCCCGCGATGAGTACTTTCGGCTTCTCACGGACTACACCGAAGGCAACCCTTCGCTCGTCCTCCACTTTTGGCTCTCATCCCTCCACGCGACGTCTTCGGGGACCCTTCACGTGCGGCTCTTTGCGGGGCCGGACGCCTCGCGCCTGGACGAGCTTTCGCCGGAGGCGCGCTTTGTGCTCGCCGCCGTCGTGGTTCACGAAGATCTCGAACCGACCGAGGTTGCGGACGTGCTTCGCATTCCCGAGGCGCGTGCCGGTGCGGTCCTTTCGACGCTCGCAGCACGGGGCGTTCTCGTCCATCAGGACGCCGCCGGTTACCGACTCACGCCGCGCTGGCATCGCGCGGTGATTCGTCATCTTAAGCGACAGCGATTGCTGCCGAGCTAAGGACCATCATGGAAACCTCGACCGACCTGCTGCAGTTTTTTCGACCGGAGGGCGTGCTCCCCGCCGCGCTTGTTCTCGGTCTCGTCTGGCTCGTTGCGTACGGCATCTCGCGGCTCTTTACGCAGCTTTCCGAGCGCTTTGTGGACCGCCGTTTGCTTCTTCAGCAGCTCAAGGCGGTGCTGCGGCTCGTTACCTTCGTCGTCGGTTTTGCCCTGGCGCTCTCGCTTCTCTTTCGTCTTTCGGACGAGGCGTTGCTCGCCCTTGGAGGAACGATCGCTGTGGCGATCGGTTTCGCGTTCAAGGACCTGCTCGCATCCATGATCGCCGGCGTCATTATCCTCGTGGATCGCCCCTTTCAGGTGGGCGACCGCGTGTCCTTCGGTGGCTACTACGGCGAAGTCGTCGAGATCGGCTTGCGGACCGTTCGTCTCGTAACCCTCGACGACAGCCTCATCACGATTCCAAACAACAAGTTCCTCACCGATCCTGTGTCCAGCGGCAACGCGGGGGCCCTCGACATGCTCGTCCAAGTCGACTTCTTTGTGGGCGCAGATCAGGACATCGCGCTCGCAAAGCGACTGCTCGCGGAAGCGATGACCGCAAGCCGCTTCACGTACCTCGACAAGCCGTGGAGCATCGTCGTCGCGCCGGTGCAGGTGGGCGACACGGTCGCGATTCGCCTCCGGGCAAAAGTCTACGTGCTGGATGTGAAGTACGAAAAAGAGCTCGAAACGGACATCACCGAGCAGACCATGGCGGCGTTTCGCACGCACCGGATTCTCGCGCCGGCGATCCTTCATCGTTCGATCGCGGCGTGAGCGTTACTGGCGAAGAGACGAACGACGCAGCGTCTCGGACGGGAGCTCACCAAACCGGCGGCGATACACGCTGGCGAACCGGCCCGAGGGTGCGAATCCCCACGTTGCTGCAACCTCGGCGACAGAAGTCGCCGACGGGTCGCTCCGCAGAAGCTCCGCGTGAACACGCGTAAGGCGTACGTGCCGCAACCACTTCATCGGTGTCGTCCCTCGAAATCGTTTAAAGCCCTCTTGGAGAGAACGCGCACTCGCGCCGGAAACCACGACCAGGTCACGAAGTCGAAGCGGTCGATGAGCATTCGCTTCGATGTACTCCTCAACGTTTCGAACGTGGCGAGGGGCCGGCGTTGGGACGCGACGACAGAGCTGCTCGGAGTAGTTGCTGCGGTGACCGAAGAGAAGCTGCACGAGCAGACCTTCCGAGAGCTGCGCCCGACCGATTGGATGGGCAAGGACGGGACTCTGACGGTCGACTTGCGCGACGACGAAACGGACCAGCTCGTGGACCGCCCGCCCGGATGCAGATTCAAGATCGGAGACGGGATCGAATCGAAGCGGCGATGCCGGGTCTGCGCCGAGGAGCGCGCGCAGGGTCTGTCGAATCGCCTTGGCGCTCACTGCGGTACCCACCCCGGCGGTCTCAGGGTGAAACTCCATTCGAAATTCGGCGGACGCGTTGGCGAGGGAAGACCGGCGGTGGTCTTGCTGAATGGAGCGGTTCTCAACCAGGACCCGCGAGGTACCCGCGATCGGAGTTTGTAGCAGCGTGAACGGAAGCGAGGGGACGACGAGGTCGACATCGCCGCCGTACGCGCACGAAAAGAGGAGCACGTCCTCCGACAATGGGAACGCGCGCATTTCGGCGTCGAACCGTCCATTTCCGCGGTTGAATTCGAGGCGGTGTGCACCGCCAAGAAGGGAGAGCGTTCGGGAGTGTGCGACTTCGACGTCTCGCGATCGAAACACGGTATGCGCGCCGAGCGCCGTTCGTGGAAGCAGGCCGGGGTCGTCTTTCATCGGCACCTGTTGGCGGACGACCCGTTCGTCTGAAACGCGCACGTAGAACCGATCAGCATCGCCAGCCACGGTATCACTGCTGTTCGTTTTGCGCGGAGAACGTCCGATTTGCGCAGGATTCGACTGCATGAACCGATGCGTTGTGAGCGTTCAAACGCCGCCAACCCCGCGCGAAGACTGCGCGCTAGACATCGCGCAGCCGAGGGCTTACCGACGGCGCGATGACGCAATGGACACCCTCTCAGCGTGACTTTATTCGTGACTGGCTCGGTCTCGACGGTGATATCGAAGCGATGCCGGTCGCGTGGCGGTACCTGCCCGCGCCGGACGCCGACAACTGGGCGCTTGCGGCGATTCAGATCGCACATCGCGAGCGACTCCCCGAGCTGTGCCTTCAGGCCGTGTTCGGTTTGAGCGTTCCCCTGGAACACCCTTCGTTCGGAAGTGGAGACTGGTTGGTCGAGCAGGTGCTTCGGGACCGGCGTGGACGAGCGCTCTGCATTCACGATGAGCCCTTCGGATGGACCGACGGTGGGCCGGCGGGATACGACGTACACGCGGTTGATCGTTTCGTGACGAGCTGGCTCGACCGAGAGGAGGAGCTCTTCGACATCGCAGGGGCGGAGGAGCTCTCCGATCCGCTCGACAAGGTCGCGGCCCAACTGCTTGAGGACTATCGGTCCGCGCTTCCGATGGGGGGACGGGTGCCGAACATCATCGGGGCCGAAGCCATCAACGAGGCGCTCGCGTCTCTCGATCCAAAATCGCATGCGCGGAGCCCTTCGGCGAGCCTGGCGGGGATTCAGCGAACCGGCTGGGTTGTTGCGGGCCTGATGGGTCAAGCGCACCTGCCTGCGGGTGAGTCCTTTGACGAATGGAGTAAGCGGATCGCCGAGTGGCTTCGGGCGCCCGGCGAAACGAAACGTGCGACGACGCTCCTTGCCCTCTGGGCTTCGTTCTTTCTCGAAGTGGAATCGGAACGTGCCGTTGAAACAGCAAAGGGACACTCCTGGCGCCTGGTGCGGGACTCCGCCGCTTTGATCGAAACGCTTCAGGTCGAACCCAAAATCGGAGACGTCACGCTTGTGCGGCGTTCGGGAGTGGCGGCTCTTGAGGCAAAGCGGAAGGCTTTGCGAGAGGCGGAGGCAGCAGCGGACGCAGCCGAGCACGAGGCGAAAACGGCGCGCGAGCGGGCGATGGCCGAAACAGGGCAAATCCACCTGGTGGCTCGCGATCCGCTTCCTGCTCCGGAGTTTGGTATCGAGTTTCGTTTTGGGAGTCAGCTTCCGGACCCGGTACGAGAGCTCTTTCGTTTTGCAAAGCCGCGGCAGGAGTTTCGGAGGGGGCTGAGTATCGGCGATCGCGAGTGGGTCGGGACGACCCCGAAGGGGACGTGGGTAGGCATTCAACGCGGCGAGCTGGCATCGAATGGCTATCGTTGGCAGCTTCTCGCAGGGCGCGAGGTTCCAAAGCCTGTCGCGGGTGTTGTTGGCGACGCCGAGTTCTTCAACCCCTTTCATTGGCGGATTCGTGACGAGCACGCGTTCTGTCTCGCCCATGGCACGCTCCACGAAATCGACTTCGTGAAAGGTAAGCGGGTCTTGCTGTCTTGGAATCAGGGGCTGGAGCCGCTCCTGCTCAAGAAGACCCTCGCCTTCGCGGAGATTCCGGGAGGGCTCTGCACCGCCGACGCGGACAAAGACGGCCGATACCTACGCTTCCTTCGCTACGAGGTTGGAGGCACCTTCGAGGTGGAAGAGGAGTTCGCTCTCTCCTGCGGCAGCGTCGCGTTTCACGAGTCGACCGGCACCCTTGCGGTGTCGACAGCGGCGCATGGCCTTTGGTTTGCGCGTCAGCGCGGCGAACGGTGGTCCGTGTTTTGGCGTGTGGACTTCAAACCGCGGATCACCAAGTTCGGTGGTGACGTACTTGAGGTCGCGCCCGACGGGATGTGGATGCGATACCTACGGAAGGGATTTCAGGTGATGAATCTGAAAGCCTCGGCGGGCGCCCAGTTCGATCTCTTCGACCTTTGCCGTGAGCCTGAGCGGGCCCAAGAAGTGCCGGCAGCGTAGCGATGGACCTGGCAGGAAAGAAGGTCGTTCTCACGGGCACCTTTACCGGCATGTCGCGCAGCGAGGCGAAGAAAGCGCTTGAGGCGCAAGGGGCGGTCGTTCGGACGGCGATTTCGAAGGCGACCGACCTCGTGTTCGCGGGAGCGCGCGCTGGAAAAAAGCTGGCGCAGGCAGAGGCGCTCGGAATCCCGGTGTACGACGAGGCAACGCTGCAAACGGAAATCGCGGCGAGCCCTACGACCGCGCCCGAGCTTGCGTTTACGCCCATTGCACCGCCGTCGTGGCTTACGGACAAGAGCGCGGCCGAGGCGCTCGGCTGTGGTGCCTCGTCAATCTTTGTTCCGACGACGCGCGGCGCGATGGGCGTGCGCAAGGTCGGTGATGCGCCTTGGTGGCAGGCTCCAAAGGAGGTTTTCATCGATCTGGACGGAGACCTTGCGGTGTTCTCACATCCCACGTCCGGTCGAAGGCTTGGACGGGTCCTGAGCGCAGCGCCTTCCGGCACGCGTGCGCTCGTGCTGGTCAAGATGGTGGGGGTTCCTGAACTCGTCGAGCACGTACACGGCGAAAGTCCACCGGAAACGATTCTTCCGGATGGCGCTCTTGAAGTGAGCCCCGACCGACAGGTGAAGGGCGAAGGCTATCTCGATAGCGACGACTACATCGCCGTGTGGGCTTGCGCATGCCTCCCGAAAAACACGGACGGTCTTGAGCTGTGGCGTCGAACGTCTCGTGGCTTTGTTCGGGTTGACGATATCCGCAGTGCGGGCGTTCACCTGCTAACCGCTCGTCGGATCGCGGTTCTTAAGCAGGACAATCACCTCTGCGTTTTTGGCAGGGTGGGGGAGCGTCTCGTGGGGCTTGGGCGAGCTCGAATTCCTTCGGATGCTCCCTACGTTTTCGTGGGTCCAGAGGGTGAGATCGTCGCACGAAACGAAGAGCGCACGGTTGCTTATGCGTTGCAGAACACGGACGTTGCCCTCGACGCACAACAGCCTCCGGCGGTCAGGCCGAACACGGCGCAGCTCGCAGAACTCGACTCGAGCGAAGTCCTCCCGATTCCGTTTGAGGACGTTCCCGATGGTTGGAGCTCCGCGCGCTGCGCTGACGAACACTACTGGGCCCTCTTTGACGACTCGCTGGTCATCGCCACCGATGAGGAGACAACGTTTCTTGAACTGCCTGCCGAGGTTCGCGATTGGGGAGAGTGGAGCGTGTCCGAGGACGGGCGCCGCGCGCTTTTTGAGACTCACCCAGGCGGGATTCGAGAGTTCGAACTGGACTCTCAAACGTGGCGAGAACACAGAGAGTCGGGACGGCCGTTCTACCTCAGAGTCGACGAGGTGGATCTAGTCGGGGTGGCAACAGACGACGAAACGTCGATTTACGACCGACGCCAGGACGGTTCCCTCGGTACGTTGCTCGCAAGGATTCCGCTCTGCACCAGCGCCTGCGGGCGTCGTTCGCTGATCGGGACCGACCATCGCCTCTACACCCTGGAGAGGGAGGGTGAGAGAGTTCGGATCGTGAAAGGGCCCACGCTCGTGCCCCCCGGCCGGCGCTTGAAGAGGCTCCCGGTGTCCGGGGTCATCAAAGACGGCGTGGGGTACGCGTTCGTACAAACCTCGCCGGAGGGTCACGGGAGCTTCTGTTGGATCGACGAGGGTGAAGACGTTGTCCCCTTCGCGTAGGAAGCGTCTCGCGGTTTGGCTTTTCGTCGTGATGGGGTGCGCCTCACACGCGCCGGCACCCGCGAGGCGCGCGGCGCCGATCTCTGAGGAGACCCGTGAGCTTCGCTTTCACGTGGTTGGGGCGTCGGCGGTGGACGTGATCGTTGACGGGCGTGCGGGTGTTGTCGACGCGGAGGGCGTGGCGGAGCTCACGTACGGTGAGCACTCGATCCAAGTGGCAGCCTCACGCTGCAAGGAGGGTCACGAATCCGTTCTTCACGTCAATGCGCAAACACCTCCCACCGTCGAGATCGATCTTCCTCCGCGGACCCGCCCTCTCACTCTCCATGCTCGTCGATGGGATGGCGCAGGGCTCGACGAGCTCGTTGTGAACGCAGATGATGAGCGCCTCCAGGTCTCGGCAGGCGCGGTCGCACGGCTTCCAAGATGCGCCCAATGGCTTGAGGTTCGGACCGCCACCCTGGGTGGTCTCTATGAGCGCCTCAACGAAGGAGATGATGCACTTGCCCGTGAGGTCCTTCTCAGTCCTGGGCCGAGTTCGGTCGCGATCGCTGGAGCGACCTACACCGCGGGCCTGATCGGGCCGAGGGATCCGCCGGCTCGAAGAGTTACCGTGCCTTCCTTGGACGTCGATCGAACGGAGGTGACGGTCGCGCAGTTTCGTCAGTGCGTCACGCGCGGTGGATGCGCCTTGGACGAGTCGTCCCTCGACACGGACTGCAGTTGGAACTCCGACCGAGGCGAGAGCCCGATGGATTGCGTCACGTTAAGGCAGGCGGCCGCGTTTTGTCGTGCCGCCGGGAAGCGACTTCCGACATCTGACGAATGGGAGTATTTCGGCCGGAGTACGGTGACCTACGAGGGAGAGGACGGAGTCGCGCGTTACCACATCCACTTTCCTTGGGAAGGGTACGCCCCACCAACCTGCGAGCATGCGAACCTCCAACCCTGCCAGCGGGGGGCTTCCCTAGCGGTGTGTTCGCTTCCCGCGGGGCACAGCGTGCAGGGCATTTGTGACCTCGTCGGGAACGTCGCTGAGCTAACCTCGACCTGCGTCCCCTATACGGACTGGGAGCCTGGCGATTTTGGCCCTGGAGAAGTCGTCCCGGACCGACTCTGTGCGGTTCGTGGAGGCGGCTATCGAGAGCGGTCGGATGTCGATCCATCGATGATCCTTCTCGAGCCGGTGGTGTCCATCGACCCGGAACGCGATGCGCTCCCCGGCGTTGGATTTCGCTGCGTTCGCGAGTCCCGTTAAGTGCCTGATCCTTTTAGGTCTTTTCGGGCTTCCAGCCTCGTGTGTCGATGCGGCTACGAGCCGCAGGGATGAAATTTTCAGAAAACGCGCCTGCGTCCGCACTGACCCCGTATGAGGTGGCTGGTTTTCATTCTCTTCGGTCTCGCCTGCGGGAGCACCGGGTCCAGTTCCGTTGACGCGGGAGGCTCGTTCGACGGGCGCGTTTCCGACTCGGGTGCTGCCGACGCCGACCGTTCTGATGGGCGCGATGAGGACAGCAGCGTCCCGGTCGATCGCGGCCTCCTCGCTATCGACGATCTCGAGTACGTCGGCGCCTTTCGATTCGCTTCGAGCACGTTTGGCGAGTCGAGCGTCAACTACGCCGTAGGCACCCTTGGCTACAACCCGGACCGGCGTTCGCTCTTCATCGCGGGCCACGCGCAGCACAACGCCGTCGCCGAGTTCGCGATTCCCGATCGCTACGGCACCGCTGATGTGGTTGAAGAACTACCGCTCGTCGGCGAACCCTTGCAGGAGTTTCAGCGCCTCTTGGACCGCCCTTCGACCGGGAACCCGGACGGCATGGATCGCTACACGGGGCTCTACTGGCACGAGGGTCACCTGATCGTGCAGGCGAATCGCTGGTACGACGCGTCGGGTCGAGCGCGGGACACCACGCTCCTCGTCGTGGACGGCGACCTTTCAGGCTCCATCCGGGGGTATTTTCAGCTCACTGGAGCGGCTCACTCCGCCGGGTATATCTCGGCGATTCCGCCAGCCTGGCAGGACGCGCTCGGCGGCAGCACCCTCGCAGGATGGGCGTCGAACTACTCGATCGTCAGCCGGTATAGCGTCGGTCCCTCGCTCTTCGTCTTTGAGCCCGATGCGGTGACGGACCAAGCGAGCAACCCCGCGGCCGGCGGCGCGATCGAAGCGACTCCGTGGATGAACTTTGGGTACGCCGACGGTCAGTTCCTTGCTGACGATGCCCTCGAATACGCGTGCGATCGGGAGGACGAGGTCACGACCTGCGAATCCGGCGCGTCCGCGTCGGCGCTTTGGAACATCATCTCGCGAGGTATGTACGGTTTCATCGTTCCTGGGACGCGGACGTACGCGGTATTCGGCAGCAGCGGCGGCGTTGAAACCGGCCTTGGCTACAAGATCGACCAGGATGACGGGCGCCTCTGCGGCGGGCCCTGCGCCCGAGGCGCGAGCGACTACTACAACTACTATTGGTTCTTCGACATCGATGAGATCCTTGCGGCGGACGAAGTTCACACGCCTCGCCCCTACGCGTACGGCCCGTGGTCGTTGCCCTTCGATGACGGCGGAGCGCATCGCATCTTGGGGGGCGCATGGAACGCGGACGAAGAGGTGCTCTACCTCTCCCTCGCGAACGCGGCGCAGGTTGGCGACTTCGATCGCCCCCCGCTCCTCTTGGCATTTCGTCTGGCTGAGTAGAGGGAGGAGGATAAATCGGGGCGCAAAAAAACTCGTGATCCTATGGGTTTGACGGTCTTGTGTAGACCTGGGCGTACTCTTTCTCCAAGACATTCGGACCCTCCCCACGTCTAAAGGTGGAGGGAGGGTCGAATGATGGATCTGCGGTGGAACCCGAGTGCGGTTCTTTTCGTGACGTTGCTCGCGTCGTGCGGAAGCGACAATGACCCAGAGGTGTGCACGACCCGCGCGGATTGTGCGTCGGGGGAAGTTTGTGTGCTCGGCGTCTGTGAAGAACTTCCAGACGGGGCGCTGCGCGATAGCGGCGCGGATACGTCGGTTTCGGATGCAACCGCCGACGTTGTCCTCGACGTTGCGGCTGACGCGCCTGCCGATGCGAGTGCCGATTCGATGGGCGATGCTTCCGGGATCGACGCGATGGCAGACGCCGCGCCCGACGTTCCCGACGACGCTGGCTTCGACGCGGCGCTGTCGTGTTCGGGGATCGCGGATGGTGACGCGTGCTGTCCTGCCTCTTGCGGAAGCTGTGGTGGCTTTGGCTGCGCGGAACGACCCGGTGGCGCGACGAACTGTTGCTTCTTCGAAGTGCTCTTCTCGGGCCGAAGCTGCGCGGAGTTCGAACCGCCGTGCGTGCTCTTGGAGGAGCCGCCGGAAGATCCCTGCGCGAGCGGCGTGCGTGCGGGCGATATCTGCTGCGCCGCTTCGTGTGGAACCTGCGCCGGAGAGGGCTGCGATACGCGGCCTGGTGGAGCGAGCGCGTGCTGCCGCGGTCCGATCCTCGCATCGGGACGTGTTTGTTCGGGCGTGGAGCCCCCTTGCGTGATCGACGCGCTGGAGGAGTAGGATCGAGTCGGTCTAAGCGACGAGCAATCTAGCGGCGCCGGCGAAGGCCGACGAGGAGCAGCAGACTCCAAGAGATCGCGGGCGTTCCCGCAACGGTGCATCCCCCGCTCCCGCCGCTCATCGGTTCCGGATCGGGACGTGGCGGCGGAGGTCCTTCGTCGGCCCGTCGGTACTCGTAGGCACCGGCGGAGGGAGGGTCTCGTCGCGGCCAATTGTCCATGTCGACCGAGATGTCAGCGACGGCGATCGCAGCGCCGACCGCCGGGGAGTCCTCGCGAAGGTGATAGTCGCCGCTGCCGACGAAGCCTGCGTCGCTCTCATCTCCGTACACAAGGTTGCCCGCGTCCTCCCACGCGAGGCCACCTCCGATGCCGGGGCCTTCGCCAACCACGAGGTTGCCCGTCGCGGACGCTTCCGCTTCGCCGAAGACCGTGATGCCGTTCCGCTCAAAACCCACGATCGTGTTGAAGGCAAATCGGTAGACGGCGCCATCGATGACGCCGCGCTGATGGGCGTAGATACCGTCGCCCGTCGGAAAGTCGACGATGAGGTTGGAGTGCACGAAGAGGTCACCGGCGCCCAGTACGATGATCCCCATTGCCGGACCGTGGCGGATGTCGTTCGCGAAGACTTCACACGCCGAGTAGGTGCCGATTTGTAGGCCCTGCTGCTGAAACTCCACCCCTTCGAGGCCGACGTTTCGAATCACGTTGTGGTGAAAGCGGCAGCCCTCGCGCGCCATGCCGATCTGCGCGCCGTCCCAGCCGGTGTTTTCGATGAGGTTGTCGTGAATTTCGACCCCCTCCAGGAAGTGCACCTGATGAACTTCCTCGCGACCGTCGCAGCGAATCGTCTGACCGTCGGCCTGTGTGCTTCCGACGTAGAACCCTTCGCCGATGGTGTCGTGCACCCACAAGTGATGGAGGTGGGTGTTGCGCTGCACGAAGTTGCCCTGATCGGCGGACCCATCGCAGAGCGGATCGGTCTTCGCACTCACGCCCGCGAAGCCGGTGTCGTGAATCTCCATGTGGTCGACTTCGTAGTCGCTCGATCGCCCAACGAGCCAGACGCCGACGCCCGGGTAGGGCTCTTCGGCGGGTGCCGAAATGTCGAAGCCGTACTCGTGTGCCGGGTCGCCGGTGCCGGTGAGGCGAAAGTGCGACGAGTCGTCTTCCACCACGAGCGCGTAGGCACGCTCGTCGTTGTGAATCACGACGCGGCCGCCGCAGTTCGAGACCACCACGGGCGCCGACGCGCTGCCCCGGAGGTTTCGAATGCGCAAAAACGGCCGCTCCCCTGCGGTCACGCACACGCGGTCGCCCGGTTGCACCCCGTTTTCTGCGCCGTCCCAGACCTCCTGGTCGAGGCCGATCTCGTGGTCACAGTCGCACTGCGCCGCCGCGGAGGAGACTTCGAGGGCGACACCCAAAACAACGATCATCCATCGCACGCACGAGGGGACTGCAATCGCTATTCCTCCGCTTTCCCTCCGCTTTCCCTCCGCTTTCCCGAGGAGTTACCTCGTGCGCGCAGGGCGCGATGTCGCCTTCGCGTCGACAGGTGTTGCCTGTGAGGAGTCAGTTGTCGTCGAGGCGAAAGCACCCGTCTTCGATCGCGATTTTCACGACGAGACCCTCGTCCACCTCGGTGCCTACCTGAAGGAATTCGCCGTTTACCGACCAGGGGCCAGCGCGGAGAGCTTCCCCGCGACGCGCGAACTCCGTTGCCCAGATGCGGTAGCGCTGCATGGCGCCGGGGGCGTCGCTTCCTTCGGCGACGCGATGCCCTTCCGCTTGGAGGCCATTCCAGCGGCGAAACGCGTCGGACCAGACAACGGGCTCCGCGAGGTCGGGTTTGGCTCCGTCGTAGGACGCCCCGAGTTCGGCAAAGGCGATCGCGAGCGCTTCCGCGGTCTGCAGGCAGGGAGTTTCCGCGCCCGCGTTTTCGCTCTCGGAGGCGGCCTCACCCCCAGCGGCCTCGCTGGACTCGGTTGATGCAGACTCGGTTGACGCAGAGCCGGTGCAAGCAACGAGGAGAAGGAGGAATGCGGGCGTCTTCATCCCTTGGGCTTACGGTGTTTCGGTCATTTTGCGACTCGGATTTGGAACGCCTCGAGGTGCTCGAAATCGCGGCCCTTTGCGGGGAGTCACCGCGCGACGTCCGGATTTGGGCTGCGGATTTCTGAGGGTTTGCGCGAGTGTCTCACCCACGATCTATAACGCGCCTCGAAACGTCCACCGGAAGGGAGGCGCCATGTCTGCGCTTGAGATTGGAAAGAAGCTCGTACAGTTCTGCAAAGAGGGGAAGAACCTGGAGTCGATCAATACGCTTTATGCGGAGGATGTGGAGAGCGTCGAAGCCGCCGCGCCGCCCGAGGGCGAACGCGCCGTGAAGGGGATCGAAGCCGTGCGCGGCAAGAACCAGTGGTGGATCGAGAACCACGAGGTTCATGAGGCATCGGTGGAAGGCCCCTTTCCTCACGGCGACGAGAAGTTCGCGGTGATCTTTAAGTTCGACGTCACGAACAAGCCGTCGGGTCAGCGCATGAAGATGGAAGAGGTTGGCGTCTTCACGCTCAAGGACGGCAAGGTCGCTAAGGAAGAGTTC
>JBCDAA010000217.1:0-14970 GCA_039186435.1 Myxococcota bacterium | reverse complement strand
TCGACTTCGACTTCGACTTCTTCTCCTCAACTTCGGGAGGATTCGGCGTCGACGAAGCAGCGTTCGCGCGCGCGCTCGCCTTCTTCGCTCCGTTCTTGGAGCCGTTCGCGCGAGCACGGGCTTTCGTTGTCGTCTTTGCCTTCTTGGCCGGACTCTTGGTCGCCTTGGACGTCTTCCGGGTCGCCTTGGCCTTCGCCTTCGGGCTCGCCTTTTTGGTCGTCCTACGCGCCGTGGTCTTCGAAACGCGAGCTTTCGTCGCCATCTTCACCTCTCGAGCCCTTTTTCTTACGCGCGCTCTGTAAGAGCGCCACATGTTCTTCTCTAAGCTTGGCCGCGCGCCCCTCGTCGCCGCTTCGCTGTGCTTCCAAGATCGCCCGGCTCACCTGTGCGAGCCGATGCTTGAGCCACTTCCGCTCCATGATCGGCAATGCTGCTCGAAGTTGTTCGAGAGCCCCCCGCTCTTCTTCCTGCACCTGTTTGGCGAGTCGCCCTTCGAGCCATCCAAATGCTGGATTTCCTTCCAGTTCACCACGCAGTGCCGCTACGTCCAAATCCCCGCTTCTCTCCACCAGCCGCGAGGTGGCTTGAAAGATGGCGCGAAGATCCGGACTCGTCAAAAGCTCTTCGAATTTCCTTGCTTCTGGAGTCGCGATCAGGGTTGGCCAGTCGAGGAGGACGCCCATCGCATCACGCTCAATTGCCGGCAAATTCGCTTTCTTTCTGGGAGGTTGCGCGCGCGGCCGACCGGCGTCGGAGGATCGGCTGCGATTCCCGCGCACCCCACGGCGAAGTTGGCGCCGCACGGCCTCGACGTCGCCAACCTCGAACTTTCGGGCAATTCGCTCGATGTAGAGGCGGACCTCGACCGGGTTGTCGACCTTGATCAAGACAGGCCCTAGATCCGCAATCGCCTGAGCCTTTTCGCTGGCATTTCGAACACTTACTGCCGCGTTATCGATGAGGTGTTCGACGACTCCCTGGGCGTTGTCGATGCGCTCCTGAAGCGCATCGGGGCCCTCGGACCGCAAAAACGTATCAGGGTCGCTCCCGTCCGGTAGCGTGACGACCTGTGCCGGCACCCCCGCTTTCGCGAGGACATCAAAGCCACTTCGGACCGCTCGGCGCCCAGCCGCATCCCCGTCGAAAAGGAAGATCACCCGCTCTGCAAAGCGCTTCAGCAGCTTCGCCTGATCGGGCGTGAGGGCCGTGCCCATGGGCGCCACGCTATTGGGGAAGCCCGCCTGGTGCAGCGCCAGCAAATCGAAGTTGCCCTCGCAGAGGATCACCCACCCCCGCCGCCGGATTTCGACGCGCCCCTCGTGAAGTCCGAAGAGGACTTTGCCCTTCGTATAGAGCGGTCCCTCTGGGCTGTTGACGTACTTCGCACCGACTTTCTCCGGATCACCCGATTCGAGGACCCGTCCGCTGAACGCAACGATGCGGCCGTGGTGGTCGGTCACCGGAAACATCAGTCGATGCCGAAAGCGGTCGTAGTGCCCGCCGCCACCTCGCCGAGGAACGATCAGCCCAACCGCCTCCGCATCCGAAGGCGACCAGCCTTTGCTGCGCAAAAAGGCGCCGAGCCCGTCCCATCCCTCGGGTGCGTACCCCAGCCGAAAGGCCCGCGCGGTCGCATCGTCGATCTTTCGATCGGCCCAGGCGGCAGTCGCCATGGCGCCCTTCGCGTGTGCCGTCAGCTGATCGATGAAATAGCCCGCCGCGGCTTCTGTGATCGCGGCGTAGCGCTCCTCTCGCTGACGTTCTCGTCGGTAGGCCGCGTCCTTCTCCGGGTCGGCCTCGGGAAGCTCGACCCCCGCCTTTTCCGCGAGCTGTCGCGCCGCTTCCGGAAACGTGATCCCGTCGACGCGCATGAGGAAATTGAAGACATCCCCGGACGCCCCGCAGCCAAAGCAGTGAAAGAAACGCCGCTGGGGATGAACGTAGAACGACGGGGTTTTTTCGTTGTGAAAGGGACAAAGCCCCTTGAAGCTCGCGCCGGACTTCTTGAGCCGGACGTACTCCCCAACCAGTGCCGCAATGTCCAGCCGCTCCCGGATCTCAGCAATAACGGGCTCCGGGATCACCTGCCCAGCCTTTCCTACCGATGGCGCTCACGCAAGGCGTGCTATTCCGCCGCCATGGGTGGCTCGCCACTGAAGGAGGTTCTCGGGGTCTTCGGCCTCGTCACAGCCCTCACCTTCGCGGTCACTCGCCTCCGCGGCATCGCCCCCTTCGACGAGTACGTCCACCTCGCCGTCGGCGCGTTCTTTCTCTTTGGCGCGCTTTGGGCTGCCCAACGCGTCGAGAACGGCATCCATCACTTCGGAATCTCCGTCGGCGGACTTCTCGAGCGCGCCAAGGAGAACGCAGGCCCCTTCGGAGTCTTTGACCTCGCCCGGATCGTTCGCGACGGCTTTCCCAGCGCGCTCCGGGAGATCGCCGTTGCCCTCGGAATCGCCGCGATCGTTTTCCCCCCTTTCGCCCTTGGCTTCAGCTGGTGGCATGGACCAGACCACGCGTTCGTCTTTCGACTTCCGCCGGACTTCGCGTCGTTCGCCGCCGCTCAGGTGCTGGTGGTGGGCTTGCCGGAGGAAGCGTTCTTTCGCGGCTTCGTTCAAACACGCTTGAGCGATCACTTCGGGCCCTCGGCACGACGTTGGCTCGGAGTCGACCTGCACGTCGGCGCGTGGCTCCTCCAAAGCGTGCTCTTCGCGCTCATTCATTTTGCCGTCGACCTCAACCCTGCGCGCCTCGCCGTCTTCTTTCCGGGCCTGCTCTTCGGCTGGCTGCGCGCGTGGCGAGGTGGCATCGGCGCACCAATCGCCATTCACGCCCTCTCCAATATCTACTCGGAGATCCTGGTTCGCGGATGGTTGCGATGAAGGCCGCGCTCTTCGACATGGACCGCACCCTCGTCCGCGTGAACACCGGACGCCTCTACGTTCGCTGGCGCTTCTCCCGACGCGAAGCCGGCTGGCGCGACGTCGCTCGCTTCGCGCGATGGATGGCGCAGTACACCTTCGGCGTTATCGACCCCGCCGAGATCACCACGAAGGCAATCCGTACCCTCGAAGGGGTCAACGAAGCGCGCTTCGCAGCGGAGATCGAAGAGTGGTGGCGTGATCAGGTGTGGCCGGAGATCAGTCGGGATGCGCGCAGTGAGGTCGAGCGGTGTCGACGCGATGGCTTCGTCCTCGCCATCCTGACCGCGTCGACCCGCTACGCGACGCAGCCTCTCGCCCGCGAACTCGGAATCGACCACGTCCTCTGCACCGAGCTCGAGGTGAAGAAGGGTCGCTTTACCGGGGAGTGCGAACGCCTCTGCTACGGCAAAGGCAAAGTGGAGCGCGCCGAGCAGTGGGCGAGGGACCTCGATGTCGACCTCGAACGCAGCCGCTTCTACTCCGACAGCGTGAGCGACCGCCCGATGCTCGAGCGTGTGGGGGATGCACGCATCGTCAATCCCGACCCTCGTCTTCGGTGGCTTGCGGCGCGTCGTGGCTGGCCGGTGGTGCGCTGGCGCTAAGGCGTAGCCCTCCTCCAGAAAAAAGCGTATCTCGAGCTCATGAAGCCACAGCCGCCCTCCCCGATCGTCCTCGAGCGGATCGTTCGCATGGCGCTTGAAGAAGACATCGCTCGAGGAGACATCACCACCCAGTCCACGGTGCCCGCCGAGGTTCAGGGCGAGGCCTCCTTTCGCGCGCGGGAGTCCCTCGTACTCAGCGGCCTCGATGTGATCGACACCGTGTACCGAATCGTGGACGCGTCACTCACCCTCGAACGGGTCGCGGCGGATGGAGACCGTCTCGAAAAGGGCGGCGTCGCTGCGGTCGTCCGCGGGAGCGCGCGCTCGATCCTCCTCGGGGAACGCGTCGCTCTCAACTTCGCCCAGCGGATGAGCGGAACGGCGACGCTTGCACGGAGCTATGTCGACGCGATCCCCGAAGGAAGCGGCTGCCGCATCGCGGACACCCGAAAGACCACGCCGGGGTTGCGGGCGCTCGAGCGCTACGCGGTGCGCTGCGGCGGGGCCCACAACCACCGCGAAGATCTTTCGTCGGCGGTGCTGATCAAGGACAACCACATCGCGGCGGCCGGTGGCGTCACCGCCGCGATCAAAGCAGCGCAAGCGTGGGCACCGCATACCTGTCGCGTCGAGTGTGAGGTCGATACCTTTGCGCAGCTTGAACAAGCCCTCGACGCCGGCGCCGACGTCATCATGCTCGACAACTTCGACAACGACGAAGTGAAGCGCGCGGTCGAGTTCGTGGCAGGACGCGCGATTCTCGAAGCATCCGGCAACATCACTCTCGAGCGCATCGCCGCGCTCGCCAAGGCAGGCGTCGACGTGATCAGCTCCGGCGCGCTCACCCACTCGGCTCGCGCAGTCGACCTTGGCCTTGACTGGGCAGGCAATTGAGGCCGCCCCAGACGACGACAACGTTCGGTCGCTCCTTCGACTTTCAAGAGCACACGACCTCCACGATGGACGACGCGCATGCGGCCATCGCGAAGGACGCCCCCCACGGACACTTGATCGTCGCGGACGCGCAAAGCGCTGGACGGGGAGCACGCGGTCGAACCTGGGTCGGGCGTCCGGGCGCGCACCTGATGTTCTCACTTGTGCTGCGACAGGTTCCCACCGACGGTCTCACCCTCGCCGCAGGCGTTGCGATCGCGCGCGCGATCGAGCAGTTCGCCCCCGAAGACGTTCGCAACAAATGGCCGAACGACGTGTGGATGGGGCAGCCTCCGCGAAAGGTCGCCGGCATTCTGGTCGAGGCGCGGTCCTCCGGTCCCATCGATGCCCTGGTCCTTGGTGTCGGTCTCAACATTGGGCGCGAGGATTGGCCCGCGGAGCTCCAGGCCACGTCGCTCAGCAACTACGTCGACGTCACGCGCGACGCGTGTCTCGAGGCGGTATTGCGAACGTTGGAGGAGGCGATCGACGCGTTGGCGCGAGGAGGACTTCCCGCGTTGCTTCCCGAGGTGCGCAAACGTCTTCTCTGGCGAGGTGAGCGCGTGCGCTGCGAAGAGACGGTCGGCACGCTCCTCGACGTGAACGACGAGGGGTCACTCGAAGTCGAGACCGACGACGGAGTTCAAACGCTCCGCGCCGGCCACCTACGTCAGTACCAGTAGACGGTCGGTTGTCCCGGTCGCGCGGGACGAGTGCGATAGCGAACGGGGGGCGGCTGCGCCGGACGCACGAGCGGACGACGGGTCGCTTGGGGGCGGTACCCCGGCGGCGGACCCTGCACGTTCGGATCGGGATGAAGGATCTGGCCAGGCACCGCGCGCGGCGGCACCGGGAAGTACCACCAGCGTCCGCCCTGGTGAATCCAGTAGCCCGCAACGCGACGATGGGAGCGCGGCATGCGCATGCTCGGGGTCGCAGGCTGCGCGGGAACCGCGGCCGCTTGAGGCGCAGCAGGGACAGGCGCGGCCTGCGGCGCAGCGGGTGCAACCGGAGCCGCCGGAGCAGGCGGAGGATCGGTGATGGGAGGATTGACCGTTTCGGGCTCCGGGGTCGGCGCGACATCTTCGACCGAGGGCGGAGGAAGGGCCGGTGCCGGAGGGGCTGCAAGCGCGGCCATGACCTGCGTCACGTAGATCCCGTCCGGACCACTAACCGCCGCGAGACCAATGTGCGTGAAGCTCTCGTCGAGGAGCTGCGCGCGGTGGGCGTCGCTGCCCAGGATCGACTCGTGCGCGCCAAGCGTCGTTCCGTGACGCGCGATGTTCTCCGCGATACGCGTTGTTGAAACACCGGCTTCCTGAACGCGGCGGCCCGGATCACCCGTGCGGGCCGAGACGTGCACGAGCTCGCGAAAGGTCGCCATGTCGATGCTGTGGGCGCGCGCGGCCGCATCGAGTCCCGAATGTCGCGTCAGAGGCGAAAGGTTGTTCTCCGTTCGAAGGACGTTGATTCGCTCCAGCATCGCCGCTTCGCCATCGGCATCCACGGCGGGTGCGGACTGCGCGAACGCAAGCGTCGGAACCAAAAGGAGAATCGAAATGAATGTGCGCACCAAAGCCTCCGTCTCCAGTATGCAGCAAGGATCGAACCAACGCTCCGGCTCTCAATTCTTCGGGAGTTCGATGTCCGAACGAGAACGTCGGTTCACACCCAAGTGCGACCGCTTGCCACGATCGTCGCGCCGCCGCAGAACCTCCGCATGAGCGTGTTTCGATTGGACGAAGTCGTCATTTCGGTCACCGGGGACGACGCCAAGAGCTGGCTCCAGGGACAGATCACGGCGGACCTCGAAGGTCTCAAACCGGGTGAATCCCTCTACGCGCTCGTCCTGACCCCCAAAGGGCGCATTCTTGCGGACATCCGCCTCGTCGAAGCCGACGACGGCTATCACCTCCTCGTGGAACGCTCGCTTCACGAGGCGCTCCTTGCACGCCTCGAGCAATACCTCGTCATGGAGGACGTCGAGCTTGAGATGACATCGCTTCAGGTGGCGCACGTGTGGGGGGAAGAGAGGCCCGGCGTTCGGTCGGAGCGTCTGGGTGTCTCTGGAAGCGACCTCATCGGCGAAAGCCTCGACCTCTCAGGCCTCGAGGAGGTCTCCCACGAGATGTGGGAGGCGCTTCGAATCTCCGCGGGTGTTCCGCGCGTGGGCGTTGATTTCGGCCTTGCGACCCTCCCGCAGGAGGCCGGCCTGAAGGAGCGCGCGGTGAGCTTTTCGAAGGGCTGCTACCTCGGGCAAGAGCCTGTGGTGATGCTCGAACATCGCGGTAAACCCCCGAAACGATTGATCCGCGGACGACTTCAGGGCGACACCGAGGTTGACCAAGTGCAGCAGGGGAAGCGCACCGTCGGCTCGATCACCTCCCGTAAAGACCTCGACGTTCTCGCGCTGATCAAACGAAAAGCGCTGGAATCGGAGATTCCCCTCGAGGTGGGCACCACCACGCTAGAAGTGGTGGCAATCATCGGAGAGACGCCCTAAGTTACGCTACGTTAGGAGATCGCAGATGATTGAGCTCACGCCAAAGGCCGCCGAGAAGGTCAAAGAAATCCGCGATGCGGAAAACCTTGAGGGACAGGGTCTTCGCGTGCGCGTCATCGGCGGTGGGTGCTCCGGTTTCACCTACGACCTCTTCTTCGAGGACGAAACGTCAGAGCTAGACCAGCTTTTCGAGTCTCACGGCATTCCGATCTACGTGGACTACATGTCCTACCAATACCTGGAAGACACGGAAATCGACTACGTCGAAGGCCTCTACGGCGCTGGCTTCAAGTTCCTCAATCCGCAGGCCAAAGCCACCTGCGGCTGTGGTTCGAGCTTCAGTGCATAAGCGCACGGAAGCTTTTCTCGGCTGCAGCTCGTCCCTTCCGTAACGCGTCCCTGAGTCGGACGTCCCACTGATGTACGCGGGGTCTGACCCACGTCGCCCTGACGTATTGACCCCGAACATTACGTTACGTAAGGTAAGAAACGTGGCCTACCCCAAGGATCCCGAACTCGACCGCTACATCGCCAAAGTCCGCGCGATTCCTCTCCTTAGTCGGGAAGATGAGCATGATCTGGCGGTTGCGGTTCAACAGGGCGACCAGCGCGCCGCCGACAAGCTCGTCGAGGCGAACCTCCGCTACGTCGTCGCGGTCGCCCTCCAATACCGCCGCTACGGCATCCCCCTCACGGACCTCGTCGCCGAGGGCAATGTCGGGCTGGTCACCGCCGTCAAGAAGTTCGACCCTGAACGTGGCACGCGCTTTGTCACCTACGCGGGCTATTGGATCCGCGCCTTTGTGCTCGAAGCGGTCGTGCGTTCGACCAGTCTTGTGGGTGCGGGCAGCGGCCCCTTCCGCTCCAAGCTCTTCTTTCGACTTCGCCGCGAGCGAGCCCGCGTCGCGACCATCGAGCAAGATCCGCGGCGACGGATTGAAATCATGGCGGAGCGCTTCGACACGACCCCGGAAAAGATGGAGCGCATGCTCCGGCGCCTTGAGTCGAAGGATGTCTCCTTGGACTCGAAGGTATTCGACGACGCCGGCATGACGCTTGTCGACACGCTGGTCGGCGACACGACTCCCCAAGACGAGGTGTACGAACGCAACGAGCGGCGCGAGCAGATTTCGAACGTTCTCGAAGATGCCCTTGGCACCCTGGACAATCGCGAACGCTACATTGTGGAAAACCGACTACTTCGTGATCGCGACGACGAAATGACCCTCGCCGCGCTCGGACGAGAGCTCGGTGTAAGCCGTGAACGAGCCCGCCAGCTCGAAGCGCGAGCCAAGCAAAAGCTGCGGCAGCGTCTTCGCGACCTCGCCGCCTGACGCGCGGGCGGACCCCGCGACCCTGGCCTGCAACGAGGCATTTTGGGTCCGCGGGGTCTTCTAATTCCGCTCCCGACGGCATGATTTAGTCGAACTCGGTCTAGGGTTCCGCGCGCCGACCAGGCATCATTACGCTTCCATGGCGGAGGAGAAGCGTAAGGAATCCACGATGGAGGTGCTCCTCGACGAGCTCGAGGACGAAGCGGCCGCAGTGCCCAGCGGCGCGATTTCGGTTCCCCCTCCTCCACCGACGGCCCCCAAAGCGCCCCCGCCACCAAAGCGTGCGCGTCCGAAAGCGGCACCGAAGCCGCCGGCTCCACCGCCGCCGGTTGCGGATTTGAACGACTCGATCACGGACATTAGCGTTTCCGAGTTGAGCGTCGCCGACCTCAGCGATTCGGTCACCGAGGAACTCGACGTTGAGCTGATCGCTGCGCCGGAAGCGGCGACGCTCGAGGAAGCCGCCAAACAGCTCATCGAGGCGTGCGAAGCGGAGCTTAAGACGCGACCGGACGAACGTCGCGCCGCGCGACTGCACTACGAGATCGCGCGACTCTTTGAATCGCCGATCGCGGATCTACGGCGCGCTGCGTCGCATTACCAAGAAGCGCTGAAACGCCACCCGGAGCACCTTCCGACGCTGCGAGGCGCGCGACGCGTTCTTATCGCGCGCCGGAGCTATCAGGCCGCACTCAAGCTCTTCGACGAAGAGATTCGAATGACTTCGGATCCTTCGCGCAAGGCGGCGCTCCTCCACGCGCAAGGACGGCTTCAAGAAGACGTTCTCGGTCGAAAGGACGAAGCTCGCGATGCGTACGCCAACGCGCTCGAGCTCGACCGCGACAACCCTGCGATCCTTCGGTCGCTGCGCGTTCGCTACGCCGAGGAACAACGACACGAAGATGTCGATCGCGTACTTGAGCGCTCGGCCAACGCGGTCGCGAGCGATGCCCGACATCGAGCAGCGCTGGTCGCAGAACGAGCGCATCTCGCTGAGGTGAAAAGCAGTGATCCGGAGCGGGCGACGGAGCTCTACGAGATCGCGCTTCGCTTGGACCTTCGAGCGCCCGGAGCATTGGCTGCCCTCAAGCGTCTTCACCGTGGCCGGCGTCGATGGCGGGACCTGATTCGGATCCTCACGCTTGAAGCCGAGAGCACCGAGGTCGCGGAAGTGCGCACGGCGGCCCTTTTCCGCATCGCCCAGCTCCACGCGGACCGTTTGGGAAATCGCAACGAAGCGACGACCGCGCTGGAGAAGGGGCTGCAGGACGCGCCGGACGACTCACGGCTGCTCACGGAAATCGCACGTCTCTACGAACTTTCCGGTCGCTGGGACGCCCTCGCGGAGGTGCTCCAGCGGCTCGCCCATCGAGAGAAGCTACCTCGTGCGCGCCTCGGGCTGCTGCACCGCCTTGGTGTTGTGCACAACCACCGACTGCAGCAAAACGACGCGGCGACTCACTGGTACGAGGCAGCGCTCGCAATCGATCCGACGCACGTCCCGACGCTTCAGGCGCTCGCCCCTCTCTACACGGCGAAGCAAGCGTGGGCCGAGCTTCTGCGAATGCATCTCGGGGAGGCGGAGCACGCCAAGTCCGGAGAGCGCCGAGCCGCCGCGCACGTCAGGGCCGCAGAGGTCTTTGAAGAGCGCCTCGAGGATCCCGGATCGGCGGTCGAACACCACGCAAAGGCGCTCGCGATTGAGCCGGGCTACGCCGCCGCGTTTAAGGGAATGAGCCGTCTGCTTTCGCAGGGGAAGCGCTACCGCGAACTCATCGAGCTTCACGAGGCGGCCGTTGACCTCGCGACGACGTCACCGGAAGCGATCGCGCATCTCCTTAAGGTTGGGAGCGTGCACGAAGACCTTCTCGGCGACCCCGCACAGGCCGCGCACGCCTACAAGCGGATCCTCGAGCTCGACCGTGACCACCTGCAGGCGATTCAAGCGCTCCAGCGCGCGACGGAGCAAGCCGGGCGTTTTCGTGAACTGATCGAGGCGCTCGAGCTTGAGGCGGAACGAACGGAAGACAGCGATCGGGTGGTGGCGCTTCTCCATCGCGCCGGCGAGGTGGCGGATGAGCTCCTTGGGGATCGCGAAGGGGCACTTCGACTCTTTCGCCGCGTCCTCGATGCGCGAGCGGACTACCGCCCGGCCCTCACCAGCCTCGGGCGACTCCATCACGCACTCGGTCGCTGGGAGGACCTCCTCGAGATCTACAAGCGTGAGCTGGAGCTCGCCGACGGCGGGCCAGACTCCGTCGCGCTTCTCGAAAAAATGGCCGAGCTCTGCCAGGAGCGAATTGGCCGCGAGGAGGAAGCGCTCGAGTACTACCGCCGCGCGCTGCAAATCGACTCCGCGCATGGTCCTTCGCTACGGGCGCTCATTCGGCGGCTGCAAGAACGGGAAGACTGGAAGGCGTTGATCAGCGTGCTGCAAATGCAGCTCAGCGGGCAAACGGAGCCGGAGGCGCGCGCGCAGACGGCGTACCAAATCGGTCTCGTCCGCGAAGAACACACCGAGGAGCGCGGGCTTGCCCTCAAGTCGTACCAGCAGGCGCTTCAAGAGGTGCCGAGCCACCGACCTTCGCTGGACGCGATCGCGCGACTGCGAACGCAGGACTCCGCGTGGAGCGCCCTCGTCGACGACCTGCGTCACGAAGCGGAAGCCACGACCGACCCGCAGCTGCAGATCGACGCCCTGATGCGACGCGGAGAGATCTACGCGGGGGAGCTGAACGAGCCGCGCAAGGCGATCGCCTGTTTCGAGGACGTACTGGAGCGCGACAGCGCTCATCTTGGGGCGCTCCTTGCCCTCGAGTCGCTCTATCGCCGAGTCGGAAGTTGGGATCTGCTCGCCAAAACGCACGCGGCCCAGGCGCGCGTGTTCGTGGACCCCGCGGCACGTATCGCCGCGTTGGAAGCGCAGGCGCAGGTCTTCGAAGCGCGCAACCTCGGACAGCCCGCCGATCTCATCGCGGTGTATGAAGGCCTGCTCGAGCTCGACGCTTCGCATGAGCCTGCACTCCTCGGCTTGGAGCGGGTCGCGCTTGCGACCTCCGATCCCGCGCGTCTCGCCTCGGTGGACCAACGTCTCGCGGCGACGGCGGAAGAAGCGTCGCTTCAGGCGGCGCATCTCACGCGTCTTGGCGAAAGCCTTGAAGCGCTCGACCGCGAGGGTGCACTCGAAGCGTTTCGCGCGGCTCTGGAACAAGACCCCGACTCGATCTCGGCGACTCGGGGGCTCGCGCGGGCGGCGCAACGCCTCGACGATCCGACGTTGCTGGCCGAAGCGGCGCGGCGTCAGGCGCGCATCGCCCAAGTACCTCGTGAGGAGGCGGAGTTCCTCGTTCAGAGCGCGCAGGTGCGCATCGAACGATTGGGCGACGAAGACGGTGCTCTAGCGGACCTGGACCGGGCGCTTGAACTCGACTCGGACTCCGAGAACGCCGCGTACTGGTCGGGACGTCTCCTCCGTGCGCAAGGCATGCACGCGCGTCTCGCGGAGCTGCTTGCGCGTGCCGCAAACGACGCAAGCCCTCATCGCGCGAGTGCGCTTTGGCTCGAGGTCGCACAGATTCAAGCCGAAGACTTGGGGAATGTGACGCAAGCGATCGCGTCGCTCACCCGCGTGCTGCGCGCGTCCCCCAACCACGTTCCGACCCTGCGCAAACTCGCCGAGTATCACGTGCGCGATTCCCAGTGGAGCGAAGCGGTCAAGATGCTCTCGCGGGTGGTGCAGCTCGCCCCGGATCACGACATCCTTCGAGCCGCGCATCTGCAGCTCGCCGAACTTTGGATGACGCGTCTTGGAGAAGCTTCAAGGGCGCTGGTAAGCCTGCAGGCGGTCCTGCAGATCGATCCTCAGAACACACAGGCGCTGGCATACCTGGTGGATCTCCACGAGCGAGACCAGCGTTTCGACGAGGCGACCGATGCGGCGCGCCGGCTGCTCGGGTCTGCGCGTTCCCCTGCGGACCGCTCGCGCGCACTCCTTCGCGTCGCCCAGCTGGAACGTGGTCGCGGAAACGATGCCGCTGCGGCCGAGTCGCTGCTCGAAGCGGTTGCCCTTGAAGGTGCAGGCTCGGAAGCGGCCCTTGAATACAAGGCAACCTGTTCGTCAACGGCGGCGTGGCATCAGTACGTTGCGGCCCTGGAAAAGCATCTCCACTCCTTGGACCCGAAAGAGGCAGGCCCGACCTATCTCGAGATGGGGCGTGTGGTCTTTGATCAGCTTGAGCGTCCCAACGACGCCGTGAACCTGTTGGAACGCGGCGCGGCACAGAGCAAAGACGCGCAGCTCAAGAGGGAGTTCGCGCTCCGCTTGCGGATGGTCGGACGCCACACGGATGCGATCGACGCGCTGCAGGCACTTGCGAACGAAGACGTGACTCGCTCGGAGGTGTGGCGCGAGCTCGTACGAACGTACGCGGAAGCGCAGCGGCCGATCGAGGCACGCCTCGCGAGTGGTCCGCTTCTTGTCTTGGGGACTGCAACAGCGCGGGAGAATCAGGTACGAGCGGCGGCTCCGCCACGGCCGGGAATGGCGCGCCCGGGATCTCTTTCGAACCTTCTCGAACGCCTCGGGACGCCGACGGCGGATCAGAAAGCCGCAGGGGAGCTGCTTCGTGCCATCGAGCCCGCGCTGCCGAAACTTTATCCCCCGGAGCTGGATAGCTACGGGCTTTCAACCCGCGACAAGCTGACGACGCGAGCCGGGCACCCGCTTCGTGCGGTCGCGGACGAACTCGCATCGATACTGGGTGTCACGGGCTACGAGCTCTTTGTCCATCACACCCGAAACCGCGGCATGGCGACCGAGCTTGGAAACCCCACGATGATCATCGTTCCCGCCGCGGTTGGAGAACTTCCCCGAACGCAGCAGGTGTTTCTCTTGGCGCGGCCGCTCGTGCACATCGCACGCGGCTTTGCGGCGGTCGACAAACTGACGCCCCGTGAGCTGGAAGTCCTTCTCGCGTCGGCGGCACGGAATGTTCGTCCGCGTCATGGTACGGGGCTCACGAGCGAAGAGGTGCTCGACGCACAAGGAAAGCGCGTGCACAAAGCGCTCTCGCGACGACAGCGCAAGGCAATGGAAGAGTCGGCGTCGCTCTATGTTGAGGCAGGTCGCGTTGACTTTCCGCGATGGGCGCGCGCTGCGCAGCGAACCGCGAACCGAATCGCGGCGCTGTTGGCGGACGATCTCGCAGCGTGCGTAGATGTTCTACGGCGGACGGAGAGGGATCTCAGCGCGATGAACGGCGCGACGCTCGTGACCGAGTCAACGGTGGTCAGCGACCTCGTGACCTTCTGGGCGTCAAAGGCCGCGATGCACGTCCGAAAACACGCCGGCCTCCTCGACTAGCCCCCTTCCCGTCCGAGAGCCGCCGCTCGAAGTCTTCGATGTCCACGGATCTCGAATCAACGATTCCGGCCACCAATATACGACAACCATAGTTATTGACATTTGCTCTTGGCGTTTGGACGGCCAACGATTCCACTAATCTACGACAACCATAGTTATTGACATTTGCTCTTGGCGTTTGGAGGTAAAAGAAGCAGCCAAAGCAATGGGCGCTTGCGTCGGCCGGAGGCGCTCCCGAACCAGCCCGCGTCCAGCACATCGGAGCCGCAGGAAATAATCTTTGACAACCATAGTTATTGACTCTCGATCTACGGCTCGACGACATCCTTTCAACGACCACTACGGTTGGCACTGCCGTCCACCACTTGGACAAGACGCAACGCGCGCGCTAACGGTCACTCGCTCCAGAGAGTCGTGAGCCAGCGGACTCGATTCGAGTTCGTAGCTCGAGTATCGATAGGTACGCCGGGGACGTTCCGGCTACCGCGGGGATCCTACACGCAACGTTCGACAACCGCCCACGGACCCGATACTCGCCATCTTCATAGCGGCTTGGTGCAAACCCTAACTTTCCGCCTGCCCTTGCCTCAACGGCGTCACAAGCCGTGAGCTAGGGCACCACGGATCATCGATGTCCGCTCAACACGATTCCCGACGCGCCGACCCGCTTCGAGGTCCTTCGCCAGTCCCACGACTTCTGTGCGTCCACGTCTACTTGCGAATCAATCGACGAGCTTGCGACTTCCCGCGAATCCACGCGCGCCCTCGTGCCTCCGCGAGCTCCTCGAGGGCGTTCTCCGAACCGAGAACAGTCACCCAACGAAGACCCGAGAACCGCATCGCGTCCGACCAAGCGTCCGCATTGATCCCTGCATGGGTCAGTATCGCGGGAGCGCGCGACTTCTTTCCGCGAACACGGTCTCGTGTCCACTCGAGTAGCTCGCGGTACTCCTCCAGTCCAACAGGCATGGTCGTTCGTTGACTACGCGGGCTCACTTGATCCAGAGCGGGAACGAGCCCTTGAGGGACGTCGCTTGGTGTCTTCAAGCGTTTCCCCACGGATGTAAACCGCCCCGCGAGACGGTTCGAAGCGCCTGCACGTATCGGGTTGAGATCGACGTAGGCCATGCAGGCGAGCAGCGCCGCCTCGTCCAAGAGAGGCTGACAACGAAAACGACCTTCCCAAAAACGACCCGTGCACTCGTCCTCTCGATTTGCCCGTCGAGCAATATTCTCGTTGAGCGAGCGCATCATCCAGCTGAGGCTCGACAACCGCTCACGCCAGGTCGCGATTCGCTCTTTTCGTTTCGAC
>JBCDAA010000216.1:0-14983 GCA_039186435.1 Myxococcota bacterium | reverse complement strand
GGCGGACGCGTCGCACGACGCCCGGTGCGGCGAGGACGACATTCACCTTCATCGATCCGGAAAACCCCGGTTCGCTACTTCGCCTTCGGGCAGCACAGTTTCGAATGTCCTGTTCGTAGCTGCGGAGCGTCCATTCAAAGTCATCCCAGCGAAGGGACGTTTGAGGGCCGCCGCATCCGAGGAGCATCGAAACGACAAGGAGGATTCGCATGAGCCTCACGGTGAGCATGAACCACGTGCGCGCAATTCGCATTCTTGCTCGCCTGCGGCGTCTACGGATGTTGCCCGTGCTCGGCGGGTTCGATGCGGACGATACCCCCTCGCGTGGCGAGCCAATAGCCTTCGCCGCTCTTGAGAATCGCCGTGACGTCGTTGTCGGGCAGGCCGTCATCCGTCGTTAGGGACTGCCAGCCGCCGTCGTAGTGCCAAAACCCTTGGTCGAGGGTACCTACGGCGAGACCGCGATCGCTCGCGAGCATCGCGCCGGCGTTGACCCAAAGATCGTCGCGGAGCGTTTCCACCTCGCGGCCCACTCGCGAAACGCCGGCGTTGTAGGTGCCGACGAAGGTCTCCCCGCCATGCACTGCGGCTGCCGTGACCCAGTCGTCGGTGAGCCCTTCTTCGGTGGTACGGACACGCCAGCCGTCCGGGTGTCGTGTGACGAGACCCTCGGCGGTGGCGACGACGGCGCTTCCTTCGCGATCAACGATCGCTTGGGGTCGACTTCCCGGCTGTTCGATGCGCGCGAAGGCGCCGTCTCGATAGACGTAGAGGTCTGCGCCGGCGCCGGCCCAGATCAACCCGTGGGCCGTTCCAAGCGCGAAGACGTGCCGACCGAGAAGGCCGCGAAAGACAAACTCACCGTTGCGGCGCTCCATGACGCCGCGATCGGTGGCGACCCAAAGTCGATCTCCCTGGGCGACGAGGCGATTGATGCGACCGTCGACGAGTCCGCGTTCTTCGTCGAAGATCTCCAGCGATCCATCTCGCCGGCGAAGCACGAGACCATGGCGAAAGGTTCCGACCCAGAGCCCTTCGGAGGTTTCGGCGAGGGCGGCGATGTCGTTGCTTGGGAGCGTGGGCGAGGAGCGCCGAGTCAACCTGCCTTCGGCCAACTCGTACCAGCCCTCGGGTGTTCCGAGGACCGCGGCGTTTGCCGAAAGCGCCTGGACGCGGCGGGGGCTTCCTTCGACTTCCCGCCATTGGCCCCGGCGGTAGCGAAAGAGTCCGCCTCCCCAGGTTCCGGCGACAACGGTGTCGTCGACCACAGCGAGCGCGCGAACGTCGGCGACGGGAAGCGAACGGGAGCGACGCGCCGCGCGGTCCGGCACCATTCGTCCTGCGCGGTAGCGTCGAATGCCCCGGCTGGTGGCGACGTACACGTCGGAGCCGAACGCTGCGAGGTCCCAGGTGAAACGGTCGCTTCGAAGGCGGCGAAGGCGGGTCCCGTCCCAGAGGTGAAGAAAGGACCCGGCGGTGGCGACGTAGAGGCCGTCCTGCGTGGAAGCGAGGGCCCGCACATGGGCCACGTCGCTGACGAGACGCGTGCCGCGGAAGAGGCCACCGGTGGTTCCGAGGAAGAGGTCGCCGTCATGGCGCGCGATCGCGAAGACGCGTTGGCCGCGCGCGCGGGTTTCACCGACCTCACCGTCAACGATGCGTACGGCGCCCCGATCGGTACCGACCCAAATGGCGTTTCCTTCGACGAAAACGGTCCGCACGGAGTTGTCCGGCAGTCCCTCCCGAGTTGTGAGCACGGTGGTTTCGGCCTCGCTCACGAGGAGCAGGCCTCCTGTCGTCGCCGCAACGATCTCCCCTTCCGCGACGGCGACGCTCTGCACGTCCGAAGTCGACGCAAGGATCGCGGCGATGACCCAGGCGGAGGTCATTGCGTGGTCTCGGCGAGCGCTTCGACCTCAATGGCCACGCTTCGCTCACCGCGATTGCCTGCGACATCGAAGGCGGTCACCGAAAGGGCGAGGTCTTCGTCGACGTCGTCCGGAATCGCGAGGGTGCCTTCCCAGACGCCGGGCTCGACCATCGCAAGATCGATCGCCGTTCCGTTCATCGTGATGCGCAGACGAGCGACGTCGCTCCGGATTTCCGTGCGGAGGCGGCCGTGAAGCGCCCGGTCTGCGTCCGTAAAGCGCTGCTCGGCGCGAATCCGAACCTCGGCGCCGGCGCGGACCGGATCGAGGAAGGAGACGTCCACGTCCGGCGGCGAACCGTCGACCGTGTAGGGCTGAAGGATGCGTCGCTGCGTGCCGTCTGCGAGCGTAACGACGACGGCGATGTGGTAGTTGCCTTCGGCGGTGTCGCGCGGAACCAGAAAGCGCGTCGTCCAGGCGTCCAGGCGTGGTTCGTAGGTGAGGTCGTGGGTGTCGCCGAAGGGAAAAACGGCGGTGACCTGTCGCGCGTTGGGCGGCGCGCCTACGCGGAGTTCCGGATCGCCGGGCTGAAAACGCGCGAGCGAGAGCGAGGACTGAAAGAGGCGCTCTGGGCTCACTCCGTCCGGGAGCTCCACCGGCACGACGACCTGTCGGCTTGGACCGGTCGCGTCCGCCTCCTCGACGACGCGATGTTCGACCGCGACGAACGAGGTGTAGGGCGTCATCAAGCGATGACGAATCGCGACCTGGGTGATCTCCTCGACCGTGGCTTCATTTTCACCTCGCACCATCGTTCGGGTCAGCGCAGCGATTCGTTGCCGCGCCCAGATCGACGCGACCGCCGAGTGGTCGACGTTTTGAGCCGGCAGGGTGACCGCGAGGCGCTGCTCGAAGGGGCGGCCCGCCAGCTTGCCGCGAATGGTCACGGTGCCGCTTCCCGGCTGCCGGTATCGCGCGTGCACCTGCAGTGGCTGGCCGGCAAAGAGATCGGGAATCCGAGCCGGGAAGGGGCTCTCGACCGCAAGGCCGCCCCAGTCGACTTCGATGTCGGTGAGATAGGGGCTTTGCAGGCGTTTGTAGAAGCCGACGACCTGCTCCTGGGGCGCGCGTTCGAGTGTGACGATCTCCGTCGTGCCGCGCCCTTCGATGCCCATGCCTTCGAGAAGATGTCGGTTCACGCTCGAGCCCACGCCGAAGCCGAAGAGGCGGGCGTTGCCGATGCGGTCTCGGATTTCCGCGAAGATTTCGTTTTCGTTGCCGATGTATCCGTCGCTCAAGAAGACGACGATGCGAAGGCGATCTGGGTCGTGCGGGTAGTCGAACGCGGCGCGAATTCCGCCGAGGGCATCGGTGCCTCCGCTGCCCTCGAGACCCGCGACAAAGGCGAGGGCACGCCTGCGGTTGGCCGCGGTGTTGGTGAGCGGACGCGGGGAGAGTTCGCTGGTCGAGTCGTCGTAGCGCAGCACGCCGAAGGTGTCGCGGGGATGAAGGTTTGTGATCAGCTGCCGCATCAGCGATTTGCTGAGGTTCATCGGCCGGCCGTACATCGACCCCGACGTGTCGAGGACGAAGATGATCTCCTTGGGTGTGATCTCGGCGGTCGGGGGCGCGGCGTTGGGCTGCAGCAGGACGGAGAGGTAGCCGTCGGTGCTTGGGTCGGGTCGGTGCGCAAGAATCCCGGACTGCACGCGCTCGGGCGAGACCTGCCAACGAAGAACGAAGTCGCGATTCGGAATCGTCTCGTGACTGGCGAGGGTGATCCGGGCGCGACTTGGGGAGCGTCGCGCGACGACGATCTCGTGGGTGTCCGAGCGGGGCGGTCCCATCGCCACGCCCGCGTCGAGGTTCACCACGACGGAGATGTCGTGTCCGGAGCGACCGCGCGGCGCGACGGGTGGCGTGATGCGTGAGGCGTCTGCGACGCGATCGGTGTCGGGGTGATGGCCGGTGCCGGAGGTGCCCGTAGGCACACTTCCACTTTGCGTCGCCGGAACGAAGCGCGGACCCACCGTCATCGGAAAGGCGAGCCGGTACTCTCCGTCCTGGTATTCGAGGGTTTCGACGTATTCGATCGTGACTTCCAGCGGGATGCCGGGACGAATGTTGGCGACGGAGGTCGTGAAGATATTCGGGCGCTCCTGGTCGAGAAGGCTCGCCGTTTGGCCGGACTCGCGCGCGCTTTCGTAGGTTTCACGCGCAGCCTCGCGGCGCATCATGTCCGCTCGGACAACGCGATCTCCGACGCGCATCTCCATGTTTCGAACGGCGGCATCTTCGGGCAGCGGAAAGGTGTAGACGGCTTCGATACGTTCTCGATAGGGGTTCTGAAAGCGCTGCGTGACGCTTGTGCGCGCGACGTAGCCGCTGATCTCCATCTCCACACTCGTGTGTTCCAGCGGACATGCGCCGAGGGGTGTTCGATCCGGACTTAGCGCCGTGAGCACACCCTGCGTGGGCGGGTCTTGCGCAAGGGAAGGGGTGGTCCAAAGGGCGGTCAGTAGCAGCGCGCACGCGAGCGGTTTCATCGAGGTCCTCCGCGGGAGCGATGAGCACAGGGCGTGCCGCTTCGAATTATTCGGGATTCACGCGCTTCAACGACGAGAGCGCGTCGCGTACGCCACACGAAAGCGGCGCTACCGACACAGTCCGAGCGATCCGACTAAGGCGCCGGCGCGAGACAGAGGTTGAGGGAAAGGTTTGCGTCCTCGCTCTCGAGACACGGGAACCGGAGTTCGGAGAGCGTTTCGACGAGGCAACCTTCGGTATCCGCGTCTGGCGCGCCGCTGATCTCGGCCCGGGTGACGCGGCCCGAGCCGTCGACCTGCAAGAGAATATCGACCTGGAGGACGTTCCGCGTGGCGCACGCATTGAGTTCGCTGCCGCTGTCTTGGAGCACATGCCTCAGGTCGAGCCACGGGTCAGAGGGGCTGAGCGTCCGAGCGACGAAACGCCGCCCTTGAAGTGTGCCTCGTACGCCGAGGGCCTCGAAGTAGGTCTCTGCGGGAGCGAGCTGTGGGATGAGGGTCTCCGGAGGCGCGGGCTCCGGTGCCGCAGCTCGGTACTCCTCGGGGAGCGAGGTCAGGGACGTGTCGCGAGGTATGACACGAAGCCGGCATTCGCGGCGGCGACATTGGTAGAACGCGTCGGCGACGATCAGGTTCGGATAGGTCTGCTGCAGAATCCGCTCAAGGGAGGGCGATCGCCCACAGGTTCGTGTGGGGGAGAGACGATTCGCTGCTCGGAGTTGCTCGGCAGCAGCAAGCTCAGGGGCGGGAACCAGCGGGACTCCGGCGACCGCGCGAATGTGGTTGCGAATCATCATGAGGACGGAAGGCGAAAGGTCGCCCACGATCAGGAGCGTCGGCGGGTCGCGAGGATCGCGGTCGAGTGCTTCGCGCGTGTCCGGGGCAGGGCCCGCCTGGCAGCTGCGAGGCCACTCCGAAAACCATGGGGGCTCCTCGTTCTGGGCTTCGAGGAACGCCGCGCTTTCCGCGACGCGTGCGGTGAGCCGGTCACGCTCGGCCCGCAAGGTCGGGAGCGCAGCGCGACATCGCTGGACGGACTCCCCAAGAGGTCCCGCGACGACCGCCCCTTCGCAACGCGCTGAGAACGCGATGGCACCTCGCACGAAGGGCAGGAACAACCGAGGCGCGTCGTTTGGACGCCCGATCATTTGGCCCATCCGCTGATAGGCCCACTCGAGTAGGCGCACCATGACGAGCGACGCGAAGATGTCGAGGGCTGCGGACTCGTTGATCACCGCCTCGTCGATCACCGCCTGCGCGATCGAGGCCGCCTGTTGCAGCGTTTGACGGATTTCCTGAAGCACCGCCGCGGCATGTTCGATTCCGCCGCCGAACTCAACCTCGGGCTTCGCCAGCGCCTCCTCCGCGATCCGCAAGAGCGCTCGCGCCTGGGGAGATGCATCGTCCGCCGACGCGAGGACGACCTGCCCGTCGAAGAGAAGGGGATTCGGCGCAGCGGTTTCCGCCGCCGTCACGTTCTGCGGCGGAGTGGGGCGCGGAGTGCAGGCACACGCGGCCGCTAGGAGCAGCGCGCAGCGCACTACGCCTGTTCGTGAAGATAGGCGACGGCGCGCACGATCTCGACGAGCTGCTCGCGAAGCTCCGGCGTGAGCGCGTCGAAACGAACGCCCATGCCCGGGTTGGGATTGTCCCCTTCCGTGCGAACGGGGTTGATCCACTGCACGGTTCCTTCGACTTGGACCCGACCTGTGTCCTCCGGCCCTTCGAAGGAAAGCTTCAACGTCGTTCCCACCGGAAGCGGATCGTCGGAGCGAATGAAAATGCCCATCTCGGAAATGTTGGTGATGTACGCGAAGAGAAAGTTCTCACCGTTCTTCACGTCCACCGAGAGTTCGGTGCCAAATCGTTCGTGCTCTCGGCGTTCATCGCCCATCGAGAACACTCCACCACGATTCGCGCCGCGCAACAACCATCAACGAACGCGGATTCGCCCGGCTCGCGCGCGATCGGCGCCGTCGTCGAGCGATTCCGGTGAGACGCCGAGGCGATTGTTGCCGCTGAAGAAGCCGATGTAGAACGTGTAAATCCCGGGCCGATAGTTCGCTGGCACGGTGAGTTCCTGGCGGTCCACGACGATGTCGCCCTCGTCCCAGAGGCGGACTGGATAGCGTTCTTCAACCGGCTCGTGGTCGCCGTTGAGTCGATTCCCGGCGCCATCGACGTGAAGGAAGATCTTGTAGGCGCCGCCCACGCGCTGAAGGCATCGCCAGTACCAGGTGACCACCATCGTCTGACCGGCGCCGATGTAGCCGTCCTGGGGGAGTTCGAGATTGTAGCCGACGAGCTCGATCTTATCGTCGAAGTTCGCGCCGACGGTTTGGTCGAGTTCCGGGACTTCGTCGACCACCGCGCCCGCGATGAAGTTCTCGTTTTCGCGCCCGTTGACCGTGTGGTTGGTCGCGAGCACCACCCGGGCGCTGCGTGCATCCGCGATGAAGAGGTGTTCGCCCTCGCGCGAACGCCAAGCGCGGTTGAGCGCGGGAAGTTCGTCGGCCGGGACGACCGCCCAGCGCTGCTCCTCGTTGTCGAGCCAGTCGAGAAGTTCGTTCTGGGTGTCGATGTCGACGGTTTCCCCGCGCGCGTAGTAGGCAGCGGCTCGGCCGTTGACGCGGAACTCAGCAAGCGGTTCGCCGGCGCCGAGCTCGTTGTAGGTGTCGTAGACCTCCCGTGGCGAAAAGTGCGAGCTGAGAGAGGGCAAGAAGCCCTGCGAAGCATAGGCGCCAACCACGAGGCCAGCTCCGAGCACGACGAGCATTCGATAGCTTCGGAGCTTTCCGAAGAGGTAGAACGTCCAGGGCACGCCAGCGATCCCGATCGCCGCAACGATGGGCACGAGCGTGAGGTAGCGGCCGACGCGAGGGACGATCGACGGGAAGGGAAGGGAGTCGCCGGCCACGACGCAGACGACGCCGAAAATCAGAAAGCCACCTGCGAGAAACGCTGCGAGCCCAAGCCAGAAGCGATGTGCGCCGCCGAGTGTCCACTGGGTGCGCATCCAGCGGTACGGAGCTTTGAGGTCCGGGGCTTCGCCGTCGGTGCGGGTTCCGAAGGCGAGCAGAAGTGAGAGCGCAAAGAACGCGAGCACCAGCGACCACCAGCGTCGCGGGTTGAAGACCTCCGGGACCGTGAGGTTCTCGATCGGGAGGCCGCGAACGGGGCTTTCCGGGTAGAGCGCGAAGTCGCGGATGAGAAGTCCGACAAAGAGCGCCGCCACGATGGCTTCGGCCCACCACGGGCGGTCGCTTTCCTCGACGTCGCGAAGAAAGAACGCCACCACCGCCGCGACCGCGACGACGGGAATGAAGGTCGCCGGGCCGTAGCGCGCCGTGTAGAGCGTGAGCGCGCCGTACCCGAACGCGAGCCAGAGCACCATCGCCATGCGCAGGTTGCTCGCGGAAGTTTCGAGCTGGTCGTCTTCCCGCGGCGAAAGCATGCGGACGCAGGCGAGCAGACCGAGGGCACTCCAAGGCGCGAGGCCGTGAAAGACGAGCTCCATGGCGGCGTCAAAGGTCGGCGGATCACCGCCCTGCGGCGCGCCACCGAGGATGGGGCTGTAGTTGGCAGCGTCGGCGATGACCGCTTGGGCCACGGCAAAAAGAACGCCGGCGCCCGCGACCATGATGGCGATGGAGCCCACGCGTTCGGCGGGATCGCGAGGAAGCGAACCTCGAAGGGCGGTGACCAAGGCCACGGCGCCGAGCGGTGGGAGCACGCCGAGCAGGGTGCCGCTCGCCAGGGTTGCCAGGACGGTCGCTACGACAAACCCGACGAGCCACAGGGAGAGATGACGCATGCGAAGTGCGTCATTCCTCGCGGACGAAGGCTTCCACGCGGCGCTCGCAGCGGTGAGGGCAACGAGCCCCGAGGTACCGAAAGCGAGGGCGTCCCCCAGCATTTGCCGAGCATTCAGCAAGAAGAGCGGTGTCGTACCCGCGACCACCGCCGCGAAGATGGCGGCGCGACGACCCCCAAAGCGCGCGGCGAGGAGCCAGGCCACGACGATCGTGAGGAGACCTCCGAGGGCGATCGGCGCGCGGCCGGACCACTCGTGCACCCCGAAGATCCGAAAGCTGCTCGACATCAACCAGGATGCGAGCGGACCGCGTCGAAACTCGACCGCGTCGCCTTCCATCATGTCGCGGGCGACGTCTGCGGCGTTGAGCTCCCAAGGGTCCCAGATGCCGAAGGACGAAATCCGGACGAAGAGTAAGAGGAGGAGGACCGCAAAAGTCGCCCCCGTCCAAATCATCGTTTGGCGTCGATCCAGCTCCATCAAAGCAAAGCACTCCTGGCGCGGCGGTCCCGCAGGTGGGCGGAGCCTAGACGCCACCGCTCTAACCCTCAACCGGACGATTTTTATTCGGGAGCCCCCATTTCAGCGCCGTGAGGTCGTGCACACCCCGGGCTTTTGCGCCGCAAGGCCGTCGCTGATAGGACATGGCGATGTCGGAGCAGAGGGCCAGCGGGGAGCGGGATCCCCTCTCGCGACCCCTCCCCTCGGTGGGCATGCCGCTCCTCGCGAGCCAGGTGCGAGCCGCTCGGGCAAAACGGGTGGCGGCGGTGGCGCTGATGGGTCTCGCAGCGGCCGGTGGTGTCGCGTACGCGATCTTTGGCGGTGATGGCGAAGAGGAAGAACCTCCGGTCGAAGCCGCGGCCCTTCCGGCCGAGAGTGAGCCTGACGGCGAGGATCTCGGCGCAGTCGACGACGAGGCGCTCGTCCTCCCAGAGGAGCCGCCTGCGCCTGAACCGCCGACCCCGGTCGAGAGTGATGACGGCCTCCAACGCTACGAAGCGACCTTTGGAGAGGCGCGCGGTTTTCGACCGGCGCTTCTCGCGGCCGGTCTGTCAAACGACGAGTGCATCTCGCTGGAAACGGCCCTCGACGGAGTTCTCGACTTTCGTCGCTGTCGACCCGACCAGCGCATGATCTACCAGCGTGATTTCGACGGGAACCTGGTCACCTTCGAGTACCACGACCAGCCGACCTCGTTCGCGCGGGCGGAGCGCGACCCGGAAGGCGAGCTGCGGGCCCAGCGGGTCGAGCGTGAGGTGGAGATTCAGCGCGTCTCCCGCGGCGGTACCGTTCGAAGTTCACTCGGGGACGCGGTGGAGTCGACCGGTCTCGGGCGTGGCGTGGTCGGCGTGTTCGTCGAGGTCTTTGACGGGAAAGTGAACTTCGCCACCCAGGCGCGCGCGGGCGATCAGTTTCGCGTCGTCTTGGATCAGGAGATGCTCGAGGGGCGCTTTCTTCGCTGGGGACAGGTGCGCGCGGTGGAGTACGTCGGGCAGCGCGCCGGGACACTCCGGTCCTATTACTTTGAGCATCGGGATCGCGGGGATTGGTACGACGAAGACGGTCGCCAGATTCGCGGCAGCTGGCTTCGCGTTCCGTGTCGTTACGACCGGATTTCGTCGCCCTACAACCCGCGGCGGATGCACCCGCTCCTGCGGCGTATCGTGCCGCACAACGGCGTCGACTTCGCGGCATCTACGGGAACCCCGGTGTGGGCAGCGGCCGACGGAGAAATCACCTGGGCGGGTCCCAAGGGACCGAACGGCAATCTCGTGTCGATTCGCCACGAAGGGGGCTGGGAGAGCCACTACGCGCACCTTCACCGGATTCAGCGCGGGATCTCTCGTGGCACCGAGGTTCGCCAACGTCAGCTGATCGGCACGGTGGGTTCGACGGGTCGCTCGACCGGACCGCACCTGCACTTCGGGCTCAAGCGAAACGGACGTTTTACGAATCCCATCGACGTGCTGAATGGGCCGGGGCGCATGTTGCCCGCAGGGCCTCTGGGCCGGTATCGGCGGCTGATGCGTGAGCTGACGACGGAGCTTCACGCGGTGGAGTTGGGGCAAGCGCCGAGGCCGGATCCCGAGCCGGAACCCGAGACCGACGAAAGCCTCGATTGAGGGGGCCTAACAAATCCGCGCGCGCCAGCGCTCAAAGTCGTCCTGTGCGTTGCGGTGCGTTCCCCGATCGAGGCTCGCGAGATCCGTTCCGCGAATCCCTTCGACGGTGAAGAAGAGCTGCGCGATTCCAAGGGCCGAGTCGCACGTCTCACCGAATTGACGATGGAGATCCTGCGCGATGTCGGCGAGCGGCGGTTGCCCATCACTCAGGGTTTCGATGAGTCGCGCGGACCCTTCGAGGGCCGCAACACCGCTGCGAAAGAGGCGCAGGGCGCGCGTACTCGACGACCCGATTCGGGCGAGCAGGGGATCCACCGGTGAGCGCCACGCCGAGAGGGGCTCGCCGGTCGCCTCAAACGCGTTGGCGTGTTTCCAAAGCGCCGTCACGGTCTGAAGCCGTCGGTCTTCACTACCGCGATCCAACCAGCGCCGAAGGCCTTTGCGCGGCGTGGCGTCCAGCTCTGGCGCCGCGTCGAGGCCGATCTCGTTGAGCTCCTGAACCAGCCATGCGGTGACCCGGAGAAGACGCCTTTTCAGTTCTCCAGGCGTTCGGCTCGCAACGAAGACGCGCTCGGATGTGTTGTGGACCGCGAGGCGCACTTCGCCGACCCACGCGACCTCCGAGAGAAGCTCCATCGCATCGCGGCCGCGCTCGATCTCGCGCCAGGGCATGTCCGCGCGAACGTTCCAGCGCCACGCGCTGCCGTCGCGCGCCGGGCCCAGCCAATCCGCTTCATCTGGCTCGAACGAAATTCCGAGCTCGTCCAAGAGCCGTTCCTCCGCTTCTCGCCTTCGCGGGCGGTCCTGGAATCCCAGCCAGCCTTCGATCGCGAAGGGTTCGCCCACACCTAGGGCGCCTCGTATCCGCCGATGGCAGGAGGATCCTGAAAGCAGCGACCGCTCAAGTCCGGGGGGAGGGCGCCGACATCGGATCCTGCGGCGGCGGCCGGACTTCCCGCCGAAAGGCGATAGTCACCGCCCGCGCGGTCCACGAGCTGCGGGTCCATCACCACGTCCTCCACGCCGTCGGGAATGCCGCCAGCGTAGGTCGGACCTGTGAAGTCGTCGCGGTCGAGGGCAAACCAGAGGTTGGTTTCAAAGCGAAACGTTTCCGGTGCGGTTCCCCCGCCCACGTTGAACCAGGTTCGAAGGTCGTCGACGTTCACCACGATCAGGTTGTTGGCGAAGCGGCCCTCCCGCGAAGGAACGAAACGATCCCCGGTGGTCTCCTGCAGGATGCGGGCGATCCATCCCTGGGGCTCGATGACCGTGTTGTTGAGAAACTCGCACGCGTCGCAGCCCACAAAGGCGATCGGCGCCCCGCTCTCCGTGCCGCCTCGCAAGAAGAGGTTCGCGACGACCCGAATGCGCGCGGCTTCGTGGGGCGCATCGATCGGCCGAAAGAACTCGAGTCCGGTCGAGCCTCCCGCGTTGACGCCACGCCCCGGGATGTCCTCAAAGACGTTGCCCGTCACAAGCGTGTCGCTGGAGCCGCCTTTGGCCTGTACGCCGTTTCCAACGGGGGCCGCGAAGCGGCTATTGGCGATCACTCCGTCGTGACATCCGACCATGTCGACGATCTCGCCGCGATTGCAGCCCGCGACGTCGCTCTCGAGGATCCAGAAGTTGTCGACGCCCGACATCTTGATGCAGTCGTTGTTGCCGCCCGATCCCGCGGACGGAATCGTGATGTCGCGAAGCACCACGAACTCCGCCGGTGTGTCGTAGCTTCCGCCGTCGTCGAGGTTCATCCCGTGCACCGAAGCGTCGCGAATCGTGAAGCCTTCGACGACAACGTAGCGCGCGTCGCTCATGGACCACCCCGTGTTGTCGGTTCCGTCGATGATCACCTCGCCTTCGGCCTCGAACTTGATCGGCTCCGCGGCGCTTCCCTGCGGGCTGATGGAGCGGACGCGATCGTACGTCCCGGCGCGCACGAGAACGCGGGTTCCAGGGGTTGCGACGGCGGCTGCGTCTTCGATGTCGCCAAAGGGGCTGGCTTCAGTGCCATCGCCGTCACTTCCCGCCTGCACGTAGAGGGTGCGCGCGTAGGTTGCGCCTTCGTCGAAGGGAGCAGGGAACGCGCAGGCGGCGCCGGCGTCGGTGCCAGCGCCGGAATCGCGTCCACCCGCGTCGCGGCCGCCTGCGTCGCGTTCGCCCACGTCGCCGCCTGCGTCGCGTTCGCCTGCGTCGCTACCGGAATCCCTCTCTCCGGAGTCGCGCCCGGCAGCATCTGCACTTGCGTCGCGCGTTGCGCCGCTGTCGTCTCCGCACGCCATCAACGCCATCCCCACGCCCAACCCGCAAAGCCATCGCATCTCTTGGAGGTACCATGAGGGGACGTAAACGTGCTCACTTTTGCGCCGGCTGACCCGGTTCGATAAAACGAAGCCGATGCGCTGGGTTTTGGTGGTTGGGGTTGGCCTTCTCGGGTGTGGGGGAGGCAGTTCGGCGGAAACGTTCACGCTAGGGGACGTGCAGGTTGACGTCAGCGGCGAAGGCGCGCTGAGGGTGCAGACCGCCGGGCGTGCGGTGTTTTCAACGAGCGCGTCTCCGCTCGCGCGAAGCTTCGACGCCACTACCGATTTTGCGTGGGGCTTCTTTCGGTTTCGACGCCGCAACGAAAGCGAAGCTGCGTTTCGCTTCCAGGAAGCCACGAGCGACGGAACCTCCGCGACGCTCTCGTACGAGGGCGACGCCGGTGCACTTTCGGTCACGGTCACACCGAGCGCGGAGAGCACCGACATCGTGTTCGCCTACGACGGTCCGGAGGCACTGGACTCGCTCGCGCTTCCGCTCACCTGTGACGCCGACGCGTCCTTTCTCGGGTTCGGTGCGCAGTACGAACTCACCAATCAGCGCGGCGAGGTCTTCGATCTCTGGGTCCGTGAGCAGGGCGTCGGTCGCCGCGGCGGTCCGGCGTGGACGGTCAGCGGCGATCGCCACCACAGCTACTTTCCCGTTCCCTATTTCATGGATGCGCGCGGCTACGGCCTCGTCGTCGACTCGGACGAACGGACGCTGGTCGATCTTTGCGCGACCGATCCGGAGATCGCGTGGGTCGAAGTCGAAAACGTTCGCGAGCTTCGGCTTCGTGTGCTTCACGGACCGACGCCGCGCGATGTGGTTCGCCAGCTTGGCGATCAATACGGTCGCCCGGAGCAGCCCGCCGAGTGGGCGTGGGGCCCCTGGATCGGGATTCAGGGTGGGCAGGACGTCGTGCTTGCTGAAGCGGACGCGCTCGAGGCCGCCGACGTTCCCTACACCGCCCTCTGGGCGCAGGACTGGGTGGGCCGTCAGGACATCACCGAGACCTTCATCGACATTGTGTACCACTGGGTCGTCGACGAGACGCTCTACCCGGACCTGCGAGGACTGGTCGACGAGCTGCACCGTCGCGACAAACACTTTCTCGGGTACATCAATCCCTTCGTCATCGAAGAGCGCGAGCATTTCGCCCCGATGCAGGACGCGGGTCTGTTGATTCAGTCGCCGGAGGGCGGCTCGTACGTCTTTCCCACCTTCAAGGGCGACAGCTCGCTCCCCGACCTGACCAATCCCGACTCGGCGGCCTTCGTGCGTGACTTCATGGTGTCGATGCTCGACGACTTCGACATGGATGGCTGGATGGCGGACTTTGGCGAGACGCTTCCGCCTGACGCGATCCTCAGCAGCGGTGCATCGGCCCGCGAGGAACACAACCGCTACCCCCTTCGCTGGCAAACCCTGAACCACGAGCTCCTGCGGGAGCGCCGAGGCAACGACTACGCGACCTTTTCGCGCTCCGGGTGGCTCGGCAGCCAAGGCACCGCACAAATCGTCTGGCTCGGCGATCAAGAAGCGGACTTCGAGGTCTTCGACGGACTTCCGACGGTGGTACCGGCGCTGATCAACCTCGGACTTTCGGGCGTTCCCTACGTCACCCACGACATCGCGGGCTACAGCGGCGGTCCGAGCACCAAGGAGCTCTTTTTACGCTGGACGGAACTCGGCGCGTTCACGCCGGTGATGCGCACGCACGAAGGCCTACAGGCCCTCAACAACTGGTCGTGGAATCGCGACGACGAAACCATCGCGCACTTCCGCCGCTTCGGGCGCATTCACGAGGCGCTCCTTCCGGAGATCACGGCCGCCGCGGAGGAGGCCGCGCGGAGCAGTCTACCGATCGTGCGCCACTTGCTTCTGGCGTACCCAAACGACCCCAACGTGATCGACCTGGACGACCAGTACATGTTCGGGGACGACCTCCTCGTGGCGCCTGTGCTCACCGAAGAGAACGCCCGCGAGGTGTACCTCCCCGAGGGCGAGTGGTTTCACGTCTTTACCGGTGAGCGCTTCGAAGGAGGTCAGACCCTCACGGTCGATGCGCCCATCGGCACGCCGCCTGTCTTTTCTCTCGGGCGGGATCGCGCGGACCTTCGCGCCATCGAGTAGGCAAAACTCCACGGACGTGTTGACGACAGCAGCGTGCCGTCAAAGGCCCCGTGGAAAGGTACGCCTACCAGACGAGGCGAATCCCGCCGCCGATTCCCTCGACGGGTTCTTCTTGGGGGTCGGTGCGCGGCGTTTTGGTGCGCGGTGTTTCGGTGCGCGGTGTTTCGGTGCGCGGTGTTTCGGTGCGCGGCGTTTCGG
>JBCDAA010000215.1:0-15092 GCA_039186435.1 Myxococcota bacterium | reverse complement strand
GATCTCCGTCGACACCTCCGGCGAGCCGCTTCATCGCCGGGGCTATCGACGCGACCCCGGACCCGCGCCGCTCCGCGAGGACCTCGCGCGCGCTCTCGTGATCGCGAGCGGTTGGGACCGGCGCTCTCCCCTCGTCGATCCGATGGCCGGGAGCGGCACGATCGCGATCGAAGCCGCGCTCCTTGCGAGTGGTCGTGCCCCCGGGGCAAAGCGTTCGTTCGCGTTTCAAAGCGCGCCCTGTTTCGATCAAGCGCTCTGGACACGGACGCGCGAAGCAGCGCCGAAGGAAAGCGACGCGCCCACGATCTTTGCCAGCGACCGGGATGCGGCTTCCGTTGCGCGAACGCGAGCAAACGCCGAGCGCGCGGGCGTCACTTTGGAGATCGCGCAAGCGAGCCTTTCCGAAGCGCCGGGCCTGTCAGACGCGCAGGCGGTCGTTTCCAACCCGCCGTGGGGCGAGCGTCTCGAGGGCGACCCAACCGCGGTTCACCGTGCTCTCGGAGCACTGATTCGCGACCATGCGCGAGGCGCAGCCGTCGGCCCGCCAGAGATCGGTACCGCCCTTGGTCTCCCGTCGCAGCTCATGACCGACGCCCGCGGAACCAAAGTCTGCTTCTTCGTTCGCCTCGCCTAACGCGAGTCGTCCCGCGACGGGCACCGACTATCTTGGGGTGGCGGCCTGTGGTCTCCTCAAGGGCGAATGGCTACGAACTTCGAGTACATCTTCTACGGCACCAGCTGCGATCCCGGCGAGGTCGATCGCTTCATGGACTACGTCTGGAAAACGAACCAGGAGCTCGAAGAGGCGGGTCGCCGGCAAACGCCTCTTTGCATCTGGGGGCGTCACGGCATCGGCAAAACCGACATGGTCGCGGCGATGGCCCAACGCCACGGCGCCGCGTTCGTGAGCATTGCCCCCGCGCAATTCGAGGAAATGGGCGACCTCATGGGCATGCCGGTGGTCGTGGGCGACGGAGATCAAACGCGAGTGGCGCCCCCGGAGTGGGTTCCTCAGGAGGAAGGCCCGGGCGTTCTCCTCATCGACGACGTGAACCGCGCTGACGACCGCATTCTCCGCGGGCTCATGCAGCTCTTTCAAAACTACGAGCTCGCCGGCTGGTCGCTCCCGCGCCGCTGGCAGATCGTCCTCACCGCCAATCCCGACGGTGGTGACTACTCCGTCACCCCCATGGACGACGCAATGCTCACGCGCATGCTGCACGTCACGATGCGCTTCGACGTCAAACGCTGGGCCGCGTGGGCGGAGGACGCCGGCATCGATCCGCGCGGCATCGCCTTCGCGCTGACCTACCCCGAGCTCGTGACCGGAGAACGAACCACGCCGCGCACGCTCGTGCAGTTCTTCGAGCGCATCGCGGGGATTGAAGACCTCGGCGCGAATCTCGACCTGGTCACCCTTCTGGGTGAATCCTGCCTCGACAAAGCGACCGTCTCCGCGTTTCTCAGCTATGTCCAAGAAGGGCTCGAGCATCTGATTGCGCCGGAGGAGATCCTCGACGCCAAATCGAATTCGTCGGTGGCAAAGCGTCTGCGGGCGCTGCTCTCGGAGAGTCCGCCGCGGGTCGATATCCTCTCCGCGATCGCCACGCGCTTGGCCCATCATCTACACAAACAAACGAAGCCGCTGAAGAAGGCGCAGCTCGAGGGTCTCAAGCACTTTCTTCTCGTCGAAGGCTTCCCGGAAGACCTGCGCCTTGCCCTCGCGCAGGAACTCACGCTGCTTCCGGCGAAGTTTGGCATCACCAAGCTCTTCGGCGACCCGAAACTCTCTCGTTTGCTCCTTTCCCTTCGGAGCACGAAGTGAGCGATTGGCGCCGCAGCCTGGATCGCGCGTCGCGAAGCCTGCTGCTGCGAGAGCCTTACTACGGACATCTTCTCGTCGGCGTCATCAAGAGTGCCAAAGAGCTCGGCTGTCTCCTTCGCGTGGCCCCCTCTCCAAAGCAGGTTTTCTTCGAGGTGTGTCCCGAACGCTGGGAAGCCGCATCGGAAGCCACCCGCCTCGCGAGCCTTCGCCACGAGCTCGTGCACCTCACCCTCCGGCATCCCCTGCGCAGTCGCGACTACAGCAACCTCGAGGTCTGGGGCGCGGCCTGCGACCTGGTCGTCAACCAGCTCATCGACCCGCGGGATCTGATCGCGCCCCTTCTCATCGAGGACTTTCCGGAGCTCGAGCGTGGCCTTACCGCCGACGCCTACTACCGCGCGCTCCTTCCCGACTGGGACACGTACTGCACGCGCGAACACGTTCACGGCTGGGGGCAGTGCGCCCGCGAAGGTGGGTCGCACGAACGCTGGCGCGACTTCGCGGAGATGCCTTCCGGTGTTCTGTCGGTGCTGGATACGAACGTCGAACAGCTTCTTCTCACGACCGTGCGACGCGCATGCCGGCGCGGATGGGGACCCCTTCCTTCGGCGCTCGTGCAGGTGCTTTCAGCGCTCGGCCAGCCGCCCGAGCTTCCGTGGCGTCGTCTGCTTCGGCTCTTCATCGCGCAAAGCGGCCGGACCTACATCAAGAACACGATCGCGCGGCCCTCGAAACGCTACGGCACAACGCCCGGAACGAAAGTACGCCGACGGCACAAGCTAACGGTCGCGATCGACACCTCGGGAAGCGTGCGCGACGAAGAGATCGCGACGTTCTTTTCGGAGATCTACGCCATCTGGCGTCGCGGCACGACGGTGCACATCGTCGAAGCGGACGCGGACGTAGCCCGGGCCTACCCCTACCGCGGCGTTACTCCGAAACAGGTCGCTGGCCGCGGCGGTACGAGCTTCGATCCGGCGATCGCGTGGTCCAACGAGCATCGAAGCGACGGCCTCGTCTACTTCACCGACGGGTTCGCACCCAAACCGCTCGTAGCGAGTCGGTGCCCGCTTCTTTGGGTGACCACCTCGGACGGTGACTCGTCCCATCTTCCCGGACGCCGCGTCCGGCTAACGACCTAGGAGGCGTGGTGGCAACGGATTTGTGGCGAAGTGCAAAGGCGGTCCGAGAGGCTTGGGAAGACCTCGACGCTTTGATCGATGCGTTCCAGTGGCACCAATCCAAGCACGGGAATACCTGGCTCGCGCTCACGACGGACGAGCGCCGCAAACTGCTCTTGCACCGTTCCGATCGCCACATGATTTACGCCGCTCACTCGATCTCCCACAAGTGGCTTAACCAAACAAAGAAACGAGCCGCGGACGCGATCGTAATCCTGGACGAGCTTCTCGACCTCCCGGAAGCCGAGAGCATCTGCATCATGAACGCGCTTTGGGCGCTGATTCCGGAGAACAGCGGGCTCCCTTTCGATCCCCAAAAGGCGCGCGCATTGATCAAGCAGGCCACGCCCCACGCGAAGTCCACGCCGGACCTCTGGCACAACATTGCGTGCATCGAGCTCCTCCTCGGCAACGAAGAGGCGTGCATCGACGCGGCGGAAGCCGCCAAAGCGCAGGGTCACAACCTCGAAAGCATTCGCGACGACGCCATGTTTCGAGGGCTCTTTTCGAATCCGCGCTTTGCGGCGGTCTTCGAAGGCATGGATCCGCCCTGCTTTCGAACCCTCGACGTCGACGACCCGCTCACGGTGCGGAATCTCGACCTCGACAGCATCGGAAAGAGCGTTCCAACGAAACTCAAAGCGTTTACGAATCTCGAGGTTCTCGATCTCTCCGGCGAGTTTAGGAAGCTTCCGAAGTGGCTCGCGAAGCTGCCGAAGCTACGAAAACTGAGGTTCTGGTCCTGGACGCTCGAGAGCATTCCCGACGAGGTGATCTGCATGCCCTCCCTCGAGGCGATCGAGGCGTACGGCGAACAGCTACCGGAAGGCTATCGAAGCCCGGCGCTGAATCAGCTTCTCAAGAGCTTTCACAAGAAACCTGTGGACGACGCCGCCCGCCGCGTTCACCTCGCGCTCCTCGTGGGCCGCGACCTCTCGAAAATGAACGACGCCGCGCTGGTGGAAGCCCTCGACTCCAGCGCGACCAAGGTGGCGCGCGCTGCGATGGATGAGCTTCGCAAGCGCTGGAAGGATCGAAGTCTCTCCCTCACGAAAGGTGATCAGCTCGTGATCGTCGGGCGCATTGGTTCCGATCGCAGCGTGACCCTGGAACGCCTCGCGAGTCTGGAGGTAAAGGTGAGCCGAAAGGTCGGCGCGAAGACCACGGCGATCGTCGTCGGCGATCGTCACGGCGGTAAGGGAACGGCCGCGCTCGAAGGCAAGGTCCCGGTGGTCTTGCCCATGCACCTTCACGCAGCACTCGACAAAGCGGACGTGCGTCACCTCAGCGAGGACGGAAGCGAAGCCGGCGCACAGCTTTCGGAGATGCTCGTTTCCGCGGATGAGAGCAACGTCGTCCTCGCGCTCGAAATGATCAAGCAGGGCGGTCTCCCGGAGGGGCTCCTCGAAGAGCTGCTCCTCATCGCGCAGAACAAGGACTTTGGGCGTAAGGCCCGAAATCTCGCCAAAACGCTCTTCGAACGGCACGCGTCGGACGAAACCGTGGAGGTGATTCGCGCAAAGCTCCGCCGCACGAGCATCTTTGCGTCCGGGGAAACGAAGCTCGCGACCCGGCTAAAGGCGATCGGCAAAGACTCGGAGCTCGACGCGGAAAAGATCGCGCGGCTCATGCTCGCCCGCGGCGCGACAGGACTGAAGTTCCTCCTCAAGAACGCCGCCAAAGGAAAGGCCAAGGCGGATCTTCTCGCGCAGATGCAGAAGGGTTCCGAGCTCACCATCACCGGGCGCGAGCTCACGCGGATCCCGGATGAAGTATCGACTTTGAAGGGGATTCGCCGCATCGACATCAGCGGCAACCACATCAGCAGGCTCACATCCGGACTGTTCAAGCTGACCGAGATCGAGTTTCTCGACGTGTCGCAGAACTCGATCTTTGCGATCCCGGACGAAATCGCCGCGCTCACCAGGCTGCGCGAGCTCGATATCGCATCGAATAGCTTCTCCGGATTCCCCGCGGCCGTGCTGCAGCTTTCGTGGCTTCGGAAACTCAACTTCAGCCGCGAGTCGTACTCGCCGCGCATGAACATTCGCTCGCTGCCGGCCGAGCTTGCAAGGCTCTCGAATCTCGAGGAGCTCTCGCTGCGTAGCCATCAGTTCAAGACGCTGCCCAAGGCGCTCCTCGAACTCCCGAAGCTCCACACCCTCAACATCGGTTCGGGACGCATCGATGAACTCCCCGCGTGGCTGGTGGACATGCCGGCGCTCCAGACGATCGAGGTGTCATACCTCGACATGAAAAACGCCGACGACGCGGAAAAGACGCTGAAAGCGCTCACGGACAAGGGCGTCACGGTCAAACGTTGACCGGCAAATCCGGCAGACGCGCCGCGCGCTGAGGTGGTAGCGTTGCGAGGTGCAGGAGCGCCGCCAAAACGTCCGCGTCCGACCCGTTTACGACAGCGCGGTGGAGGTTTTCCTGAAGCCTTCCAACAGCGCGCTCGACATTGTCGACGTGAGCATCGGTGGTTTCGGATTTTTGATTCGTGAGCACGCGCTGGAGGTCGGCCAAGAGCTCACCCTCGAGGTTCGCCTACCACGGCAGGACTCCTTCGAGGCGAAAGCGGCGGTGCGCCACGTGCGAAGCGGTTCGGGCAAAGACATGGGCGGCGTGCAGCTTCTCGAGCTCACCCCCGACCAGGCGACGAAGCTTCGACGCTACGTCGCGGAGCTCCTCGAGCGCGGCCAGATGCGCTGAGCGATGGCGAAGAAGTCTCTGAACGAGAACGTCGTCGAAGCGATCCTTCACGCGTTCCTCGAAGGAATCGCGCCGGACCGAATCCGCGGCGTGTACCCGCAGCAGCCCCTGGACGACGTCTTCGAGGTCCTCGGGAAGCCCACCGAGGAAGTTGTCGAAGAGCTCGGGGAAGGGCCGCATCGGCGCATCCTCGCGACGTATCGATGGTCCCGGACGCGTGGCGTTCGCGGCGTCGACCTCCGCGAGACGCTCGACATCGGATTTCACCGAAAGCCCGACTATGGACTGACCAGTCTTGGGGTTCGTGTTCAAACCGTCGAACCCGCGCCCAAGGAAACGAAAGAGGCGTTCAAGGAGCTCAAGCTACGCCTGCTCGACACCTTCCCCAAAGGGCGCAACAAGTCCAGCTTTCGGGCGCCGGACCTGGCAACGGAACGGCTTGAGGAAGGGTTCGTCGCGGTCTTCCTTAATACCCACGACGCGCCGTTTATCCATCTGAACTGCGGCGTCGTGATCTAGCGCTTCTGGCTCGCTAGGGGCGAAGGTACTCGCTGCAGTTTGGCGGCGGCGGCCGATCGAGCCTCGCGCTGACGCAAACTTCCACGTCGCACTGCCACTGCATGAGCTGCTCAGCTGACGGCGTCGGGCATTCCATCGTTGTGCACTCGAGGCGACCTTCGCATCCCTCACGGCGCTCGCAACGAAGCAGCTCCTCAACTCGGTCTGCTTCACACTCCCAGTACTCGCGCACGCGAGGCTGATACTCGTCCGCTCGGTTCGCACACGCGATGTCGAGCGAATCCCGAAAAAAAGTAAACCTTGAAGAGCACTCGTTTGCGATCGCGATCAGCTCGTCATACGCAGCTGCCCGGCGGGCGTGTGGGTTCGCGTCTGCACACGCCGCAACGAACCCTAGACAGACGACCCAGCGAAGCATCACATCTTCAGGCGGTCGAGGAGCGCGCGGTGGGCGTCGGTTTCGCCGAAGCTGTCGGCCTGCTCCTGCAGACGACTTCGCAGCACGTCCGTGTCGTCGGACGACACCCGCGCGTGAATGCTGTCGAAGAGCGCGCGCACTTCGTTCACGTCGTTCAAGGCGACCAGATAAACGAGCAGCTCGAGGCGACGCGGCAGCGCTTCCGGATGCGCATCGGCCGCCGCGCGAGCAAGGCGGACCGCCGCTCGAAGGTCGCGGTGCTTGGCGTCGGTGTCGCCTCGCGCGTGATGAACCGCCGCGCGCCCGTGAAGCATCGCCGCGCTATCCGGCAGCGTATTGACCGCGTGATCCGCGGCTGTCGCAGCGTCATCCAGCTTGCCCGCGGAGCGCAGCACCTGCACCCGGCGGTAGAGCGCCTCCGGATCGCGCGCGTCGAGGCGAAGGAGACTGTCGAGGTCGCGGAGTGCGTCCTCGTAGCGCGCCATGTCGACGTAGGTTTCGGCGCGGCGAAGAAGCGCGTTGCGATCCTCGGGGGACTGCTCGAGGGCCTGATGCAGATCCGCCAGCGCCTCCATGGGGCGCCCCAGCTGCCGGAGGGTGTCCGCACGCTGCGCGAGCAGCCATACGTCGTTGTTCGCGCGCTGAATCGCCTCGTCAAAACGCGCGAGCGCATCCTCGAGCTGCCCAAGCCGGCGATGCGATTCGCCCAGGCCACCGAGCGCGCGCAGGACGCTTTCCTCCGACTCCAGCACGCGCTCGTAGTCGGTGATCGCGGACTCCAGGTCTCCGAGCTCTCGAAGTGCGTCCGCACGGCCGATGCGCGCGAGGGTGTCCGAGGGATCGAGCCCTAGCGCCCCCGTGAAATCCTCGATCGCTTCCGCCGTGCGACCGACGGCGAGCAGGCAGTCGCCGCGACGCGCGAGGGTGATCGAATTCGGATCGCTATTTTGAAGCGCCTTGTCGAGAGCGGTCAGAGCCTCTTCGAAACGTCCCATAAGACGGAGCACGTTCGCGCGACCGAAGACGGTCTCGGTGCGGTCGGGATCGTGCCAAAGGGCTTTGTCGTAATCGTCGAGCGCAGCCTGAAGTTCGTCGGTCGCCACCAGCGACTGCGCGCGCATGCGAAGAAGCCGCGCCGACTTCGGATTGCGCTCGAGGAGCCACACCAAGTCCGCAAGCACTTCCTCGTGACGCCCGAGCTTTTGAAGCGAACGCGCGCGCCCTTCCCGGGCCCAGGGATAGTCCGGCTGAATCTCCACCGCGCGATCGAAGTCTTGAATCGCTTCCTCGTCGCGGCCGAGCATGTGATAGGTCTCCGCCCGGGACGCGAGCGCCCAGGCGTACTCCGGGCGAAGCTCGATCGCGCGGTCAAAGCCGGCGAGCGCCTCCTGATAGCGCTCCATTAACCGAAGCGTGTCGGCCCGGTGCGCGATCGCCCACCCGTCAGAATCATCGCGCTGAAGAAGCCGCTCAAAGTCCGCGAGAGCCTGCTCGTAGCGGCGAAGCTCAACGTACGTTTCGGCGCGGCGACCGATCGCAAAGGGGTTCGTGTCGTCGAGGGCGACCGAGCGATCGAGATCCTTTAGCGCAGCCGGGTAACGGCCCAAATCGAAGAGCACCATGCCTCGGTTGGCGAGCGCCCAGGCGTACTTCGGATCCATCTGAATCGCCTGGCTGAGATCCGACCACGCTTCGTAGAGACGGCTCGACGCGCGATACGCCGCGCCACGACTCGCCCACGCCCACGCGTTCTTTGGATCGAGCGCGAGGGCGCGACTGAGGTCGTCGATCGCTTTGTCCTGGTTGCCAAGGAGTCGGTGGACTTCGCCGCGCTGCGCGAGTGCCCAGGGGTAGTCGTTTTGGAGCTCGATGGCGCGGTCGAAGTCCCGGAGCGCCTGCTCGCGTTGATCGAGAAGCGAGCGACTCTTTCCTCGGCTCGCGAGCACCCAGGACACGTCCGGCTCGAGCTCGAGCGCCTGATCGAAATCCTCAATGGCCTTTTTGTGATCGCCCTTAAGGCGATGGGCTTCACCGCGGGTCGCAAAGAGCGACGCCCGGCGATCCACGGCAATCGCGCGCGTGAGGTCTTCGATCGCCTCGTCGTAGCGGCCGTCGTCGAGGCGAACCTCTCCGCGTCGAAAAAGCGCCCATGAATAGTCCGGATCAATTTCGATCGCCGCGCTTAGGTCGACGAGGGCGAGCGGCCGGTCGCCGAGACGAGCGTAGGCTTCTCCACGGCTCGCGAGGGCAAAGGCGTAGCGGGGCCGCTTGGCGATGGCGAGGCCGAGCACATCGACGGCTTCTCGAAAGCGCGAAAGGCGTCGCAACACCTCGCCCTTTTGTCCGAGCGCCTCGATGTGGTTCGGGTCTTTCTCCAGAACGAGATTGAAGTCCGCAAGAGCCGCTTCGTGGCGGCCGGCCTGCATGTGTTCCTTCGCTCGCTGGAGGATCTGGTCGAGGGTCTCGCTCACGGCGGAAGAGAACCGATCTAGAGCACATCTGGGTTTTTCGCGCCAGTGAAGAACGGCGTCCCAGTGGGAAAAATCCCCTCCGCATGTCCGGAATTCAGCTAATGACGCCCACCAGGCAATCGCCGTCCGCGAACGCGGCGTCGAGGACCGCCTTTACCTCTGCGTCCAGGTCCGAAAGCATGCCCTCGCGAACCGACGCGACATCCTTGGCAGGCGTAAAGAAGGCCGGGCCCATTCCCGCGTCGAAGTCGATCTCGCCGCCCACCGCCAGCTCGTCAAACACGACCTGGTCCTCGTCCACCTCTTCGCCCATCGCTTCGGCCAGACCGAGGAGCGCTTCGTGGAGCGTCCGGTAGTCAAAGCCAGTCACCCGCTCGCTTCCAAGCCCGAGCGCGGCGAGTCGTTCCGCATCGCCCGTCTCGAAGAAGAGCGCCTCAAGGAGAGTCGGTTCTTTTCGAATCGCCTCGAGGGCGGTCTCCGAAACGCGGGCGAGATTCACAAAGATGGACATGACACGAGTCTATCCCTGGGAACCTCGGAAAAAAGGCGAATCAGGTTAATACGAATCGCTTTGGCTTCACCGGCTCCGGAAGCTCGGTCTCCCCGAGGCGCTGCCGAAGATTTCCTTCGATCATCCGGGTAATCGCGTTGAGGGGAAGGTCGTTCGGATCCTCGCCGAACGGGTTTTCGATCTCGTCGCCGACCGCATCGAGCCCGAAGAACGCGTAGCTCACGAGGAGCACGATGATCGGGGTGTAGTCGCCGACGCCTTCGAGGGTGACGAGCCCGAAGGGAAGCGTGAAGCAGTACACGAACACGATGCGATGAAGGAGGATGTTGTAGCTGAAGGGTATCGGCGTCGCTTTGATGCGCTCACAGCCGCCCTGGACGTTCGCGAACTCCGTGAGGGAAGCCTCGAGCACCGGAAGGTGCATCGTGTGAATCCAGCCTTTGTCGTAGAGCGCACGAAGCTCGGCGCCGATCCGCTGCAAGAGAGCGATCGGCCGGTTCTGCTCGGGCTCCAGCTCCTTCAACTCGTCCTCGCTCAAAAAGGGCGCGAGCTCCTTGAGGCGATCCTGCGTCCGAAGATGCAGTCGCAGTGAATGAACGTAGGCGATGACGCGGTAGACAAGCGCTTTGTGCACCGCCGCGACCTCTTCGGGCGCGCCGTCTCCTTTCGCGGTCGTCCGGTAGTCGGCGGAAACGCCTTCCGCGGGCCCCACAAGCGTGAGCATCTGGCGGGTGAGCGATCGACTCGTGTTGACGACGCGACCCCAGAGCTTTCGACCTTCCCAGAATCGGTCGTAGCTCGTGTTGTTTCGAAACCCGAGGAAGATGCCGAGGGCGAGACCGATCAGGGTGAAGGGAACGAGCGTGAGGTTGGTGTGAAACCAGCCGTACTTCTCGTGGGTGTAGGTCACGCCTTCGGCCACCGCGGCGACCATCAGGAGGCGAGGCCACGTTTTGGCCAAGGTGCTGCCACGGAGCATGAACACCATGCGCAGCCACGTCGCTTTGGGGCGAACAATCACGGGGCGATCCTCCGTGATTCATCGGCGGTGGACAAGAGCGCATCTCAAAACCTCGTTCGACGGGCTTTGATGGTGCTAGCCGAGATCGCTCGGCCACTGAAATCCGCCGAGCTCCTTGGAGGGGCGGGCGAGGACGTAGCCTTGAATGAGCGTCACCCCGCAGTCGATGGCGGCGCTGAGTTCGTCCTTGGTTTCGACGCCTTCGCCGACGACCAGCGCACCGAGCTCGGCGCACATATTAACGATGTTCTTGACGAGGATCTGTTGGCGAGGCGCCCGATCGAGGCCGTGAAGGAGGTCCTTGTCGAGCTTCACGACCCCCGGCTCCAAATCGACGATGCGCAGGAGGTTGCTGTAACCCGCGCCGAGGTCGTCGACGACGATGGTCGCGCCCGTTCGATTGCAAATCTCGCGAAGTACGTCGCGGCAGATCTCGAAGTAGTCGAGCGCGGCGGCCTCGGTGATCTCGAGAAAGAGGGGACCGCGGTAGGTGTTGAGAGGATCGTCCGGGCGCACGAGCCAGCGTGCGCTGAGCTCTTCCGGATGAAGGTTGAGAAAGAGACGCTCTCGGCTGTCGTCGATCAGCGCGATGTCGCGGACCATGCGGCCGAGGCGTCCGACGAACTTATCCGTGCAGGAGCGAGCGAAGAGCGCCGTAGGATCCTCAAAGCCGGGACGAGTGCAGCGAGCGAGCGCTTCGTGGGCGAAGACCTTCTTGGTCCTCACGTCGACGATCGGTTGGTAGACGACGTAGAGTTCCTCGGGCGCGAGGGTGCGAGTCGATTCGAGCAACTCATCGATGCGGAAGCCTTCCGAGTAGGTCCACTGAGTTCGCTTACGACGCGACACAACCCACCATACTCCGCGAAGCCCCGACGAGAAATACCCTCTCGATCAGTTCTCGTTTTTGCTAGCGAACGACGACACCGCTCGCCATGATCTGAAGCGCTTGCCCGGTCGCCTGAGCGCCTTCGCTCTCGAGGTGGGCGCGCTCAGAGGGCGAAAGGGTCCGCACCGCAACCGTGCCTTCGATGGTGGCGACCCGTCCGGCGACGTCGCGGGGAAGAAAGAAGCTATGACCCGCCATCGGCACGCGGACGGCCGGACCGTTCTCGCTGCGCATCTCCATCCAGCAACCCATGCGCTGACAGACCTGCGTGATCTCGCCTTCGGTCTTTACCGTTTGACCAGAGAAGCGCTGGGGGTCGCCGGTGATCTCCGCGAGCGGTGTCGGCGCACTCTCCGAGAGCGGTTCACCGAAAGCGCGCGGACCCGCGACCTGTGTCGGGGTTGCTTCCTGATTCTGCGCTTCTTGGGCTTGCGCGGTTTCCGCCGGCGCGGCTTCGGCCGGTGCGGCTTCGGTTGCCTCTTGGGATTCGGGCCCCGGCGAAGGTGCAGCCTGGGAGCTACACGCAGCAATCGAGAGAAGAAGGGTCCAGCGGATCATTCGTTGGATGTGCCCGGCGGGGGCGAAGTCGTCAAGGTGGCGAGAACTTTCGGGCGACGCGGCGCGCGACCAAAACGTTGGGCTTTCGTCCGGGATTTGGGTCAGGCTGCCGCGATGCTCCGCGTGGAACGCCTGAGAAAGCGCTACGGCGACCAGGAGGTCGTTCGCGACGTGAGCGTCGAGGTCGCGGAGGGCGAAATGCTCGTTCTTCTTGGCGCGTCCGGAAGCGGAAAGACCACGACGCTCAAGATGCTCAACCGTCTGGTCGAGAGCGACGAGGGGACCGTTTGGATCGAGGGGGAGGACACGCGCGCAATCGCTGCGCACGAGCTTCGCCGCACGGTGGGCTACGTGTTTCAGGGAGTCGGCCTCTTTCCGCACCTTACAGTCGAAGAGAACGTTGGTGTGACGCCTCGGCTTCTGGGTTGGGAGCCATCGCGGATTCGAGATCGAAGTCGCGAACTTCTCGCCGAGATGCAGCTGCCGGAGCTTGGCGCGCGCTACCCCCACGAGCTCTCTGGCGGGCAGAGACAGCGGATTGGGGTTGCGCGTGCATTGGCGGCCGAGCCTCGCATCGTGCTTTGGGACGAGCCCTTCGGGGCTGTCGATCCGGTGACGCGAGACGCGCTTCAGCGCCTGGTGGAGCGACTTTCGATCACCGGGGTGTTCGTCACGCACGACGTCGCTGAAGCGGTGCGACTCGCCGACCGCATCGGCGTGATGCACGCGGGCAAGCTCGTGCAGGTCGCGACGCCTGCCGACATCTTGGCGCATCCTGCGACGCCCGAGGTGGAGGCGCTCTTCGAGGCACCACGACGCGCGGCGCGAGAGCTTCTCGGGGAGACTCCGTGAGTTTGCCTGACGGGTTCTGGTTGCTGGTGGCAGCGCATGCGCGCCTTGCGCTTGCGGCTCTGCTGGCGGCGATTGCCCTTGGACTCCCCCTTGCGATTTGGGGTCATCGGCGGCCGCGCATGGGGCGCGGATTTCTCGCGGTGGCTGGGGTGGTGCAGACGATTCCGGGACTCGCGCTCTTGGCGGTGATGGTGCCGCTGCTGGCTGCGGTTTCCCTTCCGAGCATTGGCGCGTGGCCGGCGTGGCTGGGGTTGATGCTCTACGGCGTCTTTCCGATTTTGCAGAACGGGCTGACGGGATTGGCCGGGGTGGATCCGGCGCTCCGGGAGGCGGCGCGCGGCGTGGGAATGACGGAGCGGCAGTCGCTCTGGCAGGTCGAGCTTCCGCTTGCGCTTCCCGTGCTCGTCGCGGGCGTGCGGACAGCGGGCGTGTGGCTCATGGGCATGGCGACGCTCTCGACGCCGATCGGTGCGCCAAGTCTGGGAAACCCGATCTTTAGCGGACTGCAGACGCGCCGGTATGACCTCGTATTGATCGGGTGCATCGGCTCGGCTGCGCTCGCGCTTTTGCTCGATGGATTGATTCGGTTGATCGAGGAAGGGTATCGCCGGCGGGATCGAAGACGCAGGGTTGTGGGAAGCGCTGGGATCGCCGCGATGGTGATGGCTGCCTTTGTGCCGCTCGCGTCGGCGCCCGAGAGCGCGGTTGTCGTCGGCGCGAAGACGTTCAGCGAGCAGTACATTCTCGCCGCGCTTCTTGTGGAAGAGATCGAGGACGAGGGAGAGGCGGCGGAAGTTCGTTCGTCGCTCGGATCGACGGTTGTCTTCGACGCGCTCGCGAATGGCGAGATCGACTTGTACGTCGACTACTCAGGGACGATTTGGGCGACGTTGATGGAGCGCGAAGGGAGTGCGTCTCGCGAACGAGTTCGTGAAGAGGTCGAGGCCTGGTTACGCGAGGAGCACGGCATCGAGCTCGTGTGCGCCCTCGGGTTCGAGAATACGTACGCACTCGCGGTTCGTGCGGAGACGGCGGCGGAGGGTGTGCGGAGCATCGGAGATCTTCGGTCGTCGATGGTGGTCGGCGGGGACTACGAGCTCTTTGAGCGCGATGAGTGGCGCGCCGTTGTGGAGACGTACGGGCTCCGCTTTCGGGAGCAGCGAGCGATGGATCCCGCGTTGATGGTGGACGCGCTCGCGCGCGGTGATGTGGATGTGATCGGCGCGTATTCGACGGATGGGCGTCTTGCGGCGCTCGGTCATGTAGTGCTTCGGGACCCTGAGCAGGCGATCCCGCCCTACGACGCGATCGTGCTCGCGAGCGCGCCCTTTGTGGAGCGGCATCCGTTGATCGTGGAGCGCCTTCGCGCGTTGGAGGGGAGCATCGACGCGGACGCGATGCGGAGGATGAACCTCGCGGTCGACGGCGAGGGGCGCGCACCCGCGGAGGTTGCGCGTGACTGGCGCGCGACGCGGTAGCGCGGCTTGGGTCAGCGCGGTTCCCGGTTTGGGGTGCGGCTCTGTCGCAGATTATTGCCTACCTGTTTTTATTGACATGAACGCAAGTCGTGCCGCGCACCGCGAACGCGCGGGGTCGGGGTCGGGACCCGGACAGCCGACCACGATTCAGCCCGACCACGATCAGCCCGATTCAGCCCGACCAAGATTCAGCCGACCTGATTTTGTTGACATCGTCAACGTGATACGGCGGTCCGCTCTGGTCTGTAGATTCACGAGTCTGAGCTGGTGCTCCTTCGACGGCGTGGACCGCTACGCCGTCGAAGGATATTATCAGCCGACCTGTTTTATTAACATGAGCTGCTCGACCGTTCGGGCGTGATTCCAAACGAGCGGGTCGAAACGAGAGAGCTTGTTGTCGACTTGCGGGCGCGCAGCCATTGAGGTGCACACCAGATCACCGCGTCTCCGTTCCTGCTTCTCAGAGCGTTTCGAAGCTCGAATCTCGCAGTGATCTAAACAGGACCGCTCACGCCCAATGATGGGGCATCGAGATCGCTCAAACAGTTCGCGAGCAAGTGAGTAAGACTGGAACGCCCCACCCAGACGGCCGCACTTCCCCCTGACCAAGCTCGCAGAAGACGACCCTACCCAGTGACCAACTGTCGCGCGATC
>JBCDAA010000214.1:0-15113 GCA_039186435.1 Myxococcota bacterium | reverse complement strand
GTTCCGAAGACGTTTCCGGCGAACATGGGCCGCGTGTAGAGGAGCTCGCCGCCTTCGATGGCAACGCCCGCGATGTCCGACGCGACACCCGCATCGATCTTCGCGGCGACCCGCGGAAGGAGGTCCTTTCCGAAGGTGCTCGCGCACGCGACGACCACGCCGTAGTTCTTTCCGGCGGCGGCAACCGTCGGGGCGTACGCCTCGCAGTAGTACCCGCCGGCGATTTCCGCGCGCAGCACTTTGCGCGCGCCGTACTTGGCGAGTTCGTCCGCCGCAGCGGAGGCCCCTTCGCCGATGGCGAGAATGTCGAACGCGCCGCTGGTTCCTTCGGCGACCTGCTTGGCAAATGCGATCGCGGAGAGGGTCGTCTTTTGAGACTTGCCCGCCGCGAGTTCGGCAACGACTAATACATCCGTCATCGTTCTCTCCTCACAGGACCTTTGCGTCGGCGCGAAGCTTCTGGAGAAGCTCGTCGACAGATTCAACAACCTCAACGCTGCCGGACCGAGCGGGCGGCAACGCAAACTTCACGTAGTCATCGGTGCGCGTCGGAGTCACGCCGAGCGCTTCGATGGTGGTCTCTTCCATCGGCTTCTTTCGAGCCGCCATGATGCCCTTGAGAGGCGCGTAGCGGCCGCCCTCGGACTCGGGGTATTTGTGGTCAGCTGGCGTGACGCCGTTCTTCACCGACTCGGGATGAAGAATGCGGTCGGTGCTCGTCAGCACGCAGGGCATTTTCACCTTCAGCGTTTGCACGCCGATGTCGAGGGCGCGCGTGACCGTGATCGCGTCCGCGCCGGGCTCGTGGGTGATCGAGGTGACGTAGTTCACGAGAGGCCAGCCGAGGAACTCCGCGAGCTTCGTTCCTGCGACGTTCGAATCACCGTCCGCGGACTGCTTGCCGAGAAAGACGATGTCGGGGCTTTCCTTTTTCGCCACCGCTTCGAGGGCCTGCGCGACCACATGCGAATCGAGGCCCTCGTCATCGGCTTCGATCAGGATGCCCCGCTCGGCGCCCATCGCGAGACCCTGGCGCATGGTTTGAATTGCATCTTTCGGTCCCATCGAGACGAGGACAACTTCGCCGATGCGATCGAGGGGCTTTTTGTCTTCGCCCTTTTGACCCTTCTTGGAAACGTCTTCCGTCAATCGAAGCGCAGCCTCCAGGCTCCACTCGTCGAAGGGATTCATCTTCCATTCGAGGCCGTCGGAGGTGACCTTGGTGCCGTCGTCAGACACCTTCACCTTGTTGGCGTTGTCGGGATCAGCGACCCGCTTCACCGGTACGAGGATCTTCACTCGGAGCTCCTTTGTTACGTCGTGAGAGCGTTCTGCCGAACGTGCCCGGTCCCGCAGAAAACCTCAGAATCTTCCGAGGATCTAGGCGTCTTGACGCGGTGAGTCAAGCTGAATGGCGGTTCATTTTCGCGGGAAAAACGGCCCTCAGCCGAAGCTCGGACACCGGGTCATGGCCTCATCCACGTTGTCGTCCTCGATGCACTCGACAACGCTTTCGTCCCCGTCCACTCGGGCCTCGAAAACGAGGTCGGTGTCGAGGGGCACGGTGACCACGATGGTGACGCGCTCCGATGCGCCGGGAGGAAGCGCGCGCGTGGTGTTGACGGAGCCTACGATCTCTTCCGGGTCGGTGTCGGTTCGCGCAAACTCTACCGCCACGCCGCTCGCAACGCCGCGCGTGCCCGCGTTGGTGACGACGGCCGAGAGGCGAATCTCGCTCGACCCGCACGCTTCGACGGCGGTGAGCTCGACCGCGAGGTTAGGGGCGTTGAAGATGCCGCGCCCTTGCACGTTCTGGCGGTAGTTGTTGAGGCCGGCCGTGGTCCAGTTGTCGGCCTCGGTCGCGGGCACGGTCCCGTCGGCTTCCACGTTGGTGACGTGATAGCTGAACTGATTCCAGATCGCGCGGGTGCCGACCCAGCGATCCCCCGGGTCGCCATAGGCGAAGACGCCGGTGGTGCCGTTCCGAAACTCGGCAGGGAGATCTGCGATGGGGACGCCAAAGGCCGCGGCGTAGGCGTCGGGACAGTCGTCGCGGATGACCGCTTGATCGCGGTTGGCGATGACGACGATCTCGGAGTTTCCGTCGCCGTCGACATCCACGACCGTTGGGTACTCGAAGCCGGTTCGGGAGCTGTTGGGGATCGGGTCGGCGAGGAGCTCGCGGCCGGTCTCCCCGTCGTAGATGTGGAGGAAACACTCGTCGTTGTAGACAACTTCCGCCACGCCATCGCCTTGGAAATCAAAGACGCTGGAGCCGGTGACGCTGGAGCTTAGGTCCTGCGTCGCCGTCGACCAGAGGATGCCGTTGGTCGTACCGGTACCGCATTCGCCACCGTCGCGGGGAGCCGGGGAAAAACAGTCGAGGTCGTAGACGGTGTAGAACGCCTGACCCGCGGCGGCGATCTCGGGAAGACCATCGCCGTCGAAGTCCGCGACCGTGGGCGCGCCGCCGGTGCCACCACCCGGAATCGCGAGCGGAGCGACGCCTCCCCACGGCTCTCCGGTCGCGCCACTGAGGATGCGCACGTTGCCGCCAACGACGGTGATGACCTCGGGCAGAAGGTCGAGGTCGAGGTCCGCGATCGCGGTGAGTGCGTGGGCGCCGCCGTTGTCCCAAAGGACCGTGCCGTCGGCGTTGACCGCGATTCGCCCGGACGTGACCTCCGGCTCTCCGTCGCCGTCGAGATCTGCGATCGAGGTCGCGGCGTAGGGCCCGGCGAGGCAGGTTCCTTGATCGAAGAGATCGGAGGCCGGCGTTTCTGGATCGGTCCCGTCGTAGGCGTGGCACCCCAACACCAGATCAGGCGTTCCGTCGGCGTTGAGATCGGCCACCTCGATGGTGCCACGGTTGTTGGGCCCGGCACGTCGCGCGATCTCCGTGACGCCGTCCCCGTCGACGATTCGAAAGCCCCCCGAATCGAGCCGATAGGCAACCTCGAGGGCATCGTCCGCGGGGTCGAAGTTGGCGAGGACCGTTCCTTCAGCCTCGGCCGCGATGGCGGCGTCGGTGCGTTCGATTACCCAGAGCGTTTCCCCCGTGCGGCCGTTGATCGCGACCAGGACAGGGTTGTCGAAGCGAGTTCCCGTGTAGGCGGGCACCACGACGTCAGGAATGCCGTCGCCGCTGACGTCTCCGGTGACTGGTGTTGTGATCACCTCGCTCCAGACCGTGCCGCTCGCGTCGGTGAAGCCATCCCAGTGCCACTCTTCGACGAGCGCGACATCTTCGAAATCGGGCCGCACCTCGCAGGCGTCACCGCTTGGCGTCGGGAGACATCGACCGAGGGTCGGTTCGCAGTAGAGCGCGTCGTCGCGGCAGTCGAAGTCGTCGCCGCACTCGATGCCGGGGGTGACGCATGCGTTTGCGACGCACGTGTCACCGGCGTCGCAGCAAAGTTCGAGGTCGGCGCCGCAGAGCTCGCGATCCGCCGTGCAATCCGCCGCGCAGACGACGCCGTCGAGGCAGGTTTGGTCCGGTCCGCAGCACACGGATTGGTTATCGCCGCAGCGCGTGTTTTCGCAGACCGGAAAGCAGAAGATGTTTTCGACGCACTCCTCGCCCTCCGGGCAGCAGGTTGCTCCGCCACGGCACGCGCGCTCCGCTGGACACATTGCAGCGCCTGCGTCGAATCCCGCGTCCACGCCACCATCGCGGGTGACGCAACGCCCGTCGATGCACGCGTTGCCGGTCATGCAGTCGGCGACGGTCCGACACCCCGGATCGTCGTCGTCTCCCCCGCAGCCAAAGCCGAGAACCCAGAGAGCGATGAGGAGAGCGCGTTTCATGCGGGAAGAGTATCGGAAGCGCGAGGCTCACCAAACGGTGGTCCGAAAGTTGCTTCGCTTCTGACCACCGGGCGTGCTGACGCAGCCTGGCACAAGGATCCCCTTCACGATGTACCGCCCACTTGGTCTTCTTGTCTTTGCTCTCTTTGGAATCGCCTGCAGTAGCAGTGGGGAGGGACCGGTCTGTCGTACCGGCGGATTCTGCGTGGATGATTGCTGCGACGTGCGGGAAGCGCCGACGTTTGACAGCTCATGCCGACCGTCCTGCCCAAGTGGCCAGCGCTTCGTGAATGCCCTCCCGGCGTGTGCGCCCGCTCGCTCCTGTACCGGGCCTGACGGGGGTCCGTTCGATGCCGGGCCGATCTGTGGGGACGCCGGCGCGATCTGTCTCGGCGGACCCTGCTGCGACGAGGCCGTCCACGGCCGCACGGACCCCGCGACCTGCGAGTTCAGCTGTCCTGCCTGCACCCCTGAACCTTCCTGCGAGGCGATGGACACGCCCTGCCTTCAGCCGAGCGAGTGCGTCGTGATGGAGAACACCTGCTGCGGCGTCTGCGGCGTTCCGAGCCTCGGCGATGTGGAAGGCGTCCACACCCTCGACGTGGACCGCTATCGCGACGCCCTCTGCGCCGAACCCGTCGAGTGCGAACTCTGCGGTGAACTTCCGGGGAACCCAAACCTCGTCGCAACCTGCAACGCCGCGGCCTGTCAGGCGGTCGACCTTCATCTTCTCCCTGCGACGACCTGCGCCAGCGACGACCAGTGTGTGCTTCGAACCAACACCTGCTGCGAATGCGGGACGACGCCCGACGCGAGCAACCTCATCGCGGTGCGCGCCGACGGAATCCCAGACGTGCTTGCGCTTCTCTGCGACGACGATGCGATCTGCGATGACTGCGCACCGACGTACCCCGACTCCCTCGAAGCGTTCTGCAATGACGCGGGACAGTGCGACGTGCGAAGCCTCTAGCAGCGCGTCTTTATTCGCACGGCGTGGTGATGTTCGTGCGGGCGGTACGCAGGGACAGCGTTCTCGAGGTCGGTGCGCCGTAGTGCACCTGGACGAATGCTTCGAGGAAGGTTGCGCTGCAGAGGGATGCGAGCTGGTCGGGTGACCACGCAGGCTCGATGCGCACGTTCGATCGGCCTTCACCATCGAGGGTGAAGCTTGTTTCCCCGGTGGGCGCGTGCAGGGATACGCTCGTGCCGTCGTCGAAGGTCGCGTCGACGCCGATCCCGCGCACCCAGAACTCGCGGTCCGGATCGCCAAAGACCGCGAGGGCCAGAACGACGTCGCCCGTGCGTCCGCGAAAGGTATCGACCGAGAGCTCCGCAACGGGCGTGTCGCTCGGCGCGACGCAGCTCGCCAAGGTGAGAGCGGCGATGATTCGCGCGCTTCCGTTGTTGATCATGCCCGGCCAACGAGGGGCAGGGCGTTGTATTCCGCCGAAGCGTTAGCGCTTTCGAAGACCGTCGAGATACAGGGCTGCGAACTGCGACGCAGCCTTGCGGAGTTTCACCGGCTCCGACTTCTCGCCGAGGGCCCACGTCAGCGCGATGCCGTCGAGACCTCCCCAGAGCACGCGCGCGGCGACCTTGGGGTGGATGTCATCACGGAGCACGCCTTCCTTCTGGCCGTCGGCGATGACCTTGGCCATGAGCTCGAGGTACTGAATGAAGAGAGGCGCCGCGTACTGCTTCAGGAGCCGCGAGCTCTGCCGCAGGTTGACCGTGATGACCTCGGCGAGGTCTCGCTGATCTTCGAGGAGCCCGAGCTGGAGTTCGACGATGCGACGAACGCGCGCCTCCACGGTGGTTTCTTCCTCGACCACTTTGCCGAGAATCTTCAGAAGGCGGCCGATGCGATCCTGAAAGATCGAGATCAGCACGTCGTCTTTGTTCTCGAAGTAAAGGTAGATGGTGCCGTCGGCGACACCTGCGGCCTTCGCGATCTCGCTTACACGCGTCGCGTAAAAGCCGTTCTGGGCGAAGACCTTCGTTGCGGCGAGGAGAATTCGCTCTCGCTTGTCGCCGCCGCGCTTTTTCTTGTCGCTCGTCTTGTCGGGGGCTCCCACAGGGTTCCTCTTGACTGAATGGCGATTCACTCAGCTCGTACACGCATCTCGGTCGACGGTCAATCGCCGGACCGCCCGTCGGTCGCCCGCCCCCAGATCAACCCCGGATCGACCCAAGAATCAGTCAACCTGATTTTGTTGACACGCTGATTTTTGACACAACCAGAGCCCCGCGGACGGCTGAAGAGATTAGCAGTTGAAGAGATCAGCCCGGCTGAAGCAGTTGAAGAGATCAGCCAACCTGATTTTGTTGACAAATGTGATCTAAGTATTTGACACAACCAGAGCCCCGCGGACGGCTGACGAGATTGAGCTGAAGAGATCAGCCAACCTGATTTTGTTGACAATGTGATCTAAGTATTCGAAATTAAAAATGAAATGGCTCACGTTGCCGCGGGGAGATCTCGAATCTTCGGACGACGCGGATGGTGTGAGGAAGCAGCCGATCTGATTTTATTGGCACGGCCAAGGCAACATCTTGAAATCAAGACACAAACTGGCTGGTGCCGCTTCCGCTCGGCGGTCTCGACTGTTGTCAGGACGTCGCGGGCCCTCGCCGGACGTCAGATACTCGAATCACCTGTAGTTACAGTCGGATAGCATGACGTTGTGCGCGCTTTCGCCTTGATGAAGTTGAAAAAGCGTTTCATCTTCGAACTGTGCGCAGTGTCCGAACGATTCCGCTTCCTGCGAGCGATGTCGGAATGGGACCCAACAGTCGCATCGCGCTCTTCGTCGTTGCATCGCTCCTGGGGCATACGGCCCTCACGACGATTCTTCCGCACTACGTCCCGACGGTCTCGCCGCCTCCCAACGAGCCGGTGGCCTTCACCCTCGTTCCCCTGAACGATGAACCCGCGCCGGATCCGGTCGTGGAGGAAGAGCCGCCGCCCGATCTTCCCGAACCGCCTCGTCGCGTGGTGCGGGTCGCCCGCGAGGCGCCGTCGGAGCCCCAAGAGGTTTCGACGGACCAAACTGCCGATGAAACCCCCGAAGTGGCCGGCGACACGAACGCAAACGACGAAGCCTCGGACGCTGCAGGGGACGCGCAGGGAACCGTCAACGCCGTGAGCGAAGGTGGACTGAACGTTGGACGTCCCGCCGGTGCAGGGAACGACGGCGCGGCCCAAGGGACGCAGCGACGTGGCGACCCTGCGCCGGCGATCGATCGGCGTGCGCTCATCCAGCGCTACCTTCGCGAGGTGCAGCGTTCGCTTGGCGCACCAACCGAGACACGCGCCCTTCAGCGAGCGGGTCTCGAGGGCGTCGTGATGGTCGCGCTCCGCGTCGATCCGGCGGGGCATGTCCTCGGGGTGCGCGTGCGGCGCAGCAGTGGTCTCGAACTTCTCGACGAGGCGGCGCTCGCCCATGTTCGGCAGCACGCTGAAGTCCCGGCGCCTCCGGAAGCGCTCGATTGGGTGACGCGAGAAATCACGCTCCCTGTACGCTACCAAACGCGCCGCCGCCGCTAGAGAGGCGCTCCGTGGCTGGGGCGTGAGGCGGAGCGCCTACGAGCCGAGGACTCGCGCATTTTCAAGCGTGAGAGGAAGGCGAGGGACCGCGTGTTCGTGCCGCGAAGCGGCGACGGTATTTGGGCTCAGCACTACTCCGCTTCGGCCGCGGCTTCAGCTTCGGCGGCGGCTTCTTCCGCGGTCATGATGCGCGAGGTTCGGAGGTTGTCGACATCCTCTTCGGGCGCGTCGACGTCGTAGCCCTCAAAGATCGGATGCATCTCCGCCGCCACGACCCGCGTGGCGTGCTTCAGCGGAATCACACCTTGGCCTTCGAGGCGCGCCCATGCATGTGTGAGCGCCGCCCCGAAGAAGAAGATCTGCGCGGTGTAGTACACCCACAAAAGAAGCACGACGAGCGAGCCTGCGGCGCCGTACATCGACGCAGGGCTGATGCGCGCGACATAGTGGCCGATCAAGAACGCGCCGCCCGTCGCGAGCATCGAGGTCACGAACGCACCGACGAAGACGTCCCGCCAGGCGATGCGCGCGTCGGGAAGCCAGCGAAAGACCAGCGCGATGACCACCGTGAGGACGCCAACGGATGCGGTGAAGTCGAGGAAACGATAGAGAAGGGGAACGCCTCCGAAGAAATGAGCCGCAACCGCCAGGCCGGCTTTCGCGAGCGCGGCAACGACGAGCGCGGCACCGAATACGAAGACCATCCCGAAGGCGATCAAACGCCGCTTCAGAACCTTTCGTGCGAGCCCTCGAAAGCCGGGCGGAAGCCGCGAACGAATGCCCCAGGTGTAGTTGAGCGCGGCGCGAAGCATCCAGAAGAGGCGAGTCGAGGCGAAGAGCAGGAAGACGATCGAAAAGGTGGTCGCGAGCCAACCGCTCTGCCACCGACTCGCGCGGTCCACGATCTCCGTCAGAAAGAGCGCGGTATCGCCCCCAACAAAGACTTCGAAGTGGGCGCTGAGCTCACCGCGTGCAGCTTCTTCGCCGAGGACCATGCTCGCGACGGAGACGGCGATCACCCCGAAGGGTGCAAGGGCAAGCATGGCGTAGAACGCGACGGCGCCCGACATGAGCGAGCCTTCATGTACGCGAAAGGACCACCACGCGTGCTGGAGCACTCGCCACACGCCCCGGTGGTACTCCAGCGCTCGGCTGCTGTCACGCTTGGTGATACCGTTGCGTGTGTCCCGCGCGGCTTCGCCTCAAGCCATGGTGATCGCCGTCGCGCTCGCTGCGTGGGCGTGGTCGTCGAGTACGTGGGTTGCGATCCTCGCGTACGTCCTCGGCTGGCTTCTGCTTCAGCTGCATGTTCCGTCGGTGCCGCGCTGGCTCGTCGCCATCGTCGGCGTGATGGGGGCGCTCCTCGGCGTGCGAAGTGCGGGGGCCTGGCTGGATACAGAGCTTCTCCGCGGCGTTCCCCAACACACGAGCGACCGCATCCGGCTCGAGCGAGCCCCGACGATCGCTCCGCCGGTGGTGTTTACCGACCATCCTCAACGCTTCGTGATCCACGCGCCGGACGGTGAGGTGGTGCGCGTTCGTTTTGGCCCGCGCGGCGCGACGCTCGAGGCGACCGCTCTCGGTCAGGGCGTTTTCATCGCGGATTACGACCCGCGTGTACACGGCGACCCACGCGAAGGGGAGGGGCCTTCGGAGGCGCGGATCGTGGTCGACGGAACGTCTGTTTCGCGGCGCGTGACGGTGGTGCGTCGCGGGCCGCATCCGCGGTGGTTTTGCCGGGCTCCCGGGGGCGCGTGGGCAGCGACGGTGAGCGAAGAAACGGACGAGCTCTTGCTGGTGAGCCCGGACGGCCGAGTGCGCGTGGTTCCGGTGGGCGACGGACCGAGCGACTGCGCGTTCCTCGACGACGAAACGATCGCGGTGACCCATCGCTTTGGGCCGACGCTTTGGCTGGTGGGTGTGGATCAGCGCGTGCGACGACGTCTTCCCTATCCCAACGCGCATCGCATTGAGGTTTCGCCCGATCGTCAAACCGTTGCCATCGCGGGACGTCGTCAGGTCACCCTGTTCGACGCGCGGTCCTTTCGGCAAGGCGGAGGCAGACTCTTGCATGCCGCGCTTTCCTCACCGGACTGGCTTGGCTTCGCCGATGACGAAACGCTCGTTGTCTCGCAGCGACGACCGGCCACGCTGCGCCGAATCCGCCGCGGTGACGAGCGCTGGCGGCTCGACGACCAGGTGCTCACGCTCGGCCGACCCGCGGTGACGATGGAAACGGGCGAAGGTCGCGTGGTGGTCGCGGTGACCGACTACCGACCCGAGGGCGAAGCCAACTACGGCAACCACTTCATCCAGGATCAGCTTCTCGAGTTCGACGCGCGAAGTTGGCAGCTTCAGCGGCAGCTGCTGACGGCCCGCCGTTCGGACGCGCAGAGTTCGGCCGGAAACGTCGACCGGGGCGTTTCACCGATGGGCATCGAGCTCCGGCCAGGGGGTCTTCGAATTGCCTTCGCGGGGACGGACGAGGTGTGGGAGTGGAATGGACGGTATCCGCCTCTTCGCACCGTGGTCGACGAAGTGCATGCGCCCCACGACGTCGTGACCTTTGCGAGTGGCGCCTGGAGCGTGAGTTCGCCGAGCGCGGGCATCGTTGCGACATACACCGGGCAGCGCTGGCGCATTGTGCAGCTCGAGGGAGTTCGCGCGCTGAGGCAGCAAGGGGAGCATGGGTTCTACGAAGCGACGCGCTCCGGCGTGTCGTGTCAGAGCTGCCATCTCCACGCCGATACCGATTTTGTGTTGCGAAACATCGGGGGCGCGCGCCTGGCGCCGACGCTCGGGGTGGGCGGCATCGCGGGGACCTCGCCCTACCTACGCGACGGGAGCTATCCGCGCGTTCGCGACCTCAATCACCTAAGCCGAACACTTCTTCGCGGCTTCTTGCGAGACGCGCCTCATCGGGGGCGCGCGCTCGAGCGCTTTGTGTATGCTCTGCCGCGGCGACTCTCGAAGCGTGGCCACGATCTGGCGTCGGTGCGGCGCGGTCTCGAGGTGTTCGTGAACGCCCGCTGTCCGACGTGTCACGCGTTTCCGGCGTTGACCGACCTCAGTCAGCACCCGTCGGCGACGCTCTTCCCTGAGTTTCCTGAACGCGCAGACGAGGTTCTCGACACCCCTTCGCTTCTCTCGGTAGGCACGCACGGCCCCTACCTTAGCGATGGTCGGGCGGAAACGTTGGAGGACGTATTCGATCGTCACAACGAGTCCAACCGTCACGGCGATACCGAGGATCTCACCGAGGTTGAGCGTGCCGATCTGATTCGCTTTTTGGAGTCGCTTTGAGCGCGAACCGACGTGCTCTCGCGGTTGGTGTCGCTGCGTTTGCGCTGGCAGGGGGCGTTGCGCTCGCAGGTCGGGGTGAGTGGGATTCCGCCCGCTGGTTTGCCCAGGCAACAGGCTGGGCGGCGGCGCTCTGCCTGCTCGGCACGATCGCGATGACACCCTTGGGGTCGCGCGGGGCTCGGTGGCGCCGACCTCTTGGAATCACGTCCGCGCTCCTGGCGACCGCGCATTTCGCGCTCGCGTTCGGGGGACCGCTTCAAGCGGCGTGGACACCGCTTTGGACCTGGCCCTACCTGCGCGCGGGTTTGCTTGCGCTCGCGCTTCTACTCGCACTCCTGACGACGTCGTTTTCGACCGTTCTCAAACGCTTTCGCGTGAAGCATTGGAAAACGCTTCACCGCTTGTCGTATGCGGTCGCGATTCTCGTCGTGCAGCACCTCTTCGGAACCCCCGCGGCGTCGCGCGTTTGGGTGCTGGTCTTTCTTGCGGCGCTCGTGGTCCTGCTGGTCGCGCGAGGTGTTCGCTGGGTGTTTCGCCGCCGACGCGCAGCTCAGTGAAGGCGCGCCCGAAGCGGCAGCTTCGTTACGATCGCGGCCTCCGCTTCCAGGAGCTCGTCGAGGCGCGATTGAACGAGCGGTACCTCGAAATACGTTCGCGCGAGGCGCACAAAGAGGGCGTGGTGCCGCGCTTCCGATCCTGCGATCCGCGCGTAGAAGGTTTTGAGCTCGCCTTCCTCGAGGGCTTCGGCGACAAGTCGAAAGCGCTCGCAGCCGCGCGCCTCGACGATGCCGGCGACGAGAAGTCGGTCGAGGAGGTTCTCGTCCGTAGTCGTGCGAACGAGGGCGCGAAGCGCACCGACGTAAGGGTCTCGCTCGTCCGGTGTGGCGACCAGCCCGCGAGCGTCGAGGAGAGCCATCACCTGCGCGAAGTGGTCGAGCTCCTCTTGCGCAAGGGCGATCATCTCGCGCACGAGTTCGCGGCGATCCCGGTAGCGCACCACCAACGAAAGCGCGAGGGCTGACGCCTTTCGCTCGCACGCCGCATGGTCGATCAGGAACGCATCGAGATCGGCGAGGACGACCTCGGAAAAGGCGGGCGGCGTGTTGACGCGAAGCCGGAGCATGAGGGGAGTGTACGAAGCGAGACGCTCGGAACAAACGCTCGCGGTTGGCCGTTCGCCGGGGGATGAATGACGACGACTTTCAGCAGCTCTCCGTCGATGGATTCAGCGCCGAAACCTGTCGTTGAAGCGAATCGCCTTAAATAGAAACGGCCCCGCGCCCGAAGACGCGAGGCCGCTCGTCACGAGCACCGACTCAGTAGCGGTAGTGCTCGGGCTTGAAGGGGCCGCTCTCCTTCACGCCGAGGTACTTCGCCTGGGTTTCGGTGAGCTTCGTGAGCTTCGCGCCGAGCTTGCCGAGGTGAAGCGCGGCGACCTTCTCGTCGAGCTCCTTCGGAAGGACGTACACCTTTCCGATCTCGTACTTGTCGTCGTTGCGATGCTTCCAGAGCTCGAGCTGCGCGAGCACCTGGTTGGTGAAGCTGTTGCTCATGACGAAGCTCGGGTGGCCGGTTGCGCACGCGAGGTTCACGAGACGCCCGCGCGCGAGCACGATGATCTTCTTGCCGTCGGGGAAGACGAAGTGGTCGACGGGACCTTCGTCCTTGATGCGCTCTTCCTTCACGTTGTTGGCCGGGTCGGTGAGCCAGGCCATCTGGATCTCGCTGTCGAAGTGGCCGATGTTGCAGAGGATGGTCTCATCCTTCATCTGCTTCATGTGCTCGCCGGTGACGATGTCGCAGCAGCCGGTGGCGGTGACGACGATGTCGGCGATGGGCGCGGCCTCGTCCATGGTCACGACCTGGAAGCCTTCCATGAGGGCTTGAAGCGCACAGATGGGGTCGATCTCGGTGACGAGAACGCGCGCGCCCTGCCGCTGAAGCGCCTGCGCGCAGCCCTTGCCGACGTCGCCGTAGCCCGCGACGACCGCGACTTTACCGGCGACCATCACGTCGGTCGCGCGCTTGATGCCGTCCACGAGGGACTCGCGGCAGCCGTAGAGGTTGTCGAACTTTGACTTCGTGACCGAGTCGTTGACGTTGATGGCGGGGCACTTGAGGGTGCCTTCGGCGGACATCTTGCGGAGGTCCTTGATGCCCGTCGTGGTCTCCTCGGAGAGGCCGATGATCTTGTCGGCGCCCTCGAAGAACTGCGGGTACTTTTGGTGCGCAATCTTGGTGAGGTCGCCGCCGTCGTCGAGGATCAGATTCGGCAGCTTGCCGTCCTTGAACGACGCGAGCTGCTGGTGAATGCACCAGTCGTACTCCTCTTCGGTTTCGCCCTTCCACGCGAACACGGGAACACCGGACTTCGCGATCGCGGCCGCTGCGTGGTCCTGCGTCGAAAAGATGTTGCAGCTCGTCCAGGTGACCTCGGCGCCAAGCGCCGTCAGCGTTTCGATCAGCACGGCCGTCTGAATCGTCATGTGAAGGCAGCCGGCGATGCGGGCGCCCTCGAGCGGCTTCTGACCCGCGTACTCTTCGCGGATCGCCATGAGGCCGGGCATTTCCTTTTCAGCGATTTCGATCTCGCGGCGCCCCCAATCAGCAAGGGAGAGGTCCGCAACCTTGTAGGGAAGCTTCGTTCCGTTGGTCGTAGCGGTTTCGGTGGTCATTTCGGTTCCAGATCCAGTTGTGGGTTTAGGGGCGACGCGCTGCGAGAACCTGCCAGTCGAGATGACCATCGGGTCCGTCGCCGCAGCGGGCCGCGGGAATCGGGGTGACGACGGGGTCGCACAGACCCGCCGCGGTGGCTAGCCGAGAAAGCTCCTTGGGCTCGAAGCCAAGCCAGGTGTCGGCTTCGTTCCGCATCGACTCATCCTGGTGCGGTGCATAGTCGATCACGAGCAGGAGACCGCCTTCGGCGACGAGCTCGGCGAGTTGCGTTAACGCACGCCTTGGACGCGCCGCGTGATGCAGCACCCGTGCGGCAAACACGGCATCCGCGCCGCCGTGCGCAGCCGCACGCGTTCGAAGGGACTCATCGCCGAGTTCGGCTTGAAGAAGTTCGACGTGGTGATAGCCGCGGCGACGAAGGCGTGCCTCGGCGTGGTCGAGTTGGACCTTTTCGCGATCCACGCCGATCACGCGCTCAAAGATCGGTGCGACGACCTCGAGCAATCCGCCGTGTCCGGTTCCGACGTCGACGGCAAGACGGCGCTTCGGGATCAAGGGAGCGAGCGCGGCGAGGTAGGCGCCCATTTCGCTTGGCCACGGCGCGGCATCTTTGCGGGGAGTCGCGAAGAACGCGCGCGCTTGTGCCTCGCGGGCACGGACCACTGCCGCAATTCGATCGAAGACACCGTCTTCGCGGCAGAGTCGACGACCGGCGTCGAGGGCATCGGCAACGACCGCGTCGCTGAGCACGTCGTCGGCCAATCGCACGAAGACGCGTGTGCCTTGTTTGCGAACGCTGAGAAGCTGCGCCGTGCGGAGCGGTTTTAGATGCCGGGAGACGTTGGGCTGCGCTTCGTCGAGGAGCTCGGCGAGCTCACCGATCGCGAGCTCTTCCTCCGCCGCGAGTGCCAAAAGGCGCAGACGGATCGGTTCGCCGAGCAGGCGATAGAGCTCCCAGCGCGGTCCTCCGAGGTCCACAGACGCTATCTATTCGAAGATTCACATAGACGCAAGTAGTTCTCTCGATATGGCTTCTCGCGCGTCGAAACCACGGCGTCCGCACGAGCGAGGGAACCGCGCAAACACTTTGTGGCGGTCGTCCGTTTCGCCATCTTGAAGGACGCTCATCGCCGCGTTCCTCGAAGGCGAATCGTGGCGTGATGACGTCTCGAAGTGACCGGCGCTCGTTGCGGCAACACAACCTCGACGAAGCGAACGAACGCTGTTCGTGCACGTAAACATGGAAGTCGCGACGCAATAATCGAACGTGCCGTTAGATGGTCCAACTGGATCGCCGCAGGTAGCATCCGCGAAAATGAAGGCTTGGATTTTTGGAATTGCGCTCGTCGCTGCGACGACGGGTTCAACGGTGAACGCCCAAGGCACGTGTTTGATCGGGCCCGTTCAAGGCACCGAGCAACTTCGTGCCGGCGCCGGTGCGGAAGCGGCAGAGGCCGTCAAGGATGGACTGCGCACGGCTGAGTACACCGTCGATCTTCTGGATGCCGACGGTGGATGCTCGGACGAAGCCTGCGTTCAAGAACGCCTCACCGCCCAGAGCGCGGACTTCGTTGTCTACGTCGCGGTCTGGGCGCGCGCCGACGAAACGCAGGTGTCCGAAGTCACGGTGACGCTGCGCACGGTCGCGGGCGTGGACTTTAGCCATCGCGCCGCGGTGAACGGCGACGTGACCACCGCAGCGAGGCAGGCGCTCGCCGGCGCGCTGAGCAATCTCTTGGGCGGTCGCCGCGCGGAGGTTCGAGTGCGATCCATCCCTCCC
>JBCDAA010000213.1:0-15197 GCA_039186435.1 Myxococcota bacterium | reverse complement strand
CCACGCCGAGGAGTTTCCAGGAACCCAGCCTTCCTTCGCGAGCCACGCCGAGAGGTTCGCGATCACCGCCACAGCTACCCACCCCGCATAAACTCCGAGAGGCAACCACTCCAGGACCACGACACGAACGGGCGCCTTCGAGCGTCCCATACGGGTTCGCCGAAGGGCCATCACCAAGCACAGGTTGATGGCTGCAAGAATCACGACGCTCGTTCCGGTCCATTCGCCAAGCCACGCCACCGTCCAGACGATATTCAGCGCGTTGGCCAAGAGCAGCCACGGGCCAAGCTCGTCGAAGAAACGCGTTGGCTTCGACCCGAACGCCAGCCGAAGCTGATGGACCGCGTGCACACCCTGGAGAAGAAAGATGAGCCCCCAAATCGAAAACGCGTAGGAAGCCGGGGTGAACTGGGTGTCGTAGGCCTCGCTCATACCGCGGACGTCGTTTCCGAACAGCCCGTGTCGGGCGGTCCAGTAGTTCCAGCCGACAACGGCGACCACCAGGGCCGCGTTTAAGAGGGACGCAGCACGGCGCGACGTGTTCGACATGAACGTGTTCGACATGAACGCCGCGTAGGGTCACGCCGCCTTAGCGTCGACGGCCTATCGGGGTTCTCCAAGGAGCGTCACCGAAACCGGCCCCGCGCCGAGAAAGCGAACCCCGTCGATGGGATTGTCGATGTCCGTGATGTCCACGTAGGTGGAACGACCTTCCGCTTCGTTGGCCCGGAGCTGATAACGCCGACCTTCGAGCGAGACGACCTCGGAGAGCAACCCCGTGCGTAGGGGCACCGACTCGACGAGGGTCGCGCTCGTAGAGGTGCCGACGTCTTCGACGCGAAAGAGCCGCCAGGAGGGTTCCCGGGCGAACTGCAGCGGGGTGAACACGCCCGAAGGGTCGACCGCCGTGGTGTCGTACGCGAGGACGAACGCCGAATCACCGCCGGCGGGAAGAAGGTTGCCGGTCGGCATCCCGGTCAGGTCGTTCAACTCCATGAAGAACGAATCATCGAACTCCGACTCGCCGGGCAGTACGCGGAGCATGCAGGGGGCCGGCGGGTCGTCGCCGATGCCGAGAACGTCGTAGGACGCGATGAAGGTCCCGCTTGCAAAATACGTGGTCCCGTCGCTCGTCCGAACGTGGGAAAACAAACCTCCGCAGCGCGTGTCCTCATCAAGGGTGTAGGTGAAATCGCTCAAGTTGAGATTCACGAGGATGCTTCGCTTCAGGAAGATGCCGTCTTCTTGGTAACGAACAAAGAGGAGCAGGTGGTTGTCGACCGCGCCTTGTCTTACGCGAACCACGGAGATTCCGGGGCCATCGATCTCCTCGATACGAAAGCTGTCCGTAAACGTCATTGCGGCGGGATTCCACCGCACGAACGTACCGGTGCGGCGATCGATGTAGAGAGCTTCCGTTTCGGAGAGAAAAAGGAAGGCCCCGGCGCGTCCCGAGCTGATGGACGAAATCCCCGCCGGACCGAAGCTCACCGAGTCGGTGGGGACGAGGCGGCCGAGCTCATCCGGCTCAAAACGCTGGACGATGTTGCCTTCGCTCGTCGCACCGAAGGCGGCCCCGAAGGCCGAAGAGCAAGTCGGCCCCATGCCACCGACCTCGACGCCCTCACCGAGACCCACCTCACCCTCCGCAAGCGAATCGATGCCGTAGATCAGTCCGGTGGTGCCCGTCGGGCTGACGCTCGCCGCGCAAACGACAAACTTAGGAGGTGCTGCCGGAGCAGCATCGGTCGAAGCATCGCCCCCCGCGGAGGAGCCACCACACCCGAGCAAGGCGATCAACGTCAGGCAGGCTCGGCGTCCGTTCTCTCGATGCATTCGTTCCTCCAGGACGACGTTGTGATGGATCACGACCGGCGACCCGCAAGCGGTTTTCAGCGGCGGGCCCACCCCTCGCAACCTACGGTGTTCGCATGGGAACCTGGGGACCGCAGAACCTCGACAACGACTACGCTCTCGATGAACTGCACGCGCGCAGCACGGCACTCGTTGCGTCCCTCCTTGAACGAGCTCGTTCCAAGACGAGTCGAGAATGCGACGACTACGACTATACAACTCTCTTCGTCGAGTTTGAGATCGTGTTCGCCTTCGCCGCCCACGGACTGCTCGACTGCGAGCTACCTCCGCCAAACGAGGTGGCGAAACTCGCCGCGGAGTATCTCCGCGACTGGGAGATCGGTATCGACAAGCTCGGCGCGACCGCAGCCCACAAGCGTGAGCGACGAGACGTCATCGAGCGCACGTTTCAGCGCTTTCAAATCCTCTGCCAAGAGCGGCAACAGGAGCGTTAGTCGTCGGTTAGGGACGAACCCCTTGGTGGTCGAGTACCGCTTGGGAGAGCATCTCCAAAAGAGCAGCCCCGCTGGCGGGACGTCGCACGGGGTCCGGGCACAAGGCCGCGGCGACTAGCCTGGAGACGTCGGCGTCCTCGACGAACGGGTCCTCGGAGGGATGCTGTCCGGTCGCCAGCTCGCAGAGCACAACCCCGAAGGCGTACACATCCGTTCGAGAATCCACCTCGCCGCCTGCTCGTTGCTCAGGGGACATGTACCCCGGCGTGCCGACCACCGCTCCCTCGAGGGTGAGCCGACCGCGACCGTGCGGCGCTTCGACGGCGCCCACCTCGATGGAAGCGAGCCCGAAGTCGAGGACCTTCACGTTCCCTTGCGCGTCGATCATGATGTTCTCGGGCTTCAGGTCTCGATGCACAATCCCCTGGGCGTGTGCAGCGGCGAGCGCGGCCGCGATTTGCCGAGCCAATGGCCACAGAGCCTCCGGTGAGAGGGGGCCGCGCGTGACGAACTGACGCACCGTCTCACCGGGGCAGAGCTCCATCACGATGTAGGGACGGTCGCCTTCTGCAGAGACGTCGTAGATCTGAGCGATGTTGGGATGATTGAGCTGGGCTGCAGCCTGCGCTTCTCGCAGCAATCGCTTCCGGCGCCGCGCATCGTTGCGGCCTGCCGGCAAGAGCTTGAGAGCGACGTCCCGGAGCAATCGGTGGTCGCGCGCTCGAAAGACGCGGCCCATTCCGCCCGACCCGAGGGGCGCCACGATCTCATAGGGCCCGAAGCGATAGCCCACGAGATCCTCGACGGGTTCGCCTGGAGCCTCCGCCACCGCGGCAAGGACAGCCTCGAACGTTGGCGAGTGCCCCGCGTCCGATACCCGAGACGACGAATCCCACGACGAGTTCCAGAGGTCGCCCGAAGGCGACGGCCACGCATTCGACTTCGCCCGGCTGGAGGGCGGCGCTGCAATGACCAGCGCGATGAAGCTCAGCATGGCTCCAGGCAGCGCCCTTGTGAGCCAGACGTTCGATTCGTCGAAGCGACTTCCGGCGAAGAGCAGCAAGCAGAGCGTCGCGGCCGCGCAGCAAAGCACAAACACGAGCCATCGGGCGGGGATCGCGCCTCGCTCGGGCGCTCGCGGCATCGGGAACAAACCTGCAGCCCCCGCGAGAAGCACGAGACCAAAGGCGGGCAGGAGATACGCGAGATGGGACTCGCTCGTCGCCGGGAGAGTTCTGCCCTCATATTGAAGCGGCACGAGAAACGGTTTCAGACCGAGGACCACGCCGCCCACTGCGCATTGCACGGTCGCCATCCAGCGCTGTCTCCCAAAGAACGCGAGCGCTGCCCCCAGGCCAACCAGCAGCGCAAAGCCGATCGGGCCGGTCTGCCCGACCGCACGCCCATCCTGCGCGGGGACGAAATTCAGCGCCGGGGGTAGCGCCGCCAAGGTGCAAATCCCGCTCGCCAGCAGAGCGATCCGCGCGCGCATTAGGCCTCGCCCGCTCGCCGAAGTCCCTCCGCTTCGACGAGTGCCTGAAGCTTGGCCTTCACCCGTTCAAAACGCTTGCGGAGAAGAGCGGCGCGCTTCTTTCGCTCCCCCTCCGTCAACGGGCCCCCAGACATCACGACGGCGATGTCCTGAAAGCTCATCTTGCGGTCCACCCGCAGGACGAGCAGCGTTTGCTCGTCGGGCTTGAGGCGCTCGCGCAAGCGTCCGACGGCCTCACGAACCTCGCTCTTTAGAAACTCCAGGGTAGAGGTCCGTACGCGAGCGATCAGGTCGGACAAGACCGGGTGGTCATCGATCCCCACGCGGCGCTGACGATAGGGGTCGCGCTGAACACGCAGCGCGGCGTGGCGCGCCAGCGTGTACGCCCACGTCCGAAACGACGCCTCTCCGCGAAAGCTCGGAAGGCCTCGCCAAAGATCCTCGCAAAACACGGAAAACGACTCGCTCGCGAGGTCCGGGTCTCGCGTCAGGCTCCACATGAAGCCAAGGACCTCGGGGCCGAGACGCTCGACGGCCAAGGTCGCGGCCTCTGAGAGCGCGCCCGCGTCGAGATGACGCTGTACCTCGCGCTGGAACGCATCATGCTCCACGCTCAAAAGTCTCTCACGGTCGATCTATTTTTGTCACATCGAGTCGGTGGTCCCTCTACCTAGGTGCACCCGGTGATTCTCGGTCAACACGGCGCATTCGGCCGCCCGGGAACCGCCCTAGCGAAAGCAATCCAATGTCGACAAGCACACTCCAAATTCGTACCGCACTCCTCGCGTTGCTCGCCGCGGCAGCCTTCGTCGTCGCCGCCTTCATAATGAGCCCCCCCGAAGTTCCCACGTCGCCACGAAGCTACGCAGAACTCGTCGCCGCTGCGCGCACTTTTTACGGCGACCTCTCACCTTTCGACCAGCTGGTCATCGACAACATCGAGTCTCGTCTTCAGACCCTTGAAGACGAAGAGGCCCACTCAGCACGTTGGTCGGAATCGGAAACACAAGGCCAGATCGAAATGCACATGCGGCATATGCAGTCCCATGTGGAGGACATGCGATCGGCTCGCACGACTTGGGCGGCCGCCCTACTTTTCTTCACCGCGTTCGGCGCGTTCATCCTGTGGGGAGACGAGCGAGCTCGCCGAAACGGACGAATGCTCCTCGGCGTGTTTCCAGCCTTCACCGTGATGTATGTCTTTGCGATCGGAGGTGCGGCGGCCGCAGCGAAGCATGGGGCGCTCTACCTGATCACCGCCGCCCTGCTCGCTCCGTTCTGGCTCGCGACGGCCGTACTTCGCGTCCGCGGAATGCAAAACCCAAACAAAAACCCCCGGTCGTAACCGAGGGTTTGGTGGGCGATCCGAGAGTTGAACTCGGGACTTCCTCCGTGTGAAGAAGGCACTCTACCACTGAGTTAATCGCCCTGGTCGCGTTCGCGGGAAGGGAGCTTTAGCAACATCCCTCCCGCGAAGCAACGGACTTCCGAGCTCTAGAGCGCATCTCGAAAATTCCGTCGCCGCTTTTTGAGATGCGCTCTAGTTCTTGCTGCCGTCCCCGAGCTTCGCCTTGAGCAAATCCCCGAAGGTGCCGAAGCCCTGCTTGGACGCCTCTTTGCGGTAGTCCTTCACCGCACGGCGCTCTTCATCGATGAGCCGCGCTTTCAAGGAGCAACGAAGCTGCCCCTCACGGTCCTTGCCAATGATCTTGACCTCGAGTTCGACCCCCTGCGCATACGCCTTTTTGCGCGACGCGCCCTCGATCGTGAGTTCCCGATTCGGGATGTAGGCGCGACCGCGCTTTCCAAGGACGCCCTTCACCGTCGCGAGCACGCCGTGGTGCTCGATGCGCTGAATCACGATGGTCACGTACGCGCCGGGCTTGAGGGAGCGTGGCGCCACCGCGGGATCCCACTCGCCACTCTCGATCGCCTTCTTGTCCTCCGGCGTGAGCTTCGAGAGGGAGATGCGCCGTTCCTTCTTGTCAACGCGCTCCACGAGAACCTCGATGACGTCGCCCTGCGACACGGCCTGCTTGGCGTGCTTGAGGTCGCGGCCGCCGAGCTCCGAAATGTGCAGAAGCCCCTCGATGCCCGGAACGAGCTCGAGAAACGCACCGAACTCGGTCGTGCTAACGACCTTGCCCTGATGCATCGTGCCCGCCTTGAGGGTTTCGGCGTGCTCGTCCCAGGGATCCGCGAGGCAGCGCCGCATGGAGAGCGAAACGCGACCCTGACGGTCCTTTCGTGACGCGGGCTGAACCTTCAGGACTTCGACCTGCACCACGTCGCCAACGCTGGCGGCGTCGGAGGGACGTTGGCCACGGGTCCAGGAGACTTCGCTCTGGTGCACGAGACCTTCGAGTCCCTCGCCGAGGTCGACGAGCAGACCGTAGTCCCGGATTTCGGTGACCGGGCCTTCGAGGCGCTGTCCCACCTCGAGTTCCTTGAGGCGCGCGCGGGCCTTCTTACGAAGTTCGCGCTCGAGAATGCCTCGGCGGCTGACGATGATGCTCTTGCCGCTGCCGCGGTTGACCGGAAGCGTGAACTCGAGCTTTTGCCCGACGCAGCTCGCGGGATCTTGGATGGGAGCGAGGGCCATGCCCGCCGCAGGACAGAACGCGCGAATCCCTTCCACGAGGACGTCAAAGCCCCCGCGGTTGTAGCCATAGACAACGCCGTGCACACGGGTCCGCTGCTCTCGGAGGGCGGCGATGCGCGCCTTGGCGGCCGGCCGATCGATGTTGCGGTTGACCAGGATGATGTGGCCGCTTTCGGCGACGCCGCCAACCCGTCCTCGAAAGATGGACCCCACCGCCGGCGGAGGCGGAGGCGGTTGAAGCTCTTCCGCCGCTTGCTCGGTCGCGTCGCTCGCCTCGGTGGGTTCCGCTGCGGTTTCTGCTTCGGCGGCCTGCGCTTCAGGGGCCGTTCCGGCTTCGGGGACGGTTTCGGCTTCGGACGCTTCGGGCGCGGCTTCCGGCGCGGCTTCCGCGGGTTCTTCGCTGACGCGCTCCTCGGAACCCACCGCTTCGGCGATGGCATCCGCCGCCTCTCCAACGAACTCGGCGGCCGCGGCAGCGGCTTCTCCGACGACCTCGACAACCGCCTCGGCGGCGTCTTTGGCAACCTCGGCCGCGGCTTGGACCACCTCACCCACCGATTCGATCACCGCGTCCACGGCTTCGCCGGCCGTGGTCGGGGCTTCCGTCTCGCCAGCGCTCGTCTCCACCGCCGGCTCGGCGACCGGCTCCGGAACCTCACGCGGCTCGTGCTCGTCCACGATGGCGGTGGCCTTTCCGAAGAGGTCGACCACGATGACGCCGTCCGCGACGCGCGCGACGCGTCCGGCAACCACCTCGCCCGCACGGAACGCGTGCTGACGGCTCGCACCTTCAAAGAGATGCGTGAAGGGCTGCGGCTTCTTGTCCCCTTCGGGCTTCTTCTTTTTCTTTTTGCGACGCTTGCGCTTCTTCTTCTTGCCGTCTTCGGCGCCCTCCGCTGTCGCGGCGGTCTCGCCGCCCTCCGCCTCGGACGTACCGGCCTCGGTCTCAGCCTCGGTCTCAGCCGAGGACTCCGTCGAAGCGGACTCCGCCGAAGCGGCCTCCGTCGAAGCGGCCTCCGTCGAAGCGGCCTCCGTCGAAGCGGCCTCCGTCGAAGCGGACTCCGTCGGTGCGGCCTCCGTCGAAGCGGCCTCCGTCGAAGCGGACTCCGTCGAAGCGGACTCCGTCGGTGCGGCCTCCGTCGAAGCGGCCTCCGTCGAAGCGGACTCCGTCGATGTGGACTCTGCCTTCACGGCAGGCTCGGCGTTCGCCGACGTCGTCGCTCCCGACTCGCTCGATTCGGGTTCGTTCGGCGCCGTGGCCGCCTCGTTCTCTCGCGTCTCTTCGGTCATCAGGCAACCTCGGCGCAGGGCCGGTCTTCCCATCCGGGACGGGGCGGGCAGCCTAGGATTCGCGATCCGTCACGTCAAGCCGTCCCAGCCTTCACCTCGTGCAAGCCGCTTGGCCTGCTCGCCGAGGCGCTCCTCCAGAAGCGGACGACCCGCCGCCGCGGCGAGAGGCCCGGCTCGCCCGAGCGTTCGAATGGCCGCGCCGACGTCATCGAGCTCGACGTGCGCGCGCGCCAGCATTTCTAGGGCCATCGCGGCTTCCCCAAGGCGGCCGATGCTCTCGAGGTGCTCGATCGCACGAACCATTCCCTTCACAAAATGCGGGTCGGGATGCGCCGCGAGAACGAGGGCCGCACGAACCGCCTCACCAAGGCTCACCACCACCTCGAGGTCGCACCGCCGCGCAGCACGAACGGCCGTTTCCACCCAGATCGAAGCTTCCCCCTCGTGGCCCGCCGCGAGCGCAGAAATCGCCGCTCGAACCCCCGAGCGCGCCAGGGCCTCATCCATTTCGGCATCTCGGGCCAACCGCGCCGCATCGGACCAACGCCCGAAGGCAATCTCGATGTCGCCGGCGGCCTCCGCAACCTCCGCCGACGCAGCGAGGGACTGCCAGCGAAGCGGAAGACCGCCATGGCGCACCGCGGCCACCAGGGCATCCATCCCAACCTCGCGGGCGCGTCGCCCTTCCCCGGCCCGCGCGAGGGCGACGGCAAGCCCACAAAGCGCATGCCCGACCCTCGCCTCGTCGCTTCCGAGCGCGTCCACGGCGCGATCCAAGGTATCCACCGCCGCAGCAACTTTTCCCGACTCCACGAGCGCTTCCCCGAGGACCACAAGCGCACGGCCGCGAAGCGCCTCGTCTCCCGCATCCTCAAGCTCGGCAAAGAGGGCTCCGATCCGCTCGACGACCTCGGGCCAATGCTCGCGGCGCGCATGAACACGCGCTTCCGCAAGGCCGCGGCGAAACGTCAGATTCGCATCGTCAGAGACCGGAATCGGCTCGAGAAGCACCGCGTCCGCGAAATCGGTTCCGCCCGCGTCGAGGGCAATCTCCGCCGCTCGAATCGCCAGGAGCGCACGCTCCTGAGTTTCCATCGATTCGCCGATTCTCGCAGCGGCTGCAAGTCGCTCCGCCGCCACCATCGGCGCGTCGCGCGCGAGGGCGACATCGGCGGCCTGAGAGAGTTCCGCGGGCGCGCGTTCGAAATCCCCCGCCATCAACGCGTGGTGTGCGAGAGCCTCGACGCGGTCGTCTCCGCGCGCTCCGCTGCGACGCAGCACGTCGGCGATCCTCGCGTGGGTGTTCCGCTGCACGCGCTCCGGCAACGCGTCAAAGATGCACCGGCGAACGAGCCCGCCGCCCGCGATTCGCAGCGTGGCCGGCAGAGGCTCGTCCTCGTCGCCGCCCCACCGACCGACCGGCGGAACCCGCATCCCGCCGCGTCCCGGACGAAGAAGCTCCGCCCGGAGCAGCCGCAGCACGATCGGCTCGGTGAGGTCCCGCGGAAGGCTCTCCACCGCAGTGACGGTCGACAGATCCACAGGTCGCTCGAACGCCGCAACGGTGCGAACAAGCTCCCGCGCGCGCCGGGGAAGACTCTCGATCCGCGCGGCCAGGCGCGCGAGCATCGTTCCCGGGAGCGGCACCTCGGACGCCCCCCAGCCGTGCACCACTCCATCGGTGATCAGCAGCCGCCCCTGCTCACGAAGCGCGTCCGCCAAAAGGGTGATCCACGCCGGGTTGCCGCCCACTAGATCTTGAAGCTCGCGGGAGCGGTCTTCCTCGAGCCCGCGTGCCCCGACGCGGTGGGCAAAAACGCGCGCCGCCGCCTCGGGATCGAGCGGCGGGACCACAACGCGCTCGACGTTTTGGTACGGAAGCGCTGCCCCGGGGCGCGCCGTCGCCAAGAGCAGCACGCGCGTTCGTCCGAGACCGGCGACGAGGAGGTCGAGGACCTGGCGGGTAGCGTCGTCCATCCAGTGCAGATCTTCGAGAAAGATCACCAGCGGCGCGTCGTCGGCGAGCGCGTGAATCGCCTTGCGGAGCGCGACGACAAGCTCGATCGCGCGAGGACGACCCGCTCGCTCAGGAACGTCGACGTCCAGCCCGAGCAGCTGCCGTGCGAGAAGCACCTCCCGGGGACTCCACCCAAGAACGCGGAGACGCTCGAGCTTCGCGCCCTTCGTCTCTCCGCTGTCGTCCTCCTCCACCCCACAGAGATCGCCGACGAGTTCCTGAAGCGCCGCGAAGGGGACGTCGCGAACGGTTTCGGATCCGTGCGCGAGCAGCACACCGACACTCGCCCGCGCAAGTCCCGCCCGGACTTCAGCGAGAAGCCTCGACTTTCCGACCCCGGCGCTTCCAAGGAGCAAGAGCGCACCGCCGCGACCCTCCGCGGCCTCGAGAACCGCCGACTCGAGCCGGTGAAGAATCGAACGTCGCCCCACAAAGGGTCCTTGGCGAAGCGCGCCGAGTTCCCGGTCCGTTCGGCGACGCGGCGCCACCACCTCGGGCCACTCGTCCTCGCCTTTGAGTTCAAAACGCCACGCGACTTCGGCGCGGAGCTGCGGATCGCAGCGGACGACCGGACGTGCTTCCGCTTCGAGGACGAGCAGTCCGCGTTCTCGGGTTGTCGGAAGCGGATTCGCCGCGCGCTCGCCGGATGGAAGCTGAATGACCCGCGCGTCCCCGTGAACGACTACCGCCGGCCCCTGGTACCCGTTCGACCGCAAAGAAAGCGCAGCGCGCAGGGCCGCGCCCACAACCCGTTCGGGATCCGCTCCCACCCCAAAGACGGCTTCGCAGACGCCGTCGACCACCGGAAGGGTGGCCCCGCCGTGCTGCGCACAGAGCGTGGAAAATTCGACGTCCGGATCCGGGTGCGCCATCAAGACCAGCACCGCGCGCTTTTCGGACCGCATCTTCTGCGACGTCGGCAGAGCGATGGTGGGTTCCGTAAGTACCATCGGCGTCGCTGTGTCCAGGGTCGCAACCGACGCATCCTCGTCGGCGCGCGCGAGGAGATCGACGCGGAGTTTGTTGGCCCGCGACTCGTCGGGCGGGGCGATGCGAAAGAGCGTTTCGGTGAGCTCACTGGGCCCTACGTGCGCGGACATCTGCACCAGCACCTGGGAGAGTTCCTCCGCCATCGTGCCGGCGGTCGGGTAGCGCGCCTCACGATCTCGCGCGAGCGCGTGGTGGAGAACCTCCTGCAGAAGTGGTGGCGCGCCGAGCGCATCGACATCGATCGGCGGAATCGGTCCCCCGACTACTTTGGCGATGGTGTCGCGAGAGTCGACGCCCTTGAAGAGACGCTTTCCCATGAGCATCTCGTGGAGCACGACCCCGAGCGCGAACACATCCGACCGGCGGTCAAGGGGCTCCCCGCGGGTTTGCTCGGGGGACATGTAGGCGTACTTGCCGCGAACGACGCCCGGGTCTTCCTCCCGGCCGAGCCCGATTTGGTCTGCGAGCGCGATGCCGAAGTCTGCGACTTTGACCTGACCCTGGTAGCCGAGAAGAACGTTCTGCGGAGAGACGTCGCGGTGAACGATCTGCAGCGGCCGGCCGTCGTCCGCGCGCATCCGATGGGCGTAGTCGAGCGCCTTCGCCGACTCGGCCGCGATCCAGATCCGGAGCGGGAGGGTGAGTCCCTCGGTGGTCTTAGGATCCGGAAACGCCGTCAGTGCCGACGCGAGGTCACATCCGTGCACGTGCTCCATCGCGATGTAGTAGGAGCCTTGCTCTTCGCCGAGCTCGAAGATCTGCACCACGTTGGGATGGTTGAGCAGGGCCGCGATTTTGGCTTCGCGAACCAAAAGGCTGGCGAAGTCCCGTCGCGCCATCATGGAGGGAAGAACGCGTTTGATAACGACGGTCTTCTCAAACCCGGCAACCCCCCGCGCGCGGGCACGCCAAACCTCTGCCATCCCGCCTTCGCCGATGCGATCGAGAAGTTCGTAGGAGCCAAAGAGGATTCGGCGCGCCACAACCGGCGGACGATATCAGCCTCCCTGCTGAGGTGTGGGAGGAAATCAGTCCTGCAACTGGTAGCGGAGCCGCACTTCGAACTCCGACACACCCTCGCGCTCTGGAAACTCCATCCGCCGAAGACTCTCGCGAACACAGCGCAGCTGCGTTGGACTCAGCCCAGGTGCAGCAACCTGTTGGAGGCGCCCGGTTGCTCCTTCGACAAACGCACGAATCTCGACAGTGCGCCGATCGAGTGATGAGAGGCAGCGTCGTACCGCGGGTTGGGTGCGACGCTCAATGCGGCTGGCGCTCGCACGAGTGCTCGCCGCTTCGGTACCGGTCGCGGGGGCGCCGCTCGCGGTGATCGCCTCGATCGTCATCGACGGGGAGGGCCTTCGGCGGCGGCGCGCTCGGCGCGGCTGGACCTCATCATCAAAGGGCGAGCCGACGCTCCTCGCGGACGCCATCGAAGCCGGGGACGCCATCGAAGCCGCGCGGCGCATCGAGTAGCGCGCGGATCCTTCCGCCCCGGCAACACCACCGAGGGCGTTTTCAAAATCAGCGCCCCCGGTCACAGGGGCGAGGAGATTCTCCACCGGGGCAACTTCCGCCGCGACTTCTGCCACCGGCTCTGCGGCAGGCACCTCGGCGGGAACCTCGAGGCGCGCTTCAGCGCTTCCGCCCCGCCCGGTCGGAGCCGCTCCCTGAACACGAGGCGCGGCTGGGGCGGGCGCTGGCGTGGCGGCAGCGGCAGCCTGCGCCGTGTCCATCATTTCCTCTTCGGCGGCCGACATCGCGACGGGTTCCGCCGACGAGGGCGCCCAAAGAACGCCGCCGGTGACCGCCAGCCCGACGGCGGCCGCAGCGGCGATCCACATGGGCGCGCGCGAGGATTCCTTTTCCGGCGGCGGGCGCGGCGCCAGGGGCACCACCTTTTGGGACGTGGGCGCGGGGGAAGGCGCCGCAGCAGGAACCGACTGCGTCAGCTGGTCGAGCGCAAATTCGCCGCTGCGCTCGACTTCCGCCTCGTCCTCCGGACGGCGCCACGAATCGTCGTCGTCAAACACCGGAGGGAGCGTCGGGTCACCGATCGGCGCGAGCTCTTCCTCGAGGCGCTGCTCCACGCGAACCGCGAGCGCCTCCAAGTCGGATTCGACGTCGAGGGAGTCCCCCCAACTTCGAATCCAGCCGTCGACCGTCGCCAGCTCGGACGCGAGTGCGCCGAGCTCCGAATCCGCCGCGATGGCCTCCCCGAGCTCGCCTTCATCCAACGCACGCCCCTCATCGAGGGCTCGCTGAATCTCTCGTTCTCGCTCACTCATGAGGCCTCCCGAGCGACGAGAACCAAATCGGCGAGGGACGTCTTGAGGCGTCGACGCGCTTCGTGAATTCGCCAGGCGACGGTGCCTTCCGGGCAGCCCAAAATCTCGGCGGCCTCCTTGTGCGGAAGCCCTTGCAAGAGAACGAGCACGACGGCGCTTCGAAGCGAAGGTGAAAGCGCGTCGAGAGCGGCGCCAAGGCGACCGTAGAGCTGCGTCATTTCCGCGGAGCGTTCGGGGTCGTTCCCCGTCTGCGTCGGATCGGCGGTGGGCTCCGGCACCTTCGGATCATCGACGTCCGCAGCTGCGACGCGCTTTCGGCGACGGAGGGCGTTGAGGCAAACGTTCACACAAATCCGGTAAAGCCAGGTGGAGAGTTTGGAGCGCCCATCGAAGCGGCTCAGCGCGCGCCAGGCGCGAAGAAACGTCTCCTGGACCGCGTCTTCCGCCTCCCCACGGTCGGTGAGCATTTGGAGCGCACAAGCGAGAACACGGCGATGATGGAGGCGAACCAGCCGTCCGAACGCTCGCTGATCGCCCTCTTGGGCCTTGGCGAGCCATGCTCTTTCGTCGTCTTCGCCCATCCCATGCAGCCCGACGAGCCCCCAGGACTCGTGTTTTCGAGGGTGAGAGCGAAACTCCCCCACCCCGGAAGACCCCGGGTGCGTCTGACGGTAGGACAACACATCGGCTAGGACAACCGAGAGGCCTCCGGCTTTTGGCGCTTTTTGGCGAGTCGTGGGAATAATCGTTCTGTGGACCAGCCCCCGAGCGAAAGTGACCAGCGCGAGCACCCCCGTGCGCCCATCGCTCTGAAGGTCGAATACAAGCGGTTGAACTCGTTCTTCGCCGACTACACGCGGAACATCAGCAAAGGCGGAACGTTCATCCGCACCGAGCGTCCTCTTCCGATCGGCACCGAGTTTCTCTTCGAGCTAACGATTCCCAAGCTCGAGGAACCCCTTCGGCTCCGCGGCAAAGTTCAATGGATCGTGACCCCCGAAGCCGCTGATGGCGACACGGAGCCCGGCATGGGAATCGGCTTCGTGTACTCCTCCGAGGCCGACCGCGAGCGCATCGAGGGAACCGTCGAGTTGCTCATGAAGGGCAGCCTCGGCGAGGTGCTCTATCAGAAGCTTCTCAAGCGCGACTGACCCGGCGAGCTCATACGGCACGACACGGCTATGGTTGCGCCGTGGGGAAACGTGCTCTGCAAGCCACGCGCGCACTTCGTTGGCTCGCGCTGGTCGCGCTCGCCGCGCCCGCGACCGCAATCGCCCAGGCGCGAGTGGTCGACCTGACGAGAGGCGCGATCGCACCCACAGCGGGGTTTGCCGCGAACGACTGCCATCCGATCTCCCGCCTCGCCCCTGCCCACGTTTCGCTGCGAGACCGCGCCGTCCTTGTTCGAACGGCTTCCGGACAACGACGCCACTCGTGGGCCGTGGGCGACGAGTTCATGTGGATCGCGACAACGCGCTCCGTGGTCGTCATCGGAATCGGAACGTCCGCATCCCACGAGACCCGCTACGCGTTCGCAATCGATGTGGCCTCTGGTGAGCGGCGCTGGCGAAGAGAACTACGAACGAGAGCTGCCGCAAACTTGCGCGGTGCGATCTTGGTCGAAACCGAAGACGCGCTCGTCATCCTCGATGCCGCCACGGGGGTCGAGCGTTCCCGCACGTCGTCGACTTCGAACCTCGTCCGAGTCTGCCGCGAGCAGAACCACTACCTCATCAAGACCACGTCCCATCTTCACGTGGTCGATGCAGCCTCGCTCTCCTTTCGCTGGAGCCGTCCCTCCTCAAGCGGCACCGGTCCGCGGGTGGTCGGTCCATGGGTCGTCGACGCGTGGGTGGATCGTCAGCGAGACCGGTTCGGGGTGGTCGTCTACGATCAACAGGGCCGTGTCTCACGAACGATCGACGTCGGAAAGACCGGCGGCTGGTACGACATCGAGCGAGTCGTGCTGGCCCCCATCGACAACAACCGGATCGGTGTGAACGCCACCTTTGGCGTCGAGTTCTAACGACACACGACTGCGAGCACGCTCACACCATCACTCGGCCCACGAGAAGGAAAGTGCCTCCGCATGCGTTCTCAGGCTAGGATCGACCCCCTTGGTTGACGACCAACAGCGTGCGAGCGAACTCGTCGGCCAGGTTGTTGCCGACCGCTACCGCGTGGTGCGCGAGATCGGCGGGGGCGGGAT
>JBCDAA010000212.1:0-15210 GCA_039186435.1 Myxococcota bacterium | reverse complement strand
GGGTGAAATGGAACTTCCGGCCCTTGCTGTCGATGCGACGACGCCGGCGGCGCGACGGGATGCGTATCGTGAACTCTCCGAGGAATCGCTCGCGGACCGCCTTTGCGCCTGGATGCTCGACCTGCGTCGCGTCGACGCGGAGGCGTTGGCGGCCTACGCGCAGCTTCCTGTTGGCGAAGTGATCGCATCACCCTTTGCGCTTCGGGCAATTGCGCTCGGCGTCGAGTGTGGTGTGACCTCGGTGCATCGCGAGCTGCGTGCGCTCCTGCCCTGGTCCTTTGGCGTGCACGATCCCGACCACGGCGTTTGGGACCGTGGCGCGCTTCACGTGGGCAAGTACCAATCGTTTCAGGCGGAGGCGCCCTTTGCGACCTTCGATCCGCTTCACGACGCGAAGTGGGCGCCGCACGAGTTCCTGCATCGCGCACTGGGGTTTTTCTTTCGTCCGACGATGAGCCGTTTTGAGCTCTACCTCGGTGCGCGGATCAACGAGCTCCTCCCGGTCGCAACCTGGTACGGCCACGATCAGGTGGCCCGCCTTCGGGATGTCGGCGGGTTTGTTCGCGGTCAGCCGCAGGACGCAGACCCCGCGCACGCGCGCTGGTGGGTTGAGGACGAGGCCTCTCTTCGCGAGCGTGCCCGCCACTCCGCGCGGTGGCTTCATCAGGGGTTAAGGCACTTCGAGGACGAGCGCGCCGCGATCGCCAGCGAGATGCAATCGGGCGTGCGCGTGCCGACGCCGCGGACTCAGAGCGGCGCGATCCTCGATGCGTCGAGCGATGCGATGGCGTACGTCGCAGGGCATTGGGATCGTCTTCAGACGCCTGCGACCCAGCGAATTCTTGCGCGAGTCCCTCATGCGGCGACCGTCGAAGAGCTACTGGAGCGCCTCGACGAAGTTCATGATCGCCTGCTCTTTTCGCCGCTCACCCTCGACGAGGACCCGATCGGGTCCCAGCGGGCGGCGCGGATGAGCTGGGATTGGCTACTGCGTTTGGCCGTGGTGGATCCAGAAAGCGACCTCGCGTCCGAAGAGCGTCCCTTGGAGGATGTCGAAGGATGGCGCGCGCGCATTGAAACGGAAGACGCCGGGCCCCTCGTGCTGGCGGATGGTCTCGAAGGGCTGTGTCTTCAGCAACAGCACGAAGGGATCGAAAGCGTCGCGCCGAGAACCGCGTCGCTTCTCGCGCCGGAGGATCTCATGCAGTTCGCGTCAGCGATTCCTGCGCGAGGTTCTCTCGTCGATCGCGTTCGCGCGTTCGTCGCCACGAAGGAAGCGTGGCGTGCCGAACTCTTTGCGCTCGAAGCGTTGATCGCGGCGCCCGCTCGCGAGTCGAGCGTTCCTTATCTTTGCGACGAGGATGGGGACTGGGTTCGCCGCGGGGAGGGCTACGTTGTGTTCACCGCGAACCATGACGTGGTGGCGCTTCACGCTGGCGAGACGGACTCGGTGGTGGCGCGCGAGGGCGCGTGGCTCGTCGGCGCGAAGGATGGAGACATCGTCATCCTCGAAATCAGCGCGCCGATTCAGCGACTTTGGACAGCGCTCGGAGAGGCGCCACAGCCCGTGTCGTCGGTCGTGGAGCTGCTCGGCGACGAGGGATTTGCCCAGCTGCAGGCCCTAAATGTCCTTGGGCTAACGCGCGTAGTTCACTCCTGGTGAATTTTTATGAAATGGGTGTAGAATCTTGGGCAGGTGGGGAAGGACGATGGAACAGAGCTAACCCAGACCCTCAAGCGACGAACGACGGATTCCGCGTTTCAAGGAATTGCGCGGGGGCCTCTTCGACTCGTCGTGGTCAGCGGTCCGGAAGCTGGGCGGCGCTTCGTGGTGGAAGGCGAAGCAACGATGGGGCGCTCCTCACGCCTCGCGATCGTTCTCACCGACCCGTACGTCTCGCGGCGCCAAGCGCAGATCGTTCGGCATCCCGATGACACGGCGTTCTTGGTCGACCTCAGCAAGCGCGCCACGACCACCGTCAACGGCGAAGCGCACGAGCGCGGCGCGCTTTGGTTCGGCGACAAGATTCAGATGGGAAACACGACCCTCCTCGTTACGCCGCAGGATGCGACGGAGGGGCTAAAACTCGAACAGGATCGCATTCAAGCGCTCGGCTACCTCACCTCGGGGATTGCCCACGACTTCAACAACATGCTCGGGGTGATCCTCTCGACGCTTTCCTATCTTCGCGCGCTTCCGGAAGACACAACGCTTGGCTCTGACGATGTCCTCGAGTGCCTGGACGATGTGTTTCGGGCGGGCGAGCGTTCGGCGCAGCTCGTGCAGCGGATTCTCCTCTTTGCGCGGCGGGAAAAGGAGTCGCACGAAGAGCTCGACCTCGGCGAGCTTTGCCGCGAGGTGCTCGCGCTCGCAGGGCGCGGATTTCCAAAGAACATCGTGATCGAAAGCACGATCGGTGAAGGGCTTTGGGTGCGGGGAGCGCGCGCTCAGCTGGCGCAGCTTGTGATGAATCTCTGTATCAACGCGCGTGACGCGATGCCGCTGGGTGGTGTCTTGCGCGTCGATGCAAGCGTTCAAGACAGCGACGTTCGGCTTCTCGTGAGCGACAGCGGCGTGGGCATGAGCGAGGAGACCCGCTCCCGGATTTTTGAGCGCTTCTTTACGACGAAGGACCGCGACGGAACGGGTCTCGGCCTAGCGACCGTGGTCGAGGTTGCGCGCTGGCATGGCGGCGTGGTGAACGTCATGAGCGAGCTGGGCGAAGGAACTTCGTTTGAGGTTCGACTTCCTCTTCGCGACCCCAAGCGGACGCGCGCCAACTCGCCCACGAAGATGATCGATCGGCGGACTTCGACCGGGCGTATTTTGATCATTGATGACGATCCGATGGTTCGCCGTTCGCTCGTTCGGCTGCTCCAGCAGTGGGGGCATGAAACGATCGACGTCGGCGATCCGCGTGAGGCGGTCGCGATCTATCAAGAGAAGATGCCTGACCTGGTGCTCCTCGATCTCGACATGCCGGGCATGGATGGACACGAAACCTGGTACGACCTTCGGGCGGCCGATCCGGATGTGGCGGTTGCCTTTGTGTCCGGCCATTCGGCGGCCGATTGGGAGCGGCGGCTTTTGGCGGAGGGCGCGCTCGGTTTTCTTCAGAAGCCCTTTGAGGTCAGCGAGCTGAAGGATTTCGTGCGCACGGCGTTGACCTTTCCCTCGGTGCCGCCCCAGAACGCCTGAAGTCGCGAACGTCTCACCTTCGTGGGACGCTACCCTTCCTCGTTCATGGGCGCTCTCGACTTTGCACATCCCTGCACGCGTCGCTGGTTTGGCGCTGCGTTTCCGGAGCCGACGCTCGCCCAGAAGAAAGGGTGGCCGTCGATTTGGTCGGGCTCGTCGACGCTGCTCCTCGCGCCGACCGGCTCCGGGAAGACGCTCGCGGCGTTTCTGGTCGCGATCGATCGCCTCGCCTTTGGTGACCGCGCGAAGAAGCGCGGCGTTCGTGTTCTCTACGTCACGCCGCTGAAAGCTCTCGGCGTCGATGTGGAACGGAACCTCCGCGCGCCGCTCGCGGGGATTCGGGCGGTGGCCGCGCGCGACGAGTTTTCGATGCACGACATCAAGGTCGGCATTCGCTCCGGGGACACGCCGCCGAAGGACCGTCAGCGCATGCTGCGCCATCCGCCCGACGTGCTGATCACCACGCCGGAGTCTCTCTACCTGATGCTCACCTCGCGCGCGGCCGAGATTCTCGCGTCGGTGGAGACGGTCATCATCGACGAGATTCACTCGGTGGTCGCCACGAAGCGGGGCGCGCACCTCGCGCTTTCCCTCGAACGCCTCGAAGCGATCACCCCGAAGCCGATCCAGCGCATCGGTCTTTCCGCGACGCAGCGACCGCTCGATGAGGTGGCGTGTTTTCTCGGCGGTTTCGACGCGGAGGGCCCGCGCCCCGTTGAGATCGTGGACGCGGGCTACCACAAAGAGTTCGACATTCGGATCGAAGTGCCGGTCGAGGACATGGCGCGTCTCGACGCGGAGGAAGAGCCCGATCCCTTTGACCTCGACGACGAGATCGAACCCAAACGGGTGTCGATTTGGCCGGCGATTCATCCACGCCTCGTCGAGCTGATCCGCGCGCACCGCTCGACGATGATCTTCGTGAACAGCCGCCGGCTCGCGGAGCGTTTGGCGGGGGCGATCAACGAGCTCGCCGAGGAGGAGCTCGCCCTCGCCCACCACGGTTCGATCGCCAAAGACATTCGTGCCGAGATCGAAGATCGCCTCAAGCGCGGTGACCTTCCGGCGATGGTGGCGACCAGTTCTCTCGAGCTCGGCATCGACATCGGAGCGGTCGATCTCGTGATTCAAATCGAGGCGCCGCCGAGTGTGGCGTCGGGCATTCAGCGCATTGGCCGCGCGGGTCATCAGGTTGGTGCGGTGTCGCGGGGGCGTATCTTTCCGAAGTACCGCCACGATCTTCTCGCCTGCGCCGCGGTGACCCAGCACGTGCACGAAGGCCGCGTTGAAGCGACCTACTACCCGCGCAATCCGCTCGACGTGCTCGCGCAGCAGATCGTCGCGATGACGGTCCAGGAGCCGGAGCTTTCCATCGACACGCTCTACGCGCGCACGACGTCGGCGGCGCCCTTTCGGGAGCTACCGCGGCGCTCCTTTGAGGGCGTGCTCGACATGTTGAGCGGACGCTACCCCTCCGAGAGCTTCGGCGATCTTCGGCCGCGCATTACCTGGGACCGCATCGAAGCGAAAGTGACGCCCCGCAAGGGCGCGCGCATGCTCGCGATCGCGAACGCCGGGACGATTCCGGATCGCGGCCTCTACGGCGTTTTTCTCGCGCACTCCGAAAAGCCCGTGCGCGTCGGCGAGCTCGACGAGGAGATGGTCTTCGAATCCCGCGAGGGCGAGGTCTTTCTTCTTGGCGCGAGCTCCTGGCGCATCGAAGAGATCACCCACGATCGAGTGCTGGTCACGCCGGCGCCGGGGCAGCCGGGAAAGATGCCCTTCTGGCACGGCGATCGCCCGGGGCGGCCGGTGGAGTTTGGCCGCGCGATCGGTGCGCTTTCGCGAACGCTTGTGGCGCTCGAGCCGGCGGCGGCGGTGGAAAAGCTCGTCGCGCATCACGGCCTCGACACGCAGGCGGCCGACAACCTGGTTCGCTATCTCCACGATCAAAAAGCGGCGACCGGCGTCGTGCCGAGCGACAAGCGCATCGTCCTCGAGCGCTTCATCGACGAGATCGGCGATTGGTGCATCACGGTGCTCACGCCCTTCGGGGCGACCGTGCACGCGCCCTGGGTGACCGCCGTGACCGCGCAGCTTCTCAAAGAGCGAGGTCTCGACGCGGATGCGATCTGGTCCGACGACGGGATGGTCTTTCGTTTGCCCGAGGCCGACGAGCCGCCGGACGAAAACCTCTTCTTTCCCGATCCGGAGGAGATCGAGCGTCTGGTGACCGGCCGCCTTGGAGAGACGGCGCTCTTTGCGGCGCGTTTTCGAGAGAACGCCGGGCGCGCGCTTCTTTTGCCGCGCCGTCGTCCTGGAAAACGTCAGCCTCTTTGGGCGCAGCGTCGAAAGTCCTCCCAGCTCTTGAACGTCGCGTCCGGGTTTCGGGACTTTCCGATCATCCTCGAAACCTATCGGGAGTGCCTCAAGGACGTCTTCGATCTTCCGGCGCTGACGCAGCTGCTGAAGGAGATCCGCGACCGGCAGGTGCGCGTGGACGTCGTCGACACGCGCATGGCATCGCCCTTCGCGTCGGCGTTGCTCTTTAACTACGTCTCGAACTTCATGTACGAGGGGGACGCGCCCCTTGCCGAACGCCGCGCGCAGGCGCTGACCCTCGACTACGCGCAGCTTCGGGAGCTTCTGGGCGAGCCGGAGCTTCGCGAGCTGCTCGACGCCGAGGCGGTGCGCGAGGTCGAAGCCCGGCTGCAAAAGCGTGTTTACCCGCTCAAGGACGTGGACGATCTTCACGCGACGCTCCTCTCGATCGGCGATCTCTCGCCCGACGAAATCGCGGCGCGCTACGAGGGGGACGCGGCGGAGGCGATCGATGCGCTCGTGACCTCGCGGCGGGTGATCACCGTGCCCATCGGCGGGGAAGTGCGCGCGATCGCGGTCGAGGACGCCGCGCGTTACCGCGATGCCCTCGGCGTGGTGCCGCCGCCGGGCCTTCCCCAAGCGCTTCTCGATCTTGTGGAGGATGCCCTCGGCGAACTGGTTGCCCGTTACGCGCGAACGCACGTGCCCTTTAGTGCCGAAGAAGTCGCGCAGCGTTTTGGGGTAGGCGTCGCGCCGGTGCGCTCGGTGCTGCAGCGCCTCGTGGAGAACGGTCGCCTCGTCGAAGGCGAGCTTCTCCCGGCCGAGATCCTTCGGGAGCGCGGACGACGCGGCGGGCGTGAGTATTGCGACGCGGACGTTCTTAAACAGATCAAGCGCCGCTCCCTCGCGAAGCTTCGCGCGGAGGTCGAGCCGGTCGATCCCTCCGCTTTCGCGCGCTTTGCGCTGACCTGGCACGGCGTCGGGAGCGATCGACGAGGGGCAGACGCGTTGCTCACCGTGGTGGAGCAGCTGCAGGGCGCGCCCCTCACCGCGTCGACCCTGGAGTCGCTGACGCTTCCGTCGCGGCTTTCGAGTTTCGACGCTCGCGATCTCGACGAGCTCTGCGCGGCCGGCGAGGTGATCTGGCGCGGCGTGCAAGCCCTCGGCGGGAAAGACGGGCGCATCGCGCTCTACACCGCGGACCACTACGCGCTCCTCGCGGGACCTGCGGAACCCGCGGAGGGGGATGTGCCGGGGCTCTTGCGGGAGCTTCTCGCAGAGCGGGGCGCGCTCTTCTTTCGGGATCTGGTGTCGCTCTCGAAGCGGATTTCGACGGAGGTCTTCGAGGCCCTTTGGGATCTCGTGTGGGCCGGCGAGGTCACCAACGACACCCTCGCGCCGCTTCGAGGTCTTCGCGCGCCGACCCGAACGCACCGAGGTCGCCGAGCGCCTCGTCGCGGTCCGCCAGGGAGCGAAGGTCGCTGGTCGCTCTTGCCACCCCTCGACCTCTCCAACCCGACGCAGCGCCTCCGTCAGCAGACGACCCAGCTTCTTGCGCGCCACGGGGTGCTGGTTCGTGAGGTCGCGAGCGCCGAAAACATCGAGGGCGGCTTCAGCGCGATCTACCCGGTGCTCAAGACCATGGAAGAGATGGCGCGGGCGCGTCGCGGGTACTTTGTGGCCGGGCTTGGCGCGACGCAGTTTGCGCTTCCGGGATGTGAGGATCGGCTTCGCGATCATCGCGAGCCAAGTGAGGGCAGTGCGGCGGTGGTTCTTGCGGCCGACGATCCCGCGAACCCCTATGGCGCGTCGCTCCCTTGGCCCAATGCAAACCCGGGCGGTCCATCCCTTCGGGCGGCGCGTGCGGCCGGCGCGCAGGTTGTGCTCTTCGAAGGACATCTCGTCGCCTATCTCGGAAAAACCGGCGAGCGGCTGTCGACCTATCTTCCGGAGACCGAGCCGGATCGCGGGCGCGCCGGTCGTGCGCTGGCTCTCGCGCTTGCGGAAGGGATCGGTCGGCCTCGGGGTCGGCGCGGAGGCAAAGGCGTCGTGATCGCGCGCATCGACGATCAATCCGCCGCCGCTGCACCCTTTGCGGAGTTCTTGCGAGACGTCGGTTTTCGCCAGAGCGGGCAGGGGCTCTTTCGTCGCGTCGGCGCGCCGTGATATCGAGACGCCATGAAGGCGTTTGGGATGATGGTTGTGCTCGCGATGGGGGTTGCCTGCGGCGGGTCGGAAGAAGCCGACAACTCCGGTAGCGCGGGAGGTGAAGATCCGGCAGCGGGGCAGTGCCCGGATGAGCTGGGGCCTTGCTACAACGAAGAGACGCGGGCGGAGTGTCGTGCCGCGCTCGCGGAATGTCCGAGTGGCCAGCTCGATGTGCTGGAGAGCTGTCCGGTTCAATACGCGTGCAACCCCGGAGACGAGGCGCCGGCGGGCGGGGATGATCCGGTGTCCAACGAGACGCCCTGCCCGGAAGAACTCGGCCCCTGCTACAACGAGGAGACGCGGGCGGAGTGTCGTCAGGTCCTTGCCGAATGTGCGAGCGGCCAGCTCGATGTGCTGGAGAGCTGCCCGGTCCAGTTCGTGTGTAGCGACGGCTGAGGGTTGCCTGAAGGCGACACGATCCATCGACTCGCTCGGCGCCTCGCCGCGGTGATGAAGGATCGTGAGGTCGCACGTTTTGAGGGACGTGCGCCCAAGCTTGCGAACGCTCCGCTGGAGGGGCGGCTCGTGCGCGATGTGCGGGCGCGAGGAAAGCACCTGCTGATGGATTTTGAGGGCGGGTGGATCCTCCACAGTCACCTCCGAATGAAAGGCGGTTGGTCGATGGTGCGCGGCGGTCGCTGGCCGAGACCCAAACGCGCGGTGGACGCGGTGTTGGTCATGGACAGCGGGGCGACGATCGTGGGGTACGACCTCGCGATCGCCGAGACGCTTCGCGACGAGCGGCGTTCTCCGCTCCTTCGCTCGCTCGGGCCCGATCTTCTCGCCGCGGACTTCGATGCCGCCGAAGCCGCGCTCCGTTTTCGCCGCGTTGGAAGCCTTCCGCTCGGCGACGCGGTGATGCGTCAGAACCTCGTGGCCGGGATCGGAAACGTCTACAAAAGCGAACTGCTCTTCCTCACCGGCCTTCATCCGCTTCAACGTGTCGACCAAACAGAAGACGCAGCGCTCGTTGCGCTTTTGGAACGAGGGCGGACGCTTCTGAAGCGAAACCTCCGCGGGGGTCCGCGCGTCACGCGAAAGCGTCACGAGGGAGGCCGGCTCTGGGTCTACGGCCGGAAGGGAGAGCTCTGCCGGGTGTGCGGGACCCCCATTGAGTTGGTTCGACAGGGGCGCGATTTACGCTCGACGTACTTCTGTCCTTCCTGCCAGCCGCGGTTGGGAGAAGAATCGTCCGCGCAGCCCGTATCAGAGGGGGATGCGTAGCCTTCTTCTTGGATTGTCGGTCGGCTTGTTCGGGACGACGAGCGCCTTTGCCCAATCGGACTTGCTCCAAATCGAGCGCGATGCGTTCGCCGAGCCTCGCGAGACGGGCGTCGAAGAGACCGATTCTGAAGCGACCGCGGACTCGCGCGACGAGACGCATGCGGATTCGCAAGATGCGTCGGCCGAATCCGAGGACGCCGAGGACGCGCATGGCGAAGTGATCGCCAGCTCGCGCGGCGGACAGCCCTTGCCTCCGCTGGGCGAGCCCCCTCACTCGCGCCGAGTTTCGCGAAACGTCGGACTTGGGTACGCCGGCGCTCTGGCTGGCTTCGCCGCAACCCAGGTGCTCTGTGCGTTCGGCGCGCTCCGCGGCAACGCCGACAGCTTTCTTCAGCTTGCGAAGTTTTGCGGGGCACTCGGCGCTGCGCTCGGCTTTGGGTTCGGAACGCCGGCTTTCCTTCGCGGCGAAGGGCGACGCTGGGCCGGCTACCCGGGTGCGGTTATTGGAACCGGCGCGGCATTCGCGCTCGCGCTCATCCGAACGATTCCGCTCGGCGTCGCGGGGGTTGCGCTTGCGGTGTTGCCGGTCGCCCTCTCGCTCCTCGGCTACGAGATCAGCGACCGCCGGATGCGGCGACGAAGGGAACGATTCACAAGGGTGTTCCTGGCGCCTTCCGCCGTATAAAGTCCCGACAGCCTGGAGGACCCATGCGCATCAAAGTTGTGCTGTGTGACATCAACCCGAAAATGATCGCCGCCTGGCGGGACACCTTTGAAGAGAACCCCGAGGTGGAGATCATTCATGGCTCGATGACCGACATGAAGACGTCGGCGGTGGTCTCGCCCACCAACTCCAAAGGCTCGATGGACGGAGGCCTTGACGCCGTTCTTAAGAACTACTTCGGCTCGGGCGTTGAAAAGCGAGTTCAGGCGCAGATCAAGCAGCACTACCACGGTGTGATGCCGGTGGGCTTTGCGACCTGCGTCGAATCCGGTCGCGACCTTCCGCGCTACCTCATCAGTACACCGACCATGGTGGGTTCGAGCGAGGACATCAGCGACTCGATGAACGTGGCGCTCGCTTGTGCGGCGGCGTTTCAGGCCGTGCACCAGCAGCACGCGCGCGAGCCCAACTCGATTCGAGCGGTCGCGCTTCCGGGTCTTGGTGCGGCGACCGGCAAAACGCCGGTCGAGATCTGCGCGGACCTCATGTGGACGGCGTACGACCTCTTTCGCTTCCGGCAGTTTCAAGACTTCGCGGAAATGCGCAAAGCGCTTGAGGACATCCTCGGCGACCTCGGGCCCTCGACGAAGAAGGGGCAGGCCAAGGTTGCTGCAGGTGAGGTTGCGGGCGCGAAGGGCTGGGGTGCGCCGGCGCCCGCGGACGACGAGTACGATTTCGACGACTTCGACGACGAAGAAGACTTCGACTAGCGCCGGGGCTAGAGCACGACGATCGTCTTGCCGCGATGGTGGCGCCCCTCGATGTGCCGGAGTGCCTCGGGAACGGACGCCAACCCGTCGAAGCGCTCGCCGATCGCAGGCCGGAGCTCACCCGCGTCGGTCATCGCGGCAACCACCCTCAGGTCTTCGGCGTTTGGCTTCGCTTCCATCGTTCGAATGGATCGGCCGTCCATCGACGCGATCGGTCCAACGATCATCGCCTGGAAAAAGTGCCGCGTGGAACCGCCTACGCACACATAGCGACCGCCCTGCCGGAGAGCCTTGCGTGCTTTGAAGAACGAGCGATACGCCGCGGCATCGAGGATGAGGTCGAAGCGCGCACCTCCCTCGGCGAAGTCGATCTGTGTGTAGTCGAGGACCTCGTCGGCTCCGAGGGATCGAAGGAGTTCGAGGGAGTGCGGTCCGCCGACGGCGGTGACCTTTGCCCCGAGCGCCTTGGCGATCTGTACAGCAAAGCTGCCAACGCCTCCCGATGCGCCGTTGATGAGGACCCGCTCTCCTCGCGCGAGTTCGCCCACATCCCGAAGGCCTTGAAGGGCCGTCACCGCAGACACCGGAACCGCCGCGGCTTCCTCGAGCGGGATGGATGTCGGTGCTTTCGCGACGAACGATGCGGGCGCGCTAACCCAGCGCGTGAATGCGCCGCGCGAATGGTTGGAGACATCCCCGAAGACGCGATCGCCAACCGAGAGCTCGCGAACATCCCGACCGACGGCGCGAACCACGCCTGCGAAGTCGCCGCCGATGAGGGGCGACTTCGGTCTCGTGAGTCCAAAAAGCAGGCGCATCAAAAACGGGTCGGCGCGAACGAGGTGCCAGTCGCCGGCATGCACCGAGACCGCGACGACCTCGACGAGCACCTCCTCCGGCGCGGGAGTCGGCACGTCGACACGCTCGAGCGTTAGAACGTCTGGGGAGCCGTAGCGCCGGCAGAGGATCGCCTCGGTCTTTGTTGGGATTGCGGTGAGTTGCGGGTCGATGGCCATCGCAGCGCCCATGGTGCCTCCTTCGTGAGCTACATACGTCGTAAGCTTACGTAGTAAGTAAGGCGCGCCTTTCGATTCGTCAAGAAAATACTTACGCTGTATGCGTATGGCTCCGAAGATGCCGAAAAAGAAAGGCAAATCGCGAACGCCCCTTCAACGGGACGCGATTCTCACGGCCGCGATTCGGCTCGCGGATGCGCAGGGAATCGAGGCCCTCTCCATGCGGCGCCTCGGTCGAGAGGTCGGCGTGGAAGCGATGTCCCTCTACAACCACGTCGCCAACAAAGACGACGTTCTCGACGGCATCGTCGACCTCATCGTCGGTGAGATCGAGGTGCCCTCGCTCCGCGAAGACTGGAAAGCCGCGATGCGGCGCCGCGGGCTCTCCGCCCACGAAGTGCTCATGCGCCATCCCTGGGCCACGAAGCTGATGGTCTCGCGCGTCAACGTCGGGCCGAACATGCTGCGCTATGTCAACGCGACGATCGGCTCGTTGCGGGAGGCGGGGTTTTCCTGGGCGATGGCGGACCACGCGTGGAATGTGATCGATAGTTTCGTCTACGGCTTCACGCTGCAGCGCCTCAACTTTCCCTTTGACGCCGACGAGTACGCGAACGTCGCCGCTTCGTACCTGCCTTCGATCTCCGCCGAGGAGTTTCCCTACCTGCGGGGGATGACGCGCGAGGTGGCCGAGGGACGCCACGACGGGCTTCAGGACTTCGCCTTCGGTCTCGATCTGGTGCTCGACGGACTCGCTCGCCTGCGCAGCACCGAGCCAGCCGAAGCGAAACCAGTCGACGTATGATTCGCTGGCGCGCGCACGGCCCAAGAGGCGTGGATACTTCCGGAATGCGTGGTGTCGCCCTTCTTTTTGCGATTTGCGGGCTGGCCTGCGGAGACTCCGCGGCTCGGTGCGCGACCGATCCCGACTGCGCCGGCCTCTGCCTCGACGGAATCTGCGTGCTTCCGAGCGGCGACTGTCCCTCGGGTTGGGTCACGGAGGAAGGAACGTGCCTGCCCCTGCCGCGTGACGCGGGCGGAGACGACGCGAGGCCTGACAGCGCCATCGATATGGATGCCGGCGTAAGCACCGATGCCGCGATGGATGCGAGCGAGTGCACGATCGAGGTCTGCGACGACGGGATCGACAACGACTGCAACGGCGAAGCGGACTGCGACGACCCAGCGTGCAGCCGCACAGCCGCGTGCGACTGTTCCGACGCAACCTACGCGAGCGAAATCGAGATGTGGAACGCCGCCGGGGTCACCGACGCGCCCCGCGTTTACGAGGTCTACTCGACAATCACGCCCCTGGGACCCAACGCGGTGCGCTCCTCCGTGAACGGCGAGACAACGATCGCAGCGGAGCTTGCCGCGGCCGACGCGGACGACGCCCGCGCGGTGGTCATGGCCGACGGCGTCTACGAGGTGCGTGACTTCGACTTTGCGAACCTCACCGACGTAGAGCTCCGCGCCGAAACTCGCTGGGGCGCGAGGATCGAAAGCAGCTGGCGAAACTCGGAGGACTCCATCGATCGCTACGCGGTTGTCGAGTTCAAACGCACCGCCACCGGGTGTCGTCTGAACGGCGTCGAAATCGAATACGTGCGACCCGACTGCGACGAGACGAGGTTCAACGCGCCGAGTTTTGACGAGCCGACGACCTACAACATGGAAGTCGAGTACACGAACGCGCCGTGCGGAAGAAACGACTTCAACGTGACCCTGGTGGAGTTCGAGGTGGAGAGCCGCGACAACGCGATCGTCAACGCTAGGCTCCTGAACGCGGGGGATCGCCCCCTCAACATCATCGGCAACCACAACACCATCGAGAACAACTGGATCGAAGGGACCTACAAGAAGGGGCCCGGCATGGGCTACCTCCATGTCATCGGAAACCAGAACCTTCTGAAGAACAACACCATCCGAAACATCCGGCATTTGGGAATCACCGAATGGGCGGGCGGCCGCGCGCAGAAGGCCGCCTGGAACGTCGTTGTTTACAACGACATCGGCACGAACGTGGACTTTCACAACGGCGATGGCGGCCATAACTTCGTCGGTCACAACGTGGTGCGAACCCCGATCTCACAGCCCTGGCTGGTTTGCACGACCGGTGTTCCGGCGCGCTCTGGCTGGCGTGGACACGCGCCGCCCGGCGTCGACAATTACATCTTTGACAACCGCTTCCGCGATAGCCGCGCCGAGTTCTTTGATTCGGTGGAGCGAGAGGTCGCGCCCTATTCGGATCCGGCGGTCGTGTACCGGACGAACGGCAACTACAGCAACAACCACCCCGTTACGTCGACGACAGGCGAGGTCGACTACGAAGAAGGGGTGTACGCGACGAGACTTCCGGTGCCGGCGTGCGGAAGCTTCTGGACCGCGCAGCCGCCTCCAGAAGACACCGGGTACTTGGAGTAGCCCTATCCGTCCGAGAGCGCGGTCATACCGAAGAGGCAGCCGCCGATGAGGACGACCAGGAGCAGCACGAAGAGCGCGACCTTGATCCAGCTCGTCGGCGCCTCGCCGCTCACCTCACCCGTCTGTCCGTTGACGAGAAAGCGGTACGCCTTGCCGCTGTACTGATAGCTCGAGATCCAAAGCGGCAAGAGAATGTGTTTGTAGCTCTTGTCGCTGTAGCGGTTTTGCACTTGGAGGCCGCGGTGCGTGTCGCCGGGCACGTCGTTCATGCACTTGCCGCGCTGCGCGGACTCGATCTTTTGGGCGGCGTGACCCCACGCGTCGTCGAGGCCAACGGCGTATTCCTCCGCCTGCCAGCCGGCGAGAAAGTTCGGGTCGTAGGGACGAAGCTGACTCGTGTCGAAGGTGGCAAGGCGGTCGGCGAGTTTTCGCGGAAGGCCACGCGACGCAACGACCAGCACGTCGTCGTGGTGATCGCGGCGATGGCCGTGCGCCGGTTGCCACCGCGTCTTTTGCACCTGCTTTTGCATCTTTGTGCCGTTTTCGACGACCACCTCCGTCTCGTAGTAGTGGTAGCCGGCTTCGGCGCGCCACTGGCTGTCGACCCAGGCGTCGAAAGTCCAAAAGGGAATGTAGATCCCCGCGAGCCCGTCCGCTTTGGCCATCGCTTTGAGGTCGCTCGGACGGAACCATCCCGAGCCGATCCACGCGTCGAACTTCTGCTTGGCCGTTTCGGTGTTGACGGCGAAAGGGACGAGGGACTCCGGCCGGATCACGTTGCGCTGCGAGTCTTGTTCGAGCACGTGTTGCGATCCGCAGAAGTTGCAGTGGGTCGAGATGTCCGCGCCGCCAAAGCTGACCGTCGCGCCGCAGGTCTGGCATTGCACGACGCGGACCGCGGTTCCGTAGCCGGTCTGGCTTTGCGACTGTGCGGCGTCGACGGAGTGTTCCGCGGGAACTCCGACTGCTCCGCCCTGGACCGCGGCGGTATGGCCGCAGTAAGGGCAGCGCATCCTCTGAGCTGCGGCATCCCACGCCATCGCGGGCGCGCCACAGGCTGCACACGGAAACTGAGTCCCCCCTGACACGTCGCTCATGTCGCGAGCGTACTCGTTTCTTCGTCGTTGTTGACCGACGAATCGATCGGCCTCAGCGCGACGCGACGCGCGCGAGGAAGTCGGCCAGCGCCGGGGCCCGCGCGCTCATGTGCGTTCCCGGCACGACGTGCACCTCGAAGAGGTTCGCCGGCGCTCGCGCTTGTGCTTCTCGCGCATTTTGCTGAATCCGCCGCTCCTGATCGCCCATGTACGCGACGTGGGGAACCTGAAGCTGGTCTACGTGAAGAGGAAAGAGCCGAACGGCGACCTCGTCGGGATCGCTCGC
>JBCDAA010000211.1:0-15223 GCA_039186435.1 Myxococcota bacterium | reverse complement strand
GGTGTCGCCCTCGACGTCGATATTCGTCGAGTCGCTAAGCAGAAGATCGACTCCCTCATCGCCGGCCCGTCGCAGGGCTTCTGCGCCGAACGCCTCTCCGTCGAGGGGGGCCTCCTCAATTTTGAAATCGCCGCTGTGGACCACGGTTCCTTCCGGGGTGCGGAGGATCAACGAGGTGCAGTCGGGGATGGAGTGGTTCACGCGCACGGGCTCCACATCGATACACCCGACGGTGAATCGTTCGCCCGGTCGGGTCGGGTGGAGCTCGACCTCGCCGACCTCGTGCTCCTCGAAGCGGCGCCGGATCAGCGCAAGGGCGTAGGGCGGGCCATAGACGGGCGGCGCCTTCTCGAGCGCCCGTAGGAGGTAGGGGAGACCGCCGATGTGGTCCTCGTGGCCGTGGGTGATGAGGATCGCCCGGAGCCGCGCCTGGCGCTCCAAAATCCAGTCAAAGCGGGGGTGCTCAAGATCGATCCCGTGCGTCCGCCCCGGAAAGGTGACGCCGACGTCGACGACAAAGAGGTCTTCGCCGACCTCGATCGCCATACAGTTCATACCGACCTCGCCGAGGCCGCCTAGGGGAACGATTGTGAGCACGAGCCGCTCGGGAGCCTCGCACGCGGAAGAGACACCCGCCACAGCTCGGCCGGCCCGGCGTCGCGTTGACCGCTGCATTTCCAGCGTGTTACGCCACCGCCGCACCGGCTCTTGAGAGCCGGAACGAGGACCCATGAGCCGGATTCAGATCGCCCTCGCGCTTGTCTTTGCGTTTGCACTTTCGAACCCCCTTCTGGCCCAGCCAGAGGAAGACGCCGCCGACGAAGCCCTCGACGAAGAGGAAGAACTCCTCGACGAAGAGGACGACCTCGAGGATGACGACGATGTCATCGGCGACGAGGAAGACGAGCCGGAGCTTCGTGCCCCGACCCTCGAGATGCCGGACCTCGGCGATGTCGTCGAGGGGGATCCAGATGACGAGGACGAGCCGGAGGACGTTGTCGAAGACGAAGCGGACCTTCTTCGCGACGCGGAGCCGGACGGGCCGCCTTCTGCCGACCCCACGCAGACCCGGTGGACCGCGCCCCAGTCGGTCCTGACCCTTCACGGCTACTTTCGCGTTCGCGGCGAGCTTCAGGACAGCTTCTTCCTCGGCCGCGACGACGTCCCCTTCAACTTCTTTACGCCCTCGGACCGCGGCGTTCTCCCGGAGGGAGGCTGTCGCTCCGGGACGGCGGTGACCGACTCGTCGATGGCCGAGGATCGGGACTTCTGTAACAACAGCGACCGGCTTCGCTTCGCGAATATGCGAATGCGTCTGCGTCCGACCCTCGCGTTGAGCGACGACGTGCGTGTGCACATGACCCTCGACGTCTTCGACAACCTCGTCCTCGGCTCGACCGCCGATGGAACGGTGTACCTTCCGCCGGGCACGAGCGGCACCGACAACAGTAATCCGGACTTCGAGAACCCGGCGCGTACTCCTGGTGTGCCTATCGACAGCTTTGCGGCGACGCAGAACCCGCCTCAGGCAAACCGAAACTCAGCGCGCGACAGCATTTACGTGCGCCACGCCTGGGCCGAGGTGACCAACCGCGGCCTCGGGCAGCTCCGCTTTGGTCGCATGCCCTCCCAGTGGGGTCTTGGCGTGCTCGCCAACGCGGGCGAGGGCATCGACGCCGACCAGTCGAGCGACGTCGACCGTGTCATGGCGCTTACGCGCATCGCGGGTCTTTACATCATCGCGGCGTGGGACTTCGCCGGGCAGGGTCTTCAGGCGCCACTTCTCGACGACCTCCGCGGCGTCCCCTTCGACACCACCTCCAAGGACGACATCAACCAGTACGTCTTCGCGCTCGCCTACCGTCAGGACGAGGAGGAAGCGCGCGACCGCCTTCAGCGCGGCGGCTGGGTGTTCGACGCGGGCTTCTACTTCGTGCTCCGCAATCAGTTTCTCAGCTCGGCTCGCCTCACCCAGGCGTACCCCGCCCGCGCGGATTTCGAGGACGCGTTCGTGCGGCGGAACGCCCGAGCGTTCATTCCCGACCTCTGGCTTCGGTTCCGCATGGGCGGCCTGCGTCTCGAGACCGAAGCCGTGTTCATCGCCGGGTCGATCCAGAACATCGAGAACGACTCCTTCGTTCGCTCGAACTTCGATATCCGCCAGTTCGGCATCGCCTTCGAGGGCGAGTACCGCCTGCTCAACGACAAGCTCTCGATTCGTCTCTACACGGGGTACGCCAGCGGCGATCCCGACATCGACGGTCTGAGCCAGCGCCAGGGTCTACTCGCGCAGCAGACCGACGACCGCACCATTAGCCACATGCAGTTCCACCCGAACTATCGCGTGGACCTCATTCTTTGGCGCAACATCATGGGCCGCGTCGCCGGCGCGTGGTACCTCAAGCCAGGCGTCAGCTACGACATCATTCGCAACCCCTTCGGCCAGCTCTTCGGTGTCGGCTTCGACATGATCTACAGCCGCGCGGCTCAGGAAACGCAGACCTACGGCGCGGATCCGAATCTCGGTCTCGAGCTCGACTTCACGATCTACTACCGGAGCGAGGACGGGCCGGAGCTCATGGACGGCTTCTACGCGCAGTTCAACTACGGCGTGCTCTTTCCCTTCGCTGGGTTGAAGTACCCGAACTTCCAGGGCCTCAGCGGCGCGCCGGCGGGCTTTTCCTCCCGGAACGCCCAGACGCTTCGTTTGATCCTCGGCGTGAACTTCTAGTCCTCGTTCACGAGAGAACAGCTTCCACGGCCTCGGCGAGGTCGCGGACGCTGATGATCGACACGCCTTTTCGCTCCGCCTTCGTGAGGCGGTCGGCGTTTGCGCGCGGCAGCAGCACGTGTTTGAAGCCAAGCTTTCGCGCTTCGGCGATCCGCGGGCCTGGGCGCGGAACCGCGCGAACTTCGCCGGCGAGCCCGAGCTCACCAAACGCTGCGAGCGTTGCGGGTAGGGGTCGGTGACGAAAGCTCGAGACAACAGCGAGCGCGAGGGCGACGTCGGCAGCGCGCTCGTCGACCCGTGCGCCGCCCGCGACGCTGGCAAAGACGTCGCGGTCGAGGACGCGTACGTCAGCGCGGCGATCGAGCACGGCGAGAAGAATGTTGAGACGGTTGGCGTCGAGACCGCTGACGACGCGGCGGGGGGCTCCGTACTGGCATGGGGCGACGAGCGCCTGGAGCTCCACAAGCAGGGGACGACTCCCCTCCGCGGTGGGCACGACGACCGATCCGGACGCCTCTTCCGGGCGTTCCGCGAGAAAGAGAGCGCTTGGGTCGGGGACCTCGCGAAGGCCCTCGCGGTCCATCTCAAAGACGCCGATCTCCTGCGCCGGACCGAAACGGTTCTTCGTTGCGCGCACCACCCGAAACGCGTGGCTGCGGTCCCCCTCAAAACTGAGGACCGTGTCGACGAGATGCTCGAGCACCTTCGGCCCCGCAATGCTGCCGTCTTTCGTGACATGGCCAATGAGAAAGAGGGCGATGCGGTGACGCTTTGCCCGGTCGATGAGCTTGCCGGCGACCTCCCGCAGCTGGCTTACGGTTCCTGGTGCCGAAGAGAGCGCAGTGGAACGGAGCGTCTGAATCGAGTCGATGACCGCGACGTCCGGGCGGTCGTTGCTGAGGGCGGTTTCTGCGTCGTCGAGGTCGGTGGTGGCAAGGATTTTCACCAGGTCCATTCCGGCGCCGCCGATTCGTCGCGCGCGGAGCGCCACCTGAGACGCGGACTCCTCGCCGGTGATGTAGAGGGCTTCCGCACCTTTGGCTTGAAGGGCGGCGAGCGCTTGCATGAGCAGCGTTGATTTACCGATGCCTGGATCGCCGCCGAGGAGGACGACCCCCCCGCGAACGGGACCACCGCCAAGGGCGCGATCGAGCTCTCCGATTCCGACCGGCAGGCGAGCCGCGTCGTCCGCCGGAACGTCGCCGAGGCGCACGGGCTTGGCGCCGCCGGTTCGCTCCGCGGCCGCCGTGGTCTGGGCACGGACTTCCTCGAGGGTGTTCCACTCGCCGCAGGTGGTGCAGCGACCCATCCACTGGGCGTGCTGCGCGCCGCAGGAGGTGCACTCGTAACGGTTCGACTTCTTCGCCTTTTTTCCTTTTGCCACGTCGCCCTTATCGCATGCCCGTGCGACGGGTTCTTGGATTGCGCCCCCTTGGCGCAAGCCGTGTCGAGGAGTGCCACGGAATACGGGCTTTTTGGGCGGCGTGCATCTTGCTCAAGTCCGAGCATGAACGAGATCTCGCAGCGTCTGGGGAGTGCGCTACTCGTGCTTTGTGGCGGTTGCTTTCTCGCCCACGAGCGTGGCGCGGAAGCGGAAGTCGCCTTCGACGCGGGGAGCGGAGGTTCACCGGACGCCGGCGCTCCTCGGGTTTGCCGGGACTCGGAGCGGCTCCTCGAGGTCGTGATCAGCGGCGACGCGTTGTGCACGTCGGGAGCGCATCTCTTTGGCGAGCCTACGATGACTCGGCGAGGTGAAGACATCGTTCTTGAAGGGCGTTTCTTCGGCGAGCGGGAACGTGTCGAGTACGCCTGCCGGGTGGAGATCCGCAACCTCGGCGCTGCAACCGAGAGCATCGCCGCGCGTCTCGCAAGGATTGCCGATGGCTTTCTCTGGGTCGAACCGGGCCACGTCATCGTTCGCGACACGACGCGTTGCGATGGTCCTGCCGCGCGCGAGTGTCCGCTCGCCCTTGAAGCTGAGAGTGGACGGCTCCGCCTGGGAGACGGAGCGCTCAGGGTGGCCTTTGGCGAGACCCGGTGCACCGGAGAGTGTGGCGGCCTGCGCGACCTCGAGTTCGCCTACTCCCTCGGGCCACGCCTCGAAACTGCGAGCCTTGCGCAGGGCGAGCTCAGCGATTCGTTGCGCGACGTTCGTTTTGCCAACCTTCGATCGTGGAACTCGTGTACCGACGAAGGGGACATCGTCACGTGGGCGATGTGGATTCAGTAGCGCTGAAGAAGGGACGGGTACGCCTGCGCGCCACTCCGGTGACGAGCTCGCGCGCACTCCTCCGGTGAGATGCGCTTGGGTCCCGTGACGACCGGGGAGCTCGCGTCTGCGTCCATCAAGAGCCACGGACGGTTCGGTCCGAGGTCGTCGGGGTGAAAGGGTATGTCGAGGAGGACGTGTCCGAGCTCGTGCGACTGGGTCCAGGCCGACCGCTGCTGGCGAATGCCACTTCGGTCGAGAATGACAACGTTTGCAAAGACGCCGCGGTCCGCTTCGATGAAGGCTTCTCCCTGACGCGCGCCTCCGGTAAAGCGGTTCACGATCACGAGGTCGATGGTGGTGGGGTCCGCGTCGAGGACGTGATGAAGGAGCGTGCGTTCCTCGAGGCTGCCCGCTTGCGCGTTGTCGTTGGTGAACGACTGAAGGCCGTCCGCGAGGTCGACGCGCCCGATCGCGATGGCTTGACGACGATCGGTCGTCAGCGGGTGGCTCCCGTCTGGAGCAAGCGTGACCGGCGTGCCCTCCCGCGACACCAAAACGTCCGCGCTCCGATCGGCGCCGGAAGTCGTCCGGGGGTTCACGAACACTTCGGCGGTAAACCCTTCGGCGCGAAGGGCGCTTGCGATGCGCCATGCCGACTGGGGAGGATCACTGCCTTCTGGAATCACCACGCGAATGGACCGATCGCCGGCGCGAAAGCGAACTTCGCCGCCCGCCGAGGGAAACCCGGAGCGGTCGGCGACGGAGAGCAGCCAAGGCGGGGGCGGGTCGACCACAGCAACGTCGGCGTCCTCCGGCGCGCCAAAGTCGGCGAGACACTGAAGCCAGATTTCGTTGGCGATCGCGATCTGCATGCGCCCGAGTGCCACCGCGCCTGCGTCTTCGGTCCCGACCGCGGGGACTCCCGCGTGGCGGACGATCCGAACCCGCATTCGACCGCGCCGCGCCGCCAGAGGACCGTCCTCCGCGCTTGGCCGACCGACGCGCAGGCTTTGAAATCCGTGGCCGACCCTTGCGCGGATTTCGTCGCGAAGCGCCGCGCGCAAAAGGCGACCGTTCACGCCCGGGGCGTGCTCGTCTTGCTCGTCGACCACGAGGCGTAGCCAAGGGGTCGCAGACCGGTCGCCCGCCGTGGTGAGACGCACGATGAGCTGGCCGTCCGAGCTGCCTCGGCGCTCGAGCGTTAGGGTCGGGGCGTTGATCGCCGGTTCGACGACGACGCGAAAGCAGCGAGGGTCTGTGCAAGCCCCATCGCCGCGGGGAAGGGCGCTGTCGTTGGGAATCTGCTGCGTGGGCGCGAGAGCGTCGCGCCGCGGGTCCAAGGGGCCCTCCGGTCCCTCGAAGCGCACGTGCACTCCTTCGACGGGAAGGCGAGTGGCGCTCGCCTGTTCGGCGATGATCTCGCCGCGTCGACCGGTCGCTTGTACCCGCACGGTCGCCGGCAGGGTGACCCGCAGGGTTTGCTGGGGGATGCCTTCCGCGTTGACGAGACGTACCTCCCCATCCGTGCGTAGTTGCGCGCGCCCGCGCCCGTGAACGCGAAGGCTGGTGAGACTGGGTACGAGCAACCGATCGCTTTCACGATCCATGACTCCGTCTTCGTCGCTGTCGTCCTCGTCGATGGCAAGCGTGAGCGCGGCGACGGGGCGATCATCATGGCTGAACGAAAGCGGCACCTGGGAGAGGGCAGGGGGAACCGAGGCGAGGAGGAGTGCTGCCACCTCTAGGGTCTGACGAGTCTTCACTCGCGAAGCATCTGTTCCGCGCGACGAGCCTGGCGATGTCGGCGACAGAGTTCTGCGTGAATAATGCCGTTGAGCTCCGCGAGCGCTTGCTGAAGGTCGTCGTTGATGATCATGTAGTCGAAGAGCGAGTAGTGCTCGATCTCCTCTTTGGCTTTGTGAAAGCGTCGCTCAAGGCTTTCTGGGGTTTCCGTCCCGCGACTCTCGAGGCGTCGACGAAGTTCGGTGAGCGAGGGAGGCAGAATAAAGACGCCAATTGCGCCGGGAAACGTCGCGCGAATCTGGCGCGCGCCCTGGTAGTCCACATCGAAGAGAAGCACGCGCTTCTTGGCCTCTTTGGCCCGCGCGATTTCGCTTACCGCGGTTCCGTAGAGGTTGCCGTGAACCTCCGCCCACTCCGCGAACTCGCCGCGTTCGATCGCTGCCCGAAACGCGGTCTCGTCGGTGAAATGGTAGTCCTGCCCGTTGACCTCGTTCGGCCGCGGCTGGCGCGTCGTGTGCGAGACCGAGAACATCAGCTCGTCCTTCCGGTCTCGAAGGAGGCGATGCGTAAGGGTTGTTTTTCCAGCGCCTGAGGGCGAGCTGATGATGAGCAGCAGAAGGTCGTCCACCGCCCGTAGATCTACCACATGGACTACAGGACGTTTTGGACTTGCTCGCGCATCCGCTCCACGTCGGCCTTCATCTCGACCACCGTGCGCGTGATCTCGATCTGCGGGGTCTTCGCGCCGAGGGTGTTGACCTCGCGCCCCATCTCCTGAAGAAGGAAGTCAAGCTTGCGCCCGTGCATGGGTCCGGTGCTCTGCATGAGTTCGGAGAACTGGTTGCAGTGGCTTCGAAGCCGCGCGACCTCCTCCGCGACGTCGGTGCGCTCCGCGAAGATTGCGATCTCGTGCTCGAGTCGCGCTTCGTCGACGGGCACCTTCCGGTCCGCGAGCAGGCGGTCGATGCGTTCGCGAAGCCGCGCGCGTTGGGCGTCGACAACGGTTGGGCAGAGGATGGCGACCTGCGCGAGTTTGGCGCGGATGGCTTCGAGGCGCGCACCGAGATCCTCCGCGAGCGCTTCGCCTTCTCGTCTTCGCATCGAGTCGAGCGCATCGCAGGCGCCCGTGCACGCGGTGAGCAGTGCGTCGCGCAGGGTGCTTCGTTCGGGCGGCGCGGGCGGCGCAAAAAGCCCCGGGACGTTCGCGAGAAGGCTGAGCGGAACGTCTTCCTCGGGGGTTAGCTCATCCCGCAAGGTGCGCAGCTGCTGAAACGCGTCGCGCGCGAGATCGAGGTCGAGCCGAGGCGGTCGTTCGAGGCGTCCGTCCGTTCGAATGGAGAGCTCGATGCGACCTCGACGAAGGCGCTTTCGCGCGAGTTCCTCAAGCGCGGGAATGTGCTCGTTGAGAAAGTTCGGCAGGCGAACGCGAACCTCCACGAAGCGATGGTTCACGGCGCGGGCGTCGACCTGCAGGCGAACTTCGGTGCCGGCCGAGTCAACCGTCACCTCGCCCGCGCCGTAGCCCGTCATGCTCCGCACGAGGGCTTCGTACCATGATTGCCGCCGAAAAGCGTGCCCGCGAAGGCCGGATGCGGGGACGCTAGTACGCGCCGAAGCGGAGGATCACGCCCACTCCCAGCCGAAACTGGAGGAGGCGAAGCGAAACGTCGACGCCGGACTCGTCGGTAAAGAGCTGGTGAAGCTGAACCCCGAGGTTGAGATTGGCGCCGACAACCTCGGTGAACCAGACGTTCATGCCGCCGCGGGCACCGAACTCAAGGCCAAAGGCAGAGTCCTCGAGTTCGACGTCGTTGGCGGTGCCCACGGCAAACCCCAGGCTGATCGCAAAGACGGGCTCAAGAGCCACGGCGCCGAGGTTGATCGCGTAGCGAAACCCGAAGACCGGACCGACGCCGATGACCACGAGGCGATCCGCGTCGCTCGGGGCGCCTTCGCCGATGTAACCGTCCACGCCGAGATTGAGCCCTGCGAAGAAAAGACTCCCTGCGGGAAAGAGCGCCTGGAGACGCATCCCAAGGGTTGGGTCGAGGTCTCCTTCGACTTCGCCAAAGCCGTCGATGTCAATGGTTGCCGTTCCGCCGATGCCTACGTCGAAGTTTGCGAGAAGGCGAAACGTGCCGCCCGCCGTAAGCGCCGGATTCTCGACGGCCGGCTCCGGTACGGCGCCGTTGATGGGGGCCGCGTAGTTGGATGGAGGCGGCGCATAGTTCTGCGGCGGGGCGGTTTGGGATGCGTCGGGTTCGCAGCGCGCGTCTGCGGAGCAAAACTCACCCGCACCGCACGGCGGGTTGCAGATCGAAACGCACTGACCTTCCGGACTGCACACGAACCCTTCGCGGCACTCCGGGTAGCACTGCGCCGACGCGCCAGCAGCGAACGAAAGCAACCCCACAACGACTGTCAGTCGAAGCATCTCTCCCCTCCTCGTGAAACCGTCGAACGAACGCGTACGGTTTGACTACTCCAGGTGCTTGCGCTTCTTAATTTGCGCCATCACCTTCTCGTACTCGATCTCGAAGCTCGCCGTGCCCTCTTGCAAGTTCTTGATCTTTGAGCGCACCTCTTTGTCGAGCTCGCTTTCGACGTCCGTGTGCTTCTTGATCGTCGTCGTGATCTTCTTTCGAAGGACCGGATCGTCGGCGAAGATCTCCTCCACGTTGTTGGAGTGGAAGAGCATCGTCAGGAGCTGGTCGACCAGGTAAGGGAGCTGCTCATCCTGCGGAGGAAACCCCACTTCCTTGGCGACCTGGGACTTCATCTTTCCGAGCATCGAGTAGGAGAGCCCGTTGCGCTCCATCCGTGTCTTCGCCTCGTCCACGATCTGGCGCTGGCGCCGAATGAACTCCTTGAGCACGGACTCAAAGTCGAGGCGAACTTCGTCCGCGCTCACGACCTCGATGTCCCCGTCCTTGGTGAGGGCTCGGACGAGAGTGTCCGAAATGATGGGGACCTTGCCCGAGTAAAGTCTCATTGCGGCTGTCTAGCGGGAACCGCGAGGCCGGTCAATCAGCTCGCCAGACGCTGCTGCATTCGGCGAATGAGCCCGTCCCAGCCCTCTCGCTCGATGATGCGATCGAACTGGCGACGGTAGCTCTGCACCATGCTCATTCCGTCGTCCACCGTGAGGTCGACCACCTTCCAGGTACGTCCGTCTCGGCGCAGGAGGTAGTCGATGGAGACGGGCGGGGCGCGACGATTCTCTCGGCTGCGCGCTTCGGTCTGAACGAGCGCTTCCTCGCCGCGGGCTTCCGCGTTCTCGTAGGCCACCTGAAAGCTCAAGGTGCGCTGCAGGTTCTGGCGATAGCTGCGCTCCACGAGGCGCTGAAGCAACGACACGAACTCGTCCTTCTGTTCGTCGCTTTGGGCTTCCCAGTGGGCGCCGAGGGAACGGCGAGAGAGTTCTCGGTAGTCGAGGAGCTCGGAGAGCATCCGCGTGAGCTGCGCGTCGCGATTGCTGCTCGGCGCACGCTGCATCACGCGGGTCACTGCGTTGTGCTTTTGCTCGAGGAAGCGCTGGGCGTCGTCAGCCTGCGCGGCTGCCGGAAGGGTCGCGACGATGGCGCAGCACAAAGCGGAAAGTGTGAACAAGCGGGACATCTGATCTCCTAGAACCTGGGACGGAGCGAGCGGAGGAGTTATTCGCGAACTGCCTACTCTCTTCGGCGAGACCTGCAATCTTGAGGCCAAGAAAATCTCTGTGTTCAGCGTGAATTCGAAACCACAGCCGTGAATGCGCCGCCACAGCCGTGAACCATGCACCACAGTCGCGGATCGACCCGAAGCGCTACTCGCAACTTGGCTCCCACCCGTCTGCGGGCAGGAGCGGTTCACCGCTGACACGTTCGAGCTCGGCGGCCGCCGTATTGAGAGCCTGGATTGATCGCAGGTGATTGAAACGCGCCTCGAAGTACGCCTTCAACGCGTCGATGAGGTCCTTGGGATCTGAATCGTCGAGGTTGATGTCGTACGCCTGCGCGGCGGAGACGAACCACGCGCGCGTTTGGTCGCGACCTTCGCGCCAGGCCTCTTCCTGGCGCTGGGCGTCGCGGAGCGCCTCGTAGGCGAGCTCCACCTCGAGGGACATGCCGAGCTGCGCTTCTTCGACCTGGGCTTCCGTTTCCTCAAGCTGGGCCCGCGCCCGAACCGTTCGAAAGCGACTGCCGACGAAGTCGAGGTTCCAGCGCATCACCAGGCCGGCGCCGAGGGACTGCCGGTTTGCAGGGTCGGCGATCCACGGATTCTCTTGGTCGGTCACGCCGGGGCCCCAGCTGTAGCGGGCCTGCAAGCCGAGCCCGAAGTCCGGGGCGTAGCCGGCGCGCTGAATGTCGAGGTTGGCGCGGCGTGCGGCGATGGCTGCGTCCAGGAGGCCCACCTCCGGACGGCTCCGCGCCGCGCGTTCCTGAAACCGTTCGAGGGGGAGCGTTTCGACGTCGACGGCAACGATCGGGCAGTCGGGAACACGAACCTCGTCGACGCCGGTGAGGGCGCGGAGTGCAGCTTCGGTGCTCGCGCGAAGACGGGTGGTCTCACTGGCGCGCGCTTCGACTTCGGCGACGGCGGCCTCGAGGCGGTAGCGATGGAGCGGGTTGGCGTTCGGATCGCCTTCCTCGATCATGCGCGCGAGTTTGCGACGGGCGCGGCGAAGGCGAGGGCGTCCTTCGTTGAGCATCTGTTCGATGTCGAGGGCGAGCTGCACGCCGTAGTACGCGCGCCGCACGTCGTAGCGAAGACGGGCGAGGCGACGTTCTCGATTGAGTTCCTCCGCGCGAATGCCGGCCCGGGCGGCGCGCTTGAGGTTGCGCAGCTTGCCGAAGGTGTAGAGGGGGATGAACGCGCGAACGCCGAGATCGACGACGGGCGCCCAGCCGTTGCTGATGGGGAGCTGTCCCTGGTCGCTGAAGATCACCGTGCCTTCGGCGCGCGGTGCGATCGTGAGACCCGCCGTGGCTTCCCACCCGCGAAAGAAGGGAGAGAAGCGCGCTTCCTCGAGGCGGGCCTGCGCGGCGCGAATGCGGGCGTCGTGCACATCGAGGGCCGGGTAGCGCTCCTCGGCAGCCTTCAGAAAGGCCGCGAGGTTCATCGCCTCCGGCTCCTCCGCTGCCTCTGGATGCGCTTCGGCTTCGCTCGCTTCTTGCGCGAGCCCATGGCCCGTGAGGGCGGCGATTAAGCCGCTCAGCAGGACTAGCGAGGAAACCCGGCGCATGGAGGTTCTTCTACCGCGCCTTTCGGGTTTGCCAAGGGGGTCGCGCCGGAAAGGCGCTAACGCCGTTTGGACATGCGCGACATCGACGACATCGACGACGCGTTCTCGGTGTTGTAGCGCTGGATCACCTGGTCGGTGAGGTCGAGGTTGTTCGGTACCCACACGACGCCGCCCTCGTTGGCTTCGACGATCAGGGTGTAGCCCTCGGCTTGACCGATCCGGCGGAGGATTTCCTGCATTCGCTCCAGGATGCGCTTGGTGAGCTGCGCTTCCTTCTGGGCGAGCTCACGCTGGTATTCGACGTAGGTCGTCTGGAGCTCGATGAACGCCTTCTGGTACTCCTCGAGACGCTTTTCGAGGGCCTCGCGGCTCAGAACGTTCTTCTGCCGCTCGATATCCTCTTTCATCTTCTTGAGGCTTTCCTGCGCGGCGTCGAGAGCCTTCTGGCGACGGCGGAAAAGGCGCTTCAGGCGGGCCTTTGCGCGACGGCCATCCTCGGTCTCGTTGAGAGCTCGCTGGAGGTCGACGACCGCGATCTTCGTCTGCGCAAACAGGCTCGGCGTGACCGTCGAGACGATCAGGGCGGCGAGAAGCGTAATGGCGTGGCGCTGGAGGCTCATCGAAGTCCTATCAAAAGCGTGGGCACCGCGAGTTACTCGCAGAGAGCCAGGAGGTCAAGAGGGGGAGGTCCACCGATGGGGACGTGTTCGTTCGGGGGTTCATTCACTTCTCCCCGGCATCAGAAGCTGTTTCCAATGGTGAACTCGAAGCGAATTCGGTCTTCGCCGGCCCTTCGAGCGATGGGAACACCCCACTCAAAGCGCAGGGGTCCGAGGGGGGAGAACCAGCGGAAGCCGAAGCCCCAGCTGAAGCGGAAGCCGCGGAGGTCGATGCCACAGGGGTCGGTGCTGCGATCGTTGGCGGCGGTTTCGGGGGCCTGGCAGAGGGAGTCCTCGAGGTTCCAGACGTTGCCGCCGTCGCTGAAGAGGACGCCGCGAATGCCGACCTGCGGAAGGATCGGGAACTCGAGTTCGGCCTGATAGAAGAGCTGCAGGTTTCCGCCGATCGCCACGCCATCGGGTGCGCCCCCGCGGGAGCGAGGCGGCGCTGCGTTCGGATCGGTGATGCGCGGAATCGAGGCGCGCGGTCCGAGGCTTCGGAAGGGGTAGCCGCGAACGTTGAAGATGCCGCCGAGGAAGAAGCGCTCGAAGAAGGGAACGCCGCGATCGTTGCGGGAGGTGATGAGGCCGAACTGGGTGTTGACCTTGAAGACCAGTGGCCGCCCCGGGCCGAGCTGTGCGATCTGTTTGTAGGCCCGGAAGAAGCCCGTGTGGCGCACGAAGATCTGGTCCGAACCGAGGAAGCGTTCGGCGACTTCGGCGGAGTAGACGGAGTAGAAACCGTCGCTCGCAAAGAGCCGGTTGTTGCGCGAGTCCCAGCTGAGAGAGAAGCGAAGCGAGCTGGTGAGGCCGCTTCGAAAGAGGTTGTCGAGGGGTGCGCGACCAAAGCTTGTGAAGAGCTGGCCGCCACTGCCGGACTGAAAGAACCCGCCGGTTCGGGCGCCGATGCTGACGCGCTCCGCGCGGTAGCCGAGCGAGAAGCGAAAGCGCGGGTCGTAGATCGGATGACCGAACTGAAAGCCGGCGCCCAGGCTTCGCTGGTTGAAGTCCTGGAACTGCTGAATGCGGTTGAAGAAGTCGACGCCGAGGCTCCAGCGGGTGCCGAAGAGCCAGGGCTCGAAGAAGCGGAGGTCGATGTTCTGGCGAATGCCGGAAATCTGCAGCTGGAGCGAGAGCGTCTGGCCGTTGCCGAAGAGGTTCTGCTGCTGAATCTGGGCGGTGAGAAGGAACTGCTCGAGGGAGGAGAAGCCCGCGCCGACCTGGAACTGGCCGGTGGGTCGTTCGGCGACCTCGATGTTGATGACCATGCGGTCGGCGGCGGAGCCGGTCTCTTCGGAGAGGTTGACCGTCTCGAAGTAGCCGAGGGCGTTGATGCGTCCGCGGGAGCGCTCGACGAGGGTCTGGTCGTAGAGCTCGCCTTCGTTGATCAGCATCTCGCGGCGGATGACGCTGTCGCGGGTTTTGGTGTTTCCGCGAATGTTGATGCGCTCGATGCGCACCGGCGGGCCGCGAACGATGTTGATCTCGAGGTTGACGATTCGGCGATCGGAATCGAGGTCGGTCTCCGGGTTCACCTCAACTCGGGCGTACCCCTCATCGCGATAGGCGCGGGTGATGCGATCGAGGCCGAGGCGAATCTGGGTGCTGCTGAACCAGTCGCCGGCTTCGAGCTCGATGCGATCGCGAAGGTCGCTCTCGAGCGCTTCGATCTCGTTGCCGTCCTCGTTGGTTTCACGAACCCGCACCCGTCCGACGCGAAAGCGGGGGCCCTCGGTGATCGGAATCGTGATGTCGATATGCTGCCGGTCCGGGGTCAGCTCGATGCGAGGGGTACCGAGGCGAACGGTCAGGTAGCCCTTGTCGTAGTACCAGGCCTGAAGGCGGGTGACGTCTTCCTCGAAGGCGTCCGAGTCGTAGTGGGCGTTGTCCGAGATGAACGTGAAAAAGCCCTGCTCGCTCGTCTGCATGATCCCGGAGAGCTCGTCGTCCGGGATGTTCTGGTTGCCCACGAAACGCATGCGGCGAACCTGAACTTCGGCGCCCTCGCGAATCTGAAAGCGAACCTCGACCTCGTTGTTGTCGTTTCGCAGGCGGCGGATCTCGTACTCGACGCGTGCGAGGAAGTAGCCTTCCTCGGCGTAGAGGTCGCGAATTTTCGTGACCTGCTGGCGAACGTCCGGAATCGAAAGAATGCCGCCCTCGCGGAGCGTGATCTTCTCGTCGATGTCGTCCGAGTCGACGTTGTCGTTGCCGTCGAAGACAACGCGCGCGATGGCCGGGCGCTCCCGGACGCGAACGGTGATGTCGACTTCGTTTCCGACGCGGTCGGCCTCGATGACGATGTCGTCGAAGTAGCCGAGATCCCAGAGGGCGCGGGCGTCGCGCGCGATCTCGTCGTCCGTGCAGGGGAGGCTTCGGCGCAGGCGCATCGTGGCGCGAATGTCGTCCGGCTCGACGCGCCGCGAGCCGTCGACCCGAATGTTCCGGATCATGCGGCCGTGGCAGAGCGTCTGCGGCGTTCGCGGGGCTTCGGTTTCAGGCTCGTAGGGGGAGGGTTCGAGATCGGCGGGCTCGCCTTCCTCTTCCCCGTCGCCGGCGTCGCGGTCCTCGGCGTCGCCGTCTTCAGCGTCGCCGTCTTCAGCGTCGCCGTCTTCAGCGTCGCCGTCTTCAGCGTCGCCGTCTTCAGCGCCGCC
>JBCDAA010000210.1:0-15332 GCA_039186435.1 Myxococcota bacterium | reverse complement strand
CGCTCCGAGACATCGCACAGGACCTCGGGGAGACCGAGCCCACGCCGACGCTCCGCGAATTTTTGGAAGGGCGATTCCCGCAGGAGCGGGCGCGGGTCGAAGAGCTCCTTAGCTCCACCCACGGGCATCGGCCGCGGCGCGCTCTTTCGTGGGTGATGGCGGGAGTGTTGCTGGCGGCCGTGGCTGGCGGCGTTGCGTTTCTTGCGGGGCGTGAGCCTCCTGCGCCGGAGACTGCCGTTCCCACGCCTCCGCGCGAGCCACCGAGGATTGAGACCCCTCTTGCCACGCCGCGGGTCGAACCCGTTCTGGCGCCGGAGCCTCATGCGATGCAACCTCGGCCGCGCCGCGCGCGCCCCTCGAGGGGACGCATGCGAACGCCGACCAAGATGACGCCCGTCCCCCCGACGATGACGGCGATGACCCCGACGATGACGGCGATGACCCCGACGATGACGGCGATGGAGTCAAGCGAGTTCATGCCATGGGACGGGTGATGGGACGGGTAATGGGACGCGTGATGCGACGCGTGTTGGGAGTGTTCCTCGTGGTTGCGACGGTGTCGTCGGCGCAGGCGCAGTCGGTGTCGCTCGTGGAGCAACGCGCCCGTGCACACTTCGAGCAAGGACTCGCCCGTCTTCGTGCGGGGCAGGCCGCCGAAGGCCGCGACCTTTTGCGTCGCGCACTCGCGATCCTCCCCACCGTGGCGACGCAGTACAACCTGGCGCTCGCGCTCCGGCGCACGGGAGAACCGACCGAGGCGGAGTACCACCTCCGGCAGCTCCTAACCTCGGACGAACTTTCCGACGCCCAGCGCGCGCGTGTGGAGGCGCAGCTTGCGCTTCTGGAGGGGGAGCTCGCGATCCTCGCGATCACGTTGACGGAGGGCGCGCGAGTGGAGGTCGACGGATTTGCGGTGGGACGGGCCGAGCCCCGGATTCCTCTTCGGGTGCGGGTGGACCCGGGACGTCATTCGGTGTCGGCGTTCGCGGGAACACGTCGAGGGCTATCGGAGGTGGAGCTGGAGCGCGGCGAAGAGCGGCGTTTGTCGCTCACGCTTGCGCCTTTTGTGGCGACCCGGCGCTGGTGGCCCTGGGTCGTCGCGATCGGCGGCCTTCTTCTCGCCGGCGGAATCACCACGGCCGTGCTCCTGCGACGTCGCGACCAGGGGCCCTACGCGGCGGCGAGGCGCTACGAAACGCTATCGATTTCGGGCGTTTCGTTCTAAATGGCGAGAAAGCGCGCACGCGCGGTGATACTCCCTTTCGGTCGTTTTCCCGCAGCTTCAAAGCATGCGGACGACCCTCCTTCGCGGCTGCCTTTTTGGATGCCTCTTTGGGTGCACCGGAGCGATCGGTTCGGCGCCCGGTGAGCCCTCGCTGGAGCCTCCCGGCGGACCTCAAGGGCCGGGCGCGCCGCCAACACTCGCTCGCTGCGACGACGCCGAGGTGGTGCCGAGCGCGACGCCTCTTCGTCGTCTCACCAGCCGCGAATACCGCGAGACGCTCGCGACCCTCTTTGCGCCGGTCGCGCTTCCCAGCGTTCGCCTCGCGGAGGTGCCGAGCGAGTTCGACACGGACGTTTCGGTGCAGGGCGTCGATAACGCCGTGGTCGAAAGCGCGCGCGTGGGCGCTGAAGAAGTTGCCACGGCCGCCGTGGCGGATCCTCGCTGGCTGGGCTGCGATGTCGAGCGTGAGGATTGTGTCTCCGCCTTCGTCGACGAGTTCGCACCGCGCCTTCTTCGGCGCCAGCTCTCGGAGGCGGAGTCCGACCGAATCGCGCTGGCGCTGAGGCGCAACGACCTCGGCGGCCCCCAAGCGTCGCTCCAGGTCGTTCTCGAGGGGCTTCTTCAATCGGAGTCCTTTCTCTACCGTCCGGAGGTTGGCGATCCCTCGCTTGCCGCGCCGGAGGGATTCCGCGCGCTTTCCGGGCCCGAAGTGGCTACGCGCCTCTCCTACCTCCTGGTTGGCGGTCCTCCGGATGCTGCGCTTCTTGCGCGTGCGGACACGCTCACCGACACGGACCCGCTGCGGGAGACCGCGAACGAGCTGCTAGCGCGCGATGAGCTCGCGGGCGTTGAGGCGTTCCATCGGATGTGGATGAACCTCGAACGCCTCGACCTGGTCGATCTATCCGCGTCAACGCGAGGGTCGTTGAAGATGTCCGTGGAGCGCACGCTAGAGGATGCGTTTCGGAGCGCCAACGTCGACGAGCCCTTTGCGGAACGCGTCTTCGCGGATTCGACGGCGTACGTCAACGGCGAGCTCGCGTCGCTCTACGGCGTCGATGCGACCGGTGACGAACTCGCGCCGGTCTCCCTTCCGGACGCCCGCGGCGGTCTCCTCACCCAGCCCGCGATGCTCCTCGCGATGAGCGGTGGACTCAGCAACCACCCGGTGCACCGCGGGGTCTTTGTGCTGGAGCGGATCCTCTGCCGCGAAGTCCCGGATCCCCCCGAAAGCGAGGAGATCGATCCCGCGCTTGGTTCCGAGTCGACGGGGCTCGACCCCGAAGGCATCTACACGCTCCGCGAACGGATCGAAGCCGCCACCGATCGAGAGGAATGCGCGAGCTGTCACGACGACATCAACCCGATCGGCTTCGCGTTCGAGATCTACGACAACGAGAGTGGCGTTCAAGACGTGGACGAAGGTCTTCCGGTCGATGCGTCGGGGGCGTTCGACGGGCTTCCCTTCCGCGATGCGGTTGAGCTGAGCGAGCAGTTTGCAGACTCGTCTCGGGTGGCGTCCTGCGTCGCCACCCAGTGGTTTCGTTTCTCGCAGGGACGCCACGAAACGAGCGAGGACGGATGCGCCATTCGCAACGCGGCCGTGAACCTTCAGGAGAGCGGCGACCCGAAGGAAATGCTCCTCGCGTTCATCACCAGCCCGGCGTTTCGCCTGATTCCAGCGGAGGACTTCGAATGAAAAAGCGAACCATCCATCGACGTGCGTTTCTTCGAGCGGGCGGCCTGAGCGCGGCGGCGCTTCCTTTGCTCGGATTTCGGGGCGTTGCCGCCGCGCAGGAGACCCCGATCCCGAAGCGCATTCTCTTCATCTACTACGGCACGGGGATCGTGCCGACGCAGTGGGAACCTCGTCTCGCGGGGAGCTCCGAGGCGACCGAGTTCGAGTGGGAGATGGGCCCCTCCATGGCGTCCCTCGCTCCCTTTCGCGACCGGATGATCATCTTCGAAAACCTCGACATGGGGTCCGCGCAGCTCGGGACGAGTTCGCGAACCTCGGCGATGGGTCATCCGACCGGGATGGCCCACGCGATGACGAGCTCGGCGTCCGGAACCGAAGCGACGGGCGAGAGCATCGACCAGCTCATCAGTCGATCGATCAACGCTGACGGTCCGGTGACGCGGGTTCCGTATCTCTTTACGAGTCGGTTTCGGGAGATTCCCGCGTTCTCCGATCGGGCGGAACCCATCGCACCCGCGAGCAACCTTCGCGAGCTCTACCTGCGCCTCTTTCCGGAGAGCCTCCGGGTCGACACCTCCGGCGAAGACGACGCGCGCCTCCTCGCTTCCCGTCGCCGCGCCGCTGCCATGGACCTCGTACGTTCCGATCACGAAGAGCTGGTGCGTCGTCTGCCTCGCGACGCGCGGCTTCGATTGCAGGCGCACTTTGACGAGCGACTTCGCATCGAGGAAGCGCTGGGAATCGGTGGCGGCGGGAGCGTGATGTGGCCTGACGAGTCGATTCTCGCCGGCGCCGATGCGCGCGGGAACTACGATTTTGCGGGGCGGGCGGAGGTCTCGCTCGCCCTTGCGATCGCCGCCCTGCACGCCGACGTGACGCGCGTGGCGACGGTGGTGCTCGACGACCTTCCCATCGCGGGGTACGACGCGGGCGCTCTTCACGACCTTCATCACAAGGCCAACGGACGCGGAGAGCTGGCGTCGGATCCAGCGGCCATCGCCGATCTGGGCCGGGCTGGTGCGGCGGTGATGGAGACGGTCGCGCGCGCGCTCGATCGGTTGTCCGAGCGCACGGTGTCCGACGGAAGTCCTCTCCTCGATCACACTCTCGTTTGCGTGTGCTCGCAGATCGCGCGAGGCGATCATCGACTCTTCAACCTTCCTTGGTTCACCGTTGGAAACATCGACGGGTACCTCAGGACGGGACGCTACCTGCGGTTTCCGCTTCAGGCGCGTGGGGATGTCGGAGGAGGCAGCCCGGTGGGTCGTCCGCACGGGGATCTCTGGGTGACGGCGGCCAACGCGATGGGGGTTGGCATCGATCGCTTTGGAAATGCGGCGTCCACCGGTCCAATTGCGGAGATGCGATGAGAGGGCTCTTGGTTCTCCTGCTCGCTGCTTGCGAAGGCAGTGGCATCGGTGCCGACGGAGGTTCGGCAAACGACGGCCGCGTCGAGGACCGCGATGCGGCGGTCGTGGACGCGGATGCCGCTATGGATGCGGCGCGTTTGGATGCGGGTGCGGATACGTCGGTGGACGCGGCGACAGACGCGGCGAGTTCCGAGGATGCATCGGATGCCGCGTTCGACGCGGCGCGGGAGATCCCCAGCGACGCAGCGATCGTCGCCCAGGGCTATCTCGGACGAAGCCTGGTGAGCTGCGATGACGGCCGCACGTGGGCCTACGAAAACGCCGGTGCGCCCGGAAGCTGCGGAGGAACTGACTGTCTTCATCACGCGACCTCACCGCAGGGCCTTGGCTTTGGGGGTGGCTCTTGGTTTCGCGCGGAAGGGTGGGGCGCAAACCCGGGCCGGATCTTCGTGTCGCCCGGTGGAAGGGAATGGCGTCAGGTGTTTGAAACGGACCGCCGACCGCTCGGCGGGTTTGCCGTCGATGGGGAGTGGCTGATCGCCATCGAGCACAGCCGCGTCTATCGAAGTTCCGACGAGGGCGTGACCTGGACAAGGACCGATGGAGTTCGTGAAAACCCGCGACGCCTCGAGACGATCGAGCTCACGTCCGGACCGGTCCTGGCGGCGATCTACGCCGGGGCCTTTGCGATCTTTGCGGTGAGCACCGACGCGGGCGCTTCCTGGAACGTGCCCGATCGCGAGGATCCGGCGGAGTGGCCTGCGGGCTGTCAGTCGATGCGGCGCATGCGCGGTTTTCACGGCGCGGGGACTACGCTGGTCGCCACCTCTCTTGAGGCGTTTTGTGTCACCTCGGATTTCGGGCGCACGTATCGATCCCTCGAGCCTCCCTTTTCACCGACGAGTAACGTCGTGCAGCACGACGGAATCATCTGGTCGTACTCCTCGGGGGCAGCCCATCGCACCACCGACGGATTCGACTGGGACGCCGCTCCGCTCGAAGGCCCAGACGGAATGGTGATCCGTGAGGTGGTGGTGACGCCAACAGGAGCGTTCGTTGCGACCGACGAAGGCCGCGACGATGATCACGACTTCTACCGAAGCGAGGACGGGATTCGCTGGGAGCACGCCGGAAACTACCCGGGGCATGCCGTTCAACGTTTTGCGGTCGGTCGGTCGGAGCTCTGCGCCGATGAGTAATGGGAAGGCGTGGATTCTTGGGTCATCGATGCTGAGTCGCGGACAGCGTCTCTACTCCGTGATGAACCTCGATCGAGGCCTCGATGGTGTCGACGCCACGGACCTTCTCAAACGATCGCTGTCGACGCGCCAAGAGCCGCTCTCCGTCGTAGACCAACCCTCGTTGAGCAATGAGGGCCATCTTGCCTCCCGCCGAGTATTAACTTGCAAATTGCAAGTGATTGAATAGGTTGCCCGCCATGTCTGGTTTTTCAAGCTCAACCGGTACACCTTTGGGTCGCTACTCGGTATGGATCATCGCTGTGCTTGGCGGCCTAGTCGGGATGGCGCTCGCTGTCCTCATCGGCATAGTGAGCATCGACTTCAGCTGGTTGGGCGGACTCGTGACCGTTGGTGCCGCTTTCCTTTGCACCTACCTAACGCACGCATCGACAACCGCCGGCGTTATCAGCGCATCCCTGGGAACGGTGCTCTTCACGGTTGGACGCGCCGCTACGGTCGTCATCCATCTTAGTTCGAGTGAGCCGCCGCGGGGCACAACACGGTTTGGAGCGCTCTTCACCGCGATCGCCGTTACCTTCCTAATTTCGGGTTTCTTCTCAATCTCCGCAGCGCTAGCAGGTGCGCACGTGCGCGCCTATCGCGAGCCGAAGCCCGCTCCGCGTCCAACATCGTTTCAACAGCAAGCAGCCCAGGCTCAAGAGCCGAAAGGTCCTGCATGGCCTTGGACCCTCGCGTTACTCGGAGCGTGGCTTCTTCATGGGGGTGTACGCTTCTATGCAACGGCCGTGGAGGGAACGACCCATGGTGACGCTGGGCCATTCTTGGTCCCTACGCTGAGCCTCGCCGTGCTCACGAGTCTTGTCTTCATTCGGAAGGTCGCGTGGAGATAGGCGCGTGAGCGGTTAGCCGTTGTGACAGGCGCCGTTGCACATGGAGGTCGACGTGATGGTTTGTCCGACGGACCAAGCACAGGGCCGTTTCCCACGACGGCCGCGATTCAATCCCCTCGCCGGCGCGGTGCAGCAAGAAAGCTCTATCCGACGCAGAACGTCACAGATCGCTAGAGGAACGACACCGATGATTTTCTTCTCAGATATCCGCAAGCAGTATCACGACTTCTCGGTCGCCTTGGACTCGAAACCGACAGAAACCAACTGTCCGCTCGTTCTCGGTTTGAGATTTGACGAGTCTTTGCTCGGTGAAGACTATGTATTCCCTGAGCTTGGATTCACCCAGAGCGACGGCCTTTGGGTGAAGGATAGTGAAAAGTACGAATGCTACGTGGATGAATCGGAAAGGGGATACCTCAGCGCACGGGAATTAGAAAAGTGGAGGCTCTACCTGCTTCAGCGATGCGTAGCGAACAAAGTTCGTCTTAGGATTCCTGATGCCCATCTGCTGCTTAGTTACAAAGATCTCAACAACGATTTTCTTCGATACTGCATCAATAATCTGTTGGCTATCAAAGAGCTAATCGTAGTATTCTACAGCACATATCATGCGAAAGATCAGTCTGCACTATACACAGCGATCGGCATTATTGAGTGGCCGCATGCCTGGCGAATTCTATTTGATGAACTAGCTCGACAAGGCAGCAATACGAAAGGCAATATCGATCGATTTGTTGCGTTAATAGACGAACAGTTGTCCGATAACGAAATCGCCCAAACGCTACATTCAATGCAGCTTCGCTGTGACCGAGTCGCCGCTGATGAGGTCGCCGCTAAGGAAACGCTGCTACATGAAATCGCGCTTCTCGCGAGCTCGCTGTAGCCTGCCGAGGCTTCTCCTTATAGCCGACCCGTAGCGAGGGCCGCGTTCAGCGCGCGCCGGCGGTGCTCGCCATGCCTTGCACGATGCCGACCATCGCACGGAGTTCGCGAGGCAGCTGACCGAGAAGACTCGCGAGGCCGGAATGGCCCGTGTGCGCGTACATCCCGGTGAGAAAACACGACGCGCCGGGGATCGCCGTCTGGAGTTTTTCGGCGTGCTCAAAGGGGATCACGTCGTCGTCGCGACCGTGCGAAACGATCGTGGGACATGCGACCACCCGCGCAAACGGAAGCGGATCGAGATGCGCGACATCCTTGTGCGGGAGCGTTTCGTCGAGGAGCGCTTTGCCACCCGGAAGGACGCCGGTGCCAACGAGAAAGAGCTCGCGGTTTTCGTCGCCGAGAGACGATGCGATTTGCCGAGCGAGCGGTTCAAAGGCGGCGCGCGGCTTCATGTGCGGACGACCCCACGTGCTCTTCACGTAGTGCATCCACGCTTGCTGCAGCGACGCGGGATCCTTTGTCGGCAGGTGCTCGAGAAGGTTCATGAAGACGACGCACTGATTCAGCGGGTCGTGAGCGCGCCCCGGCGAGCCGAGGAGCGAAAAGCGGATCGTTTCGCGAAAGTCCGCGTAGCCCCCAAAGAGCATCAAGCCGCCGACCTCGGGGCGCTTCGACGCGAGCGCGATCGCGGGCAGCGATCCGAACGAGATGCTGAAAACGCCGGGCCGCACGTGGGCAGGTCGCTCCGGGAGCGAGAGCAGCACATCGAAGGCGCGCTCGGCGTCGCGAACGAGCGTCGGCTCCACCCGCATGCGCGCGAAGTCCGGAAGAAAAGGCGCGAAGACGAGGATGCCCGCGTCGGCGAGGATGCGGCAAAAACGATCGAGGCGCGGATCCGCGGGGCCGGCGTAGTGGAGTCCTTGAACGAGCAAGAGCGCGCCATGAATCGGGCCCTCCGGCGTGTAGATCCAGGCGGGAAAGGGAAGCGCGTCTGCCTGCGCGGGCACCGTCATCTCCCTGCGACGCACACGAAGCGGAACCGCCTTTTCGCCGGTCCAGGGGCCAAGCCAGCGCGCTAATCGAAACGCCGCGTGAGCGCGACTCATTCGGGTTCCACGACCTCGAAGACCTGCCGCGCGGGCACGTCCTCGAAGATCTGGGTCTGATCGCTCAACGGCCAGTAGACCTCGACGCGATGCGCGACTTCGACCTCGCCGAGACCGAAGTGCGGCGTCCCGGGCGTGTGTCCGAGAAACCCGCAGCCGTTGCCTGCGTGGCGAAGCATCGGCGCGGCGTCCTCGGTCGCCCAAACGCGAACGACCGCCCCCACGCCGTCGCGGTTGGACTGCGTGCCGCGCGGCTGGACGACGAGCCACGCGCGATCTTCGGTCGCGTTGTTTTGCCAGAAGGTGGGCCGGCCGAGCGTGTGCGTGACGAGGAGGTCCTCGTCGCCATCGCCGTCCGCATCGAAGGGAACCACCGCGCGCCCCATGTCGTCGTCGCGAATGCCCAACTCCTCGGCGACGTCCGTGAAGACGCCGTCGTCGTTCCGCCAGAGCCGCACTCGCGGCGTGGGAAAGAGGTAGTCCTCCGGCATGCCGCTCGTCGCGACGACATCGAGGTCGCCATCGAGATCAAAATCGAAGAAATGAGCGCCCCAGCCCCAGTCGCCGACGCGAAGGCCCATCGCGTCCGTTTGGTCGGAGAACACGCGGTCGCCCTCGTACGCGTACGCGCGGTTGCCTGAGCTTCCCCACCGGCACTGCTCGCCTTCTTCGCAGGGGTTTCCGTAGACCGCGGTGACGAACCACTCGAGCATTCCATCGCCGTCGAGGTCGCCGATGGCGCTTCCCATTCCGTTTTCGTCGGTCCCTACGCCGGCGGCGACGGTGCCGTCCATGAAGGTCCCTTCGTCGTTCCAGAAGAGGCGGCTCGACCCGTAGTCCGCCGCGACGAGAAGTTCCGGGTATCGATTGCCGTCGATGTCGATCAGGTGGGACGTGAAACCGTAGGCGCCGCCGCGCCCGACATTGAGCATGCTGACGCCGAGGTCTTCCGTTCGATCGCGAAAGAAGCCACCGCCGCGATTTTCAAAAAGCGAGTTGTGGGAGGTCCCTACCTCGAAGTTCGGCGGTCGCCACTCGGTTGTGTGCGCGTCGAGGTTGCCGTCGAGGTTGTAGTCGCCCCAGCAGAGGCTCATCGTGGCGTGCTTCCAGGAGTCTTCCGCGGCGATCCCTCGGAGCCCGGCGGTCTCTTGAAACTCGCCTCGGCCATTGTTGACGTAGAAGTAGAACTGCTCCTCGCCGACCGATCCAACGAGGAGATCGGGGTCTCCGTCGTTGTCGGCGTCTGCGAAAGCGGCGCCGTTGGAGAGCCATACCTCTCCGAGACCGGCCGGGGTCGCCTCGGTGAACTGCCCGGATCCGTCGTTGACGAAGAGGATGTCGGTTTCGTCCATGCGAGTTGCGTAGACGTCGAGGTCGCCGTCGAGGTCGACGTCCCGAATGGCCACGCCGCCGGTGAAGAGCATGGCGGCGCATCCGGACGAGAGCGTCAGGTAGCAGGGAACGGGATAGGTCTCGTTCCACTGGAGCCAGTCGAGGCCGTTGTCGACGCGCGCGAAAGGCGTGTCTGCGACAAGGAATGAGGCGTCCTCATCGCTAGCGGCGTCGACGGCCGCGTCGCGGGCGGCACTGTCGGGGCGACCGGTGTCAGGATCCGTCGCCGCTGCGGACGTGCAGGACACGCACAAGACTGCCAACCAACGCACCACCACCTCACTTTAACAAGAAACGGGCCGGCGCGAACGCCGACCCGTGTCTCTTCGTATGTCCGAAACGCTTAGTTGGGCGTCCAGGTGATCGCCGAGGGCGCTTCCTCGATGGCCGAAAGGCCAAGGCGGAGGTCACCGTCAGCGTTCGTCAGACCGGCGAAGTCACCCACGCGGAGGTCGGCCTCGTGGCCGTCCCCGTAGACGAAGTCGATTCGGCCCGAGGTGTGAAGCACGACCTGCATGACGACCGGAAGCGGAACCGTTCCGGGGGGATCGAAGAACCCGACGAAGGTCTCGCCGCGGAACTCGATGGTGAAGGTGTCGGCGTCCCGAAGGGTGCAGACCTCGTCCATGACCAGGTCACGGAAGAGCGGCGCGACCGCGTCGCCCTGGGCGGCGCCGAGGAAGGTGCTGTCCGAGTAGCCCGCCTCGAAGGTGAGCCAGCCGTTGGTGGACACGGTGAACTGACCAACCGACTCACCAAAGAAGGTGAAGGGGAAGGGCGTTCCCGCCGTGAGGTCGAACTCGTCGGAGAGGGCGTCGTCGCCGGTCAGCGAGGACTCACCCGCGCCGCCCATGTCCGGGCAAACGCTGACGAGGTCGATGTCCGCCGGCGCCGAGGAGTACGGCGGAGGCGTCACGGAGAGCGTGAGGTCGTAGGTGCCGCCGACCTCAGCTTCGTCGTTGACGATGAAGGCCACGCGGCCCGCGGTCGGGACGAGGGTCGTCAGCGTCTCGTCTTCGCCCTCGATACCGTCGTCGGCGATGTCGACCTGGTCGGCGTCAACGTCGAGGGTGGCGATGAGGGAGTCCATCGTCGCCGCCGCGTTCGAAAGCGCAACGGTGAGGCTGGAGAAGGGCTCCGCGCTGGCGACGTAGCGAACCACGTCGTCGGCGGGGGCGCTGTCACCCACGCGATCCACGTCGGTGCCGGGCATGATGGTGCCGACATCGATGAAGGTGACGTCGTTCACGACAAAGTCGAAGGTCTCGTCCATGTCGTGGCCAGCGTCGTCTTCCACTGTGATAAGGAAGTTCGCGCCCTCGCCGAAGTAGAGGCGCTCGAAGGCGTCCTCGCCCGCGATGCCAGCGTCGACCGACGCAAGCGAGCCTTCGATGACACCGAACTCACCGCGCGGGTAGAAGAGCACGAAGGTGTCCGTGAGGTTCATCGGGTTTTCGATTCCGAAGCTGCTCCAGTCGGCCGTGCTGAGGTCAACCGAGTAGAACGCGCGGTCAAGCTCGGAGAGGTCGCCCGCCGCCGCCGTGCCGACGGTGAGGTCGGTGGGCGTGATGTTGGTGAGCGTCGACGTGATGTCGTAGGTCTCGCCAGCCTCGAAGTCGCCGGAGCTATCCGCGATGGCGAGGTAGTGGATTCCCGTCCCCGCGATCTGGATGAACTCGTCAACCTCAGTGCAGTCGGTGCACGCGACGTCGACGAAGTTGAAGTCGGCGTCGAAGAGACGAACGAATCCGAGGGTCGTGGTCGAGGTGAACTCAAGGCGAACAACGTCACCTTCGGTCGCGTTGAAGATGAGGAACGAAAGCAGTTCGTCATCGTGCGGAACCGCGACGGTGGAGCCGTCGGTCGGGAGGACCTGCGCGCCAACGTCGTTGAGGTCAAAGCTGAAGTCGGTCTCGTCGAACCCGATGTTGAGGACCTGGTCCACAACGAAGAGCACGTCGGCCGCGTCAGGAAGCGCGTTCACAACGCCGGTGCCGATGCCAGTGGTGTCCGACTGGGTGTTGGTGTCGAAGTCGCCGTTGACGGTGACGACGAACGAGCCGATGACCGAGTCGGACTCGGCGGGCTCACCTTCCTCGTCAAGCTCACTGAGCTCGGCGATGATGAGCTGGCCCTCGGTCGAGGTCAGACCGTAGAAGGTCGGGTCACCGAAGGTGCCGGTGACCGGGGTTCCGGGCGTGATGTCCGTCGGGGTCGGGAGGTCGAGGGTCTCGAGCTGCGCGAAGTAGCACTCGCCGGGACCGCCCGCGGCTTCGCCGGTGAGAAGGCCACGCGCGTCGGTCGCCGCGATGAAGTAGTCGCCGGGGCCGGGAAGGAAGACCTGGCCTTCCACGCCGTCGCCGGAGAGGTTCACAACGAGACGGGTCCAGCCCTGGTCGACGAGGTCTCCGTCGACACCGAGAAGCTGAACAGCGGCCGAGAGGCCACCGATGCCGTCGATGCGGACCTGGAGGAGCGTCGGCTCGTCCACGGTGAGCTGGAAGAAGTCGAAGTCGCCGTCGGTGACGCCGTTGTCATCGAAGTCCATCGGCTCGATGCAGCCGTAGAAGCTGCCCGTGCCGTCGGCGATGTCGACGACCTGCGCCATCGCGCCATCGTTGAACTCAGGGTCGTTCGGCTCCGCGAGCTCAAGAACGTCCGCCATGCCCTCGAGAAGGGTGTCGGGGTCGACGCAGGTGTCGCTGTCGACCACGTAGACGAGGTCGCCTTCGCAGATCGCGTCGGGATCGGGGATGCAGGTGTCCGTCTCCGAGTCGTAGATGGTGTTGCGCGTGCAGATGGCCTCGTCAGGCACGCACGTCTCGCCGACCAGCATGGTGCCGTCCGCGCAGGTGATGGTGGTTTCCGGAACGCACTCACCGGCGTCGTTCAGGATGGTGCCGGCGCCGCACTCGGTGGTGCTGACCGGATCACAGGTCCGTGTCTCCATGTTAAAGACGGTGCCTTCGGCGCAAACGGCGTCGGTGGGAACACAGTTTCCGTCCAGTTCGACGGTCCCCGGCCCACAATCATTGCCGTCGTCGCCACAGCCCGTCGCCAAGGTCGTCCCCATCAGCGCGAGGCTGAGGAGCAAGCGAAAGCGATTGGTGTTCGACATAACGGCCGACCATGGTCCGGTCGTTGCCGGCCGTCAATGGACGCACGGTGGATTGTGTGAGGAAACGTTAGTTTCGTAGCTGCAGTGAAAACGTAGAAGGTGCGCAGGTTTGGGACACGGTTTGGTGCTCAACCGAAAGCGAGAATCATCACAAGGATGGCCGGGAAACCGAGCAGAACGACATAGCCAAGAAGGAACGTTCCGTAGTTTTGGTCGATCCATTGGGCGAGCGGATCGTCGATCGCGGCGTATCCCTTTTCACCGACTTCCGCGAAGGTGGCATCCGGGTCGGTCCTTCGAAGCACCCGTCGAAATCGGATCGAGAGATAGAGCAACGGAGCGACGACGGCGGCCAGGCGGATGAGCGGGCACACAGTGCCACGACTAAGGCGCTCCGCGTCGCTCTGCTCAGATTCCGATGACGATCGTCAGGCAGCCTTGCATCAGCCACCCGACGAGCCCTGCGGCAACGAGCACGATTCGCAGCGCGGTGTGGCGGCATAGAAAGAAGCCAGCGTTGATGAGCGCCGCGACCACTGCGGTCATGAAGACTCCTGCGCCGGAGACTTGGCTGCCGAAGTCCGGGTAGGTCCAGGCGATGGGTCCGAGCAGCACCAGACCGAAGTCGCCGAGATGCGCTTTGGCCCGGAGCTCGCGAAGCTGGTCAAAGTCGAGACGCGCGCGGCACGGCTCATGACAGGCTCGCTGGTAGAGATTGTTCTCGTAGCGCTCGTAGTCGACAGAGGGATGGGCGAGCAGCAGGAATATGGAGATGCTCGTCGGCCACAGGGTCGCGATGCCAAAGGCGACCCAGGAAGCTTTTCGCCGAGGGGGCTTGGGCGTGTACGTCAGCGTCTCCGTCACCCGCCGCTCAACTCCTCGCGGAGCGCGGCGTATTCCACGTTCGTTAGCGTCCACCCCTCCCGGAGCGCGCGCAATGCGTCGACCGCCGGCGTGTTGAACAAGCGACTGAGTGCGCGGGCGAGTTCAACGGGAGTCGCGTCGATATCGCGCGGATCGAAGTGGCCGAAGCGTTCGAGCATTTCGGCGCGGTCGAGGTCAGAGAGTTCTCGGCCGTCGGCTTCGAGACAGTGGTCGCAGTCGGGGCAGGCGACGCTGTACGAGACCCAGAAACCGCCCGGCTGCCAGCTTTGTGTGACAGCTTCCGTACACCGCGGTGATTCGCACTGAGGGCACACGAGGGTGCGTTCGAAGCCGATGGACGCGCGGGGCACCGCGGGAAGTTAAGGACGATGCCCGGGATGTCATGAAAGGGCGCAAGTTGACACTTGGGGACGCTCCTGTTTGACGACACCGAGCCCGGATGAGGCGCGCAAGTTGACGGTTGGGGACGCCCCTGTTTGACGACATCATCCCAGCTCGCCGTCTCCAATCGTCAACTCAGAACCCGCCCGAGAGGCACCCGGCGCAGAGCCAGAAGAGGACGCCGAGCGAGACGAAGAAGACTCGGAGGGTTCGGTCGCGACAGAGGAAGAGCCATCCGTTGATCCACGCGGCGGAAAGCGTCGTGAACGCGACGACACCGAGGTTGATGCGCCCATCGAGGTTCGCGAACCGCAGCGGTCCGAGAAAGAGCTTCCAGCCGGAGCTTGGCGCGAGCATCCCCAGAGCGAATACCGCCGGCCACAGCGTCGCGAGCACGAACGCACCCACGCGCAGCCGGCGGATCGCGGTGTAGGGATCCCAGCGTCGTTTCACCTCGCTAAGACGTCTGTGCGGCCGGGCATTAGTCCCGGAAACTCCGAGGAGGAACGTCAGCCTCGCTTGCTGCGTACACCGATCGTGCGTTCCCTCTTGCTCGTTCTTCTCCTCTCGGTGCCGGCGCTGGCGCAGGAGACGCGGCGCGGCCAGCCGATGCGCGAGGTCCGCTCCCGAACGGAGATCTGCCCGCAAAGGTGTCAGGTTCTTCAGCGGCTTCGCGTGGGTCCGGCGCACGCTGAAGTGCTTCGCGAAGAACGAGGGCCACGAAGTACCGTGATGCTCTTTGTGCGTTTGGGTCGTCGCCTCTTTGTGGAAACGCTCGGCGGGGACGGTCCGAGCTTTGGCGGCGAAGCGGTGACGTACTCGTTCGATCGGCTTCATGCGGTTGAGGTGGATGGAGATTCCGCAACGCCTGAAGTGGTGGTGCTCTCAAGCGGGCGAGACCCTTCGGCGACGGTTTGTCGCCTCGCGCCGACGCCGTGTTGTCTGCACGCGATGGTGGCCGAGCTCGGTGCAACCGGTCCGGTGCCGCCGCGGTTTGATGGGCATGGAAACCTCGTCTCGCCTCACGTGGCGATCGAGCTCTGTGACCCGTGACCTCGCCGCGCCTTCTTGGGAGGGCGCTTTCTTGGGAGGGGACGGAGTTCTTCACTTTCGTCAGTTTGCGCCCGTGGCGAGTGGAAAGTGACGAAAGTGAAGAACTCCGTCCCTCGATTGGAGTTG